>JBJTQT010000260.1:0-2559 GCA_046075745.1 Cyanobium sp. | reverse complement strand
GGTGCTGCCTTCGATATCCAGCAACACATGGCGGAAAGCTTGATCAGGCTTCATGGTCCGTCCGGTTGCTGGCTGAGCAACGCATTGAGCAGCAGTTCGCGCCAATGCTGCTCCAGGAGAAACTCCAGGATCTCGAGATGGCGGCGGGCCGTGAACAGGGAATCCCCCCAGGCATAGAGGCCATGGCCGGCAATCAGCAATCCGTGGGGGGCCTCCGCAAGATGGGGGGCGGCAGCCTGGCTCAGCTCCTGCAGGTTCTGGTTGTTCGCCAAGATGGGAATGGCGATCGTCTGGGTGTGGGACTGGATGCCCTCCAGCCCTTTGAGCATCTCCAGTCCTTGCAGATAGAGATGGCTGACGTTTTGGCTTTCCTCGCGGATGGGTGTCAACCGGGAGAGCAGGGTGGCGGCTTGGGAATGGGTGTGCAGAACAGCACCGGCTCCGGTGGTCGTAATGATCGCCAGATGCAGGAGCGTTTCCGCTGAGGCCTTGCCTTCTCCGTGGATCACCTGGCTCTCCCCATTCACCACGATCAGGTCTGCCGGCGTAAGGGACCTCTTGTCCACTCCGCTGGGTGCCATCAGCAGCTCCAGCGGCGCTTTGGAGAGCACCCTGCTGAAGTTGCCTCCGGTGCCATCGCACCAGCCCCGCTGATGGATGGCGGTGATCACTTGGCAGAGGGTGGAGGCTTCCTCCAGCTGGCGATCGGACGCCCAAGGGGGGGAGAACATCTCAGCGAAGCTGGCGGCGTTGGCGGTGACAGTCATCATCTCTGGCAGTGGGCACACCAATGACTGCTGCGGCCCCCCAGTCGATCGAGACGGATCGTTGTGCCACATCTTCGACAAGGTTGCCCTGCTCGCCTGTAGACCCAGGCTTGCCCTCCGTAGTTGCCGTTGAGCCCGGAGATCTGACGAAAATCACTGAAGGTGGTCCCCCCCGCGCTGATGCTGGCCTCCAGCACCTCCAGCAGGGCCTCCCGCAACTGCCTCAACCTGCGCAGGCTGAGGCGCATCCCTGGAGTGTGCGGACGAATCCCTGCGGTGAAAAGGCTTTCATCGGCATAGATGTTGCCCACCCCCGCCACCAGGGACTGATCCAGCAAGGCGGTTTTGATGGCTCGGCTGGTGGTCGCCAGCCGTTCCCGAAGATAGGCGGCTGAAAATTCAGGGGCAAAGGGTTCTGGTCCCAGGCGGGCCATTCCCTCCATCACCGCTTCAGGGGGGATGCTGGAGGGAATCCACCACATCTGTCCGAAACTGCGGGTATCCACAAAACGCAGTTCCTGTCCCGCCGCACTCAGGAGCCGCACCCGCGTGTGCCGGCAGGGCGGGATGGGAGTGTCGAGCCAAAGAAACTGACCGGTCATCCTCAGGTGCACTCCCCAGTGCCCGGCGGAACTTCCGTCCTCATGGCGAAGGGTGGCCAGAAGGTATTTGCCGCGTCGGCTCCAGTCAATGATGTGGGTGTCCCTCAGCCCCAGGCAGAAGAGTGCTGGATCCGGTGGGCTGGCCACCGCCCGGGCACGGAGCACCTCGATCTTTTGCCAATCCACTCCGAGCGTGTGACGCTCAAGCCCCCGGCGGACGGTCTCGACCTCGGGGAGCTCAGGCAAGGCTGATCCTGGAGGGAGGCTTGGGAGCCTCAGGCTTTTTCGAGCTCGGTCTCGGCGAAATTATTGGTGTTGATTCCGCCTTCAGAGCCGCTGTAGCCGTTGTAGTTCACCTTCTCAAACCGCACGACAACGGGGTAGCGGATGCCGGAGGTGTCGATGGAGGCAACGGTGCCGACCTCATTGAACCAGTAGGACTCGGGACGCTTGATGCGCACTTTGTCACCGCGGGAGATGGCCATTGCTCGTGAGCGGGTCACAGGAGGATTCACAAGACCATACCCACCCCCCCCCGCTGAGAGGCCCCCGGCGTCACGATTCGTCGTCCGCCGCTGGTGGGGTCACCGTGGCAGCATCCGCTACATCCTCCTCCCCCACCCTGTTGTCTGCTCCTGCCTTCCCCGAAGCCATTCCGTTCGCCCTTGATCTGCCTGATCCGGAGAGCGAGCAGATCAGCAGCATGGAATTCGAGGCCCGCCTGGAGGAGGCCTGGGCCGTGTGCGACCGCTTTGACCTGCAGACCGAGATCTGGCGTGGCCGCATATTGCGGGCCGTGCGGGACCGGGAAAAGCGAGGCGGTGAGGGCCGGGGGATGGGGTTTCTTCAGTGGCTGCGGGACCATGAGATCAGCAAGACCCGGGCCTACACGCTGATCCAGCTGGCGGATTCCGCCGACAACCTCATGGAGGAAGGCCTTCTGGATGACGCCAGTGTCAACCGTTTCTCCAAGCGGGCGTTTCTGGAGACGGCCCAAGCGGGGCCGGAGGTGAGGCAGTTGGTGAGCGAGGCCGCCCAATCGGGTCAGCGGATCACACGGCAGCAGGTGCGACGGCTCAACGATGAGGTGATCGCCTCCACCAGCCCCCTGCTGCCGGAGGAAATTCGCCAGCGCACCGCGGACAACCTCCTCCCCCCGAAGGACGTGGCCCCCCTGGTGCGGGAGCTGG
>JBJTQT010000259.1:0-6875 GCA_046075745.1 Cyanobium sp. | reverse complement strand
CCGGCAGCCCCGCGGCGCGCAGGAGGGCGCTGGTGGCACTGGCGAAATGGCCGCAAAAGCCCTGGCGCCGCTCAAAGAGAAACACGTCCATCGGCGCGGCGTCCGGCAGGCGGCCCGGCTGGCGGGTGTAGAGAAAACCCTGGCCGCGCATCCATCGCTCCACCCTCGCCAGCCGTTCGATGGGCGGCCCGGTGGCCCAGCCGCGGCCCAGGGCCTCCAGGCGCGGGTTGGTGCCCGCCGGCAGGGTGAGCAGGCGGGGGTCCGGCCGCTCCTGGTGCCAGGGCCGCGGAAGCCCTGAGGCGCGGATGGCATAGGCCCGGCGCTGGCCCCGGGTGCCGCGATGCACCAGCTCCCCCTGGGGGGTGGGCCGCAACTGACGGCTGCTGGGACTGCCGGCCCCGCTCCAGGGCACCCGCTCCAGGGGGCTGGGCTCACTCAGCCACACCTGCCGCAGGGGGCCACTGCCCTCCTGCACCTGCCGCCAACCCAGCAGCTCCAACGCCGGATCCTCCACCTGCACGGTCCAGCGTTCGCCATCAAATCCCTCATGCACCAGCACCCGCCACTGCCGCGCCTCCGGCGGCGGTGGCACCCCTGCAGCGAACGACACCCGCGCCGCAGGTGCCGAACTGGTGGCCAGCGCCGCGATGCTGCCGGGCTCCAGGGTGTCGCTGAGGCCCGTCACCGCCGCCGCACCCCACCCTCCCGGCAACACCCCCACCGGCGGCAGCCGGGGCACCAGGAGAAACAACACCAGCGCCAGGGGGAGGGCCGCCACCAGCACCCCCAGGCTGCGCCGCAGCAGCACAGTCCACCGCACCGCAGCGCCCACCTCCAGGGCGAGCAGGCCCGCCAGGGCCACCACCACGGCGCCCGCCTGGAGCAGGCTGGCCGCCAGGTCGGGCTGCAGGGCCGCCTGGAGCCCGGCGCTCAGCAACTGCAGCAGGGCCACCAGACGCCGTTCCGGCAGCCGCCGCGCCTCCCACAGCTTCAGGCCGGTGAGGAGCGTGAGCACGATCGCCAGGCTGCTGAGCAGATCCACTGGCCGCAGGGCCAGCAGCCCCACCACCAACAGGGCGAAGGCCAGCCATTGCAGCAACGCCGCCGCCCGCCAGCGGCTCATGGCCCCTCCGCCAGCAGCAGCAGGCAGCGATCCCGGTGGGCCAGCCCCTCCCCCGGCCCCACCACCTGCCCCTGCCAGAGCAGGCCATAGGAGAGACCCTGGCGATGCAGGCGGCAGAGCCGCTCGCTGAGGTGCTCCAGGGCCCGCTCCCGCGGCAGGGAGGGCTCGACCGCCAGCAGGAGCGTTTCGGGGGCTGCCGCGGCAAAGCGCTTCACCTGGGCCCCCCGGCCCTGGGCCAACAGTTTCCACACCAGGCGGCTGGGGCTGTCCTGCGGGCGGCCGGGGCGCAGGTCATGCCAACTGTCCACCCCCTCATCCAGCCGCTCCACCCGGCCGGCCCGCTCCCCCCGGGCCAGGGCCAGCGGCGCCTCCCGCACCGCACCCGCCACCCGGGCCGGGGCGATCAGCTGAGGCTCCGTCGGGTGCCACACGGTCCAGCAGAGGAACAGCCCCAGCGGCGCGCTGCTCCAGAGCCGCAGCCCCCCCGGCTGCTGCAGCCCCCGGGCCTGCGGGCGCCAGGGCACCTCCAGCCGGTGCTCGCCGGGCCGCAGGGCCTCCAGCAGCACCGGCTCTCCGGAGGCAGCCGCGAGCCACTGCAACCGCACCCCCTCGCAGAGGCTGCGGCAGCACAGGATCAGGGGGTAGGGCACCGGCTCCCCGGCAAAAGCCCAGGAGGGGCTGGTGCAGGCCAGCTCCAGGCCGTGCAGGTTGAAGTGGGTGAGGTGCAGGGCCAGGAGCCAGAGCCCCAGCATCAGAAAGGCCAGCAACAGGGAGCCATTGGCCTGGGTCTGCACCCCCACCAGCAGCAGCAGGGCGACGCCCCCCAGCCAGAGCCAGCCCAGACCCGTCGGCAGGATGTAGAGCGTGCGCAGACCAAGCCGCAAGCGGGCCTGGCGCCGGAGCGGCAGCCTGGAATCGAGGCGGGTCAGCAGGTCCATGGGGGAAGGCTCAGCGCAGGCTCTCCACCGAAGCCAGCAGGGCCGTACTCAGCGCCCCCGGCCCCCCCCGGGGCTGGCCCCCATCCATCCGATGCTCCGCCACCGCCGGCAGCACGGCCTGCACATCATCGGGCGTGCCATGGTTGCGCCCCTCCAAAAGGGCCCAGGCCCGGGCGGCCGCCAGCAGGGCCTGGCCCGCCCGCGGCGAGAGGGGCAGCCCCCCCTGGCCGCCCTGGCGGCTGCGGGCCAGCAGATCGAGCACGTAATCCAACAGCGCCGGGCTGCAGTGCTGCCTCTGCACGGCCTCCTGCAACGCCAGCAGATCCCCGGGCGCCATCAGCGCGGGGAGGGCCTCGGGATGGAGCGCCTCCCCCTCCAGCAGGGCCCGCTCCGCCGGGCGGGAGGGAAAGCCCAGGCTGAGGCGCATCAGGAAGCGATCCAGCTGGGATTCGGGCAGGGGATGGGTGCCGCCCTGATCCAGGCCGTTCTGGGTGGCGATCACCAAGAAGGGCTCCGGCAGCGGATGGCTCACCCCATCCACGCTCACCCGCCCGGCCGCCATCGCCTCCAGCAGGGCGCTCTGGGTGCGGGGGGAGGCCCGGTTGATCTCATCGGCCAGGAGCACCTGGCTGAAGAGCGGTCCGCCTTGAAAGCGGAAGCGACTCTCGGTCGCGTCCCACACATTCAGGCCGGTGAGATCGGCGGGCAGCAGATCACTGGTGAAGCTCACCCGCCGGAAGGCCAGGCCGAAGCTGCGGGCCAGGGCTTCGGCGAGGGTGCTCTTGCCCGTGCCGGGGAGGTCTTCGATCAGCAGGTGCCCCCGGGCCAGCAGGCAGGCCAGGGCGAGCTTCACCTCATGCTCCTTGCCCAGCAGCACCCGGCCGATGGTGGCGATCACGGTGTCCAGGGGAGGGGCACGCAAGAGAGGGGCAGGCAGGGGAGCAGGGCACGGCAGCGGCGAGGGCCGCCGCTGCTGTTTAGTGGATTTTCCCCTGCCGTGCCGATGCAGCCTGCGCCCCACGGCGGCAACCGGGCGGCGATCGCCCGCCGCCTCGGCTGCCGCCCCGCCGACCTCCTGGATCTGAGCGCCTCCCTGGCGCCCTTCGACCCCCCGGCCCCCGTGCGCGCCCTGCTACTGCGGGCCCTGGCCGGCGGGGCCGATTCCCCCCTGCGCGACTACCCCGACAGGGCCTTCACGGGGTTGCGGCAGGCGATCGCCGGCTGCCATGGCCTGGATCCGGATCAGGTGTTGCCGGGCAATGGGGCCGCCGAACTCTTCACCTGGGCCGCCCGGGATGGGGCCGCCCTGGGGGCCAGCCTGCTCCCCCAGCCTGGATTCGCCGACTACCAACGGGCCCTGGCCTGCTGGGGCGGCGCCTGGCAGCCCTGGCCCCTGCCGCTCAGCTGGGGGGATCGCTTCCCCCAGCCCTTCCCCCTGGAGGCCCCCGCCCCTGCGGGCCCCCTCTGGCTCACCAACCCCCACAACCCCACCGGCCAGCTCTGGAGCCGGGCCTCCCTCGAACCGCTCCTGCAACGCACGCCGCTATTGATCCTGGATGAGGCCTTCCTCCCTCTCACGCCCGGCGGTGAGGCCGAATCGCTGCTGCCCCTCGCGGCCCGCCATCCAAACCTGGTGGTGATCCGCAGCCTCACCAAGCTCTACGGCCTGGCCGGGCTGCGGCTGGCCTATGCCGTGGCGGCCCCGGAGCGGCTGCAGCGCTGGGCTCTCTGGCGGGATCCCTGGCCCCTCAATGGGCTGGCGGTGGCCGCCGGGGAGGCCCTGCTGGGCGATGGGGCCGCCCATCGGCGCTGGTGCGAGCGGGTGCAGAGCTGGGTGGCGCGGGAGGGGGCGGCCCTGGCGACGGGGCTGGCGGCGGTGCCGGAGCTGGTGCCCCTGCCGTCGGCGTGCAATTTCCTGCTGGTGCGCAGCGCAGGGGAGGGCGAGGGGGAAGCGCTGGAGCCCCTGCGGCTGGCAATGGAGCAGCGGCACCGGATCCTCCTGCGCGATTGCCGCTCTTTTCCCGGCCTGGATGGCCGCTGGCTCCGCATCGGCCTCAGCGATGCCCGCGGCCGCCGCCGGCTGCTGCGCGCCCTGGCGCTGGAGGCCGCTGGCGCAGGGGGAGGCCGGGGCGTTCAGCGGGCGTAGGCCCGGGTGTTGGGGTGCACAGCAGGATCGCTGCGGAGCTCCTCGGGGGTGAGCCAGCGCAGCTCCCGGTGCTGGCCATCAGGCTGCAGGGCGGGGATCCGCTCCAGCTGCAGCCGGTAGGCCAGCACCACGTAGTGGGTGGCGATGCCCTCGGCACCGGCGAAATTGGTGGTGTAGTGATGCTCATGGACCCCATCCAGCTGGCAGGCCTCGAGCGCCAGGGGCAGGGCCAGCTCGGCCTCGGCGATGCGGCGCAGGGCCTCCGCCAGCCGCTCCCCCTTGCGCACCCGCCCACCGGGCACGAACCAGTAGCCCCGGGCGGGTTCATTGCAGCGCAAGCCCACCAGCAGCCGGCCCTCAGGATCCTCCAGCAACAGATCGATGGCCACCAGCGGTGCATCCCGCACCACCGCCAGAAAAGCTTCAGGGCTCAGCATTCGAGTGCAGGGGCCAGCGCCTCCTTCCTCCAGCGAGATCATGGACGAGTGGGCCCGCTCTAGGTTGCCCCGATGGCCATGCCCCTTCCCCCAGGCCCCAGCGCTTGGGCCCCCTGGCAGCTGCTCCAGTGGATCCGCTCCCCCCATGGCGTGATGCGCCGTTGTGCCGCCACCTATGGGGATGTGTTCACCCTGCGCATCGGGCCGGGCCTGGCGCCGATCGTGTTCTGCGCCGATCCGGAAGGGCTGCGGCAGCTGCTCGGCAACGATGAGGGCCCAGCCATCACCGCCCCCGGCGACCTCAACACCCTGTTCGAGCCCCTGCTGGGCCCCCAGTCGCTGATTGGCCTGAGCGGGGAGCCGCACCGGCGCATGCGGCAGCTCCTGATGCCTCCTTTTCACGGGGAACGGATGCGCTCCTACGGCTCGGTGATCCAGGCGATCTGCCAGACCGAGGCCGATGGCTGGCCCCCCGGCGCACCGATCGCGGTGCGCCCCGCCATGCAGCGGATTTCGATGCAGGCCATCCTGCAGACCGTCTTCGGCCTGCGGCGGGGACCGCGTATGGAGCAGCTGGAGGGGCAGCTGGTGGCCATGCTCGATTCCTTCAACAATCCCTGGAGCACGGTGCTCCTCTATTCCCGCCGGCTGCAATGGGATCTGGGCCCCTCCAGCCCCTGGGGCAGCTTCCTGCGGGCACGGCAGGCCATCGACGCCCTGCTCTTCGCTGAGATCCGGGAGCGGCGGGCCCAGGCCGATGGCGAGCGGGACGACATCCTCAGCCTGCTGCTCCAGGCGCGGGATGAGGAGGGACAAGCTCTCACGGAACGGGAACTGCGCGATGAGTTGCTCACCCTGCTGGTGGCGGGCCATGAAACCACCGCCACGGCTCTCAGCTGGGCCCTCTATTGGCTCGCCACGCGGCCAGAGGTGCAGGAGCGGCTCCGGCAGGAACTGCTCGACGCCCGCACCGCAGCCGCCGATCCCCAGGAGCTGAATACCCTGCTGCGGCTGCCCTTCCTGCAGGCGGTGTGCAATGAAACCCTGCGCATCCATCCGGTGGGGATGCTCACCTTCCCCCGCAGGCTCGAAACCGCCCTCACTCTGGCGGGCCATCACCTGGAGGCAGGCACAGTGGTGATGGGTTGCATCTATCTGGCCCACCGGCGCCCGGCGGTGTTCAGCGATCCCGAGCATTTCGATCCCGATCGGTTTCTCAGCGGCACCTTCGGCCCCACCACCTTCCTGCCCTTCGGCAGCGGCAGCCGCCGCTGCATCGGCATGGCCTTCGCAATGTTCGAGATGAAAGTGGTGCTGCGCCATCTGGTGGAGCGCTTCGTGGTGGAGCTGGATCCCTCCACCCCCCAGCCGGTGCATGCCGTGCGGCGGGGGCTCACCTCCGGCCTCTCGCCGGTGTGGCTCAGGGTGCGGCCAGCCCCGTGTCATAGGCCTTGAAGCCACAGGTGCTGGCCGCCTGCTGCCAGTCCTTCTCGAAACGCTCCCAGCGGAAGGTGCGGGGATCGGAGCGGCTGCGGCTGCGATCCACCGCCGCATGGGTGGTGAGCCGGTTCAGAGGGATGCCCCAGCGGGCCTGCCAGAGCAGCACCTGGGCCGCGGCCGCCCGGTACTGGGCGTGGGTGTAGCCACTGTGGGCCGCACTGTCGCCCCGGCCATCGGCGGGGGTCACCAGGCTGAGGTGCAGGGCCACGTTGTTGAGGGAGCCCACGGAGGTGGGGCGGATCCGCACGCTCACATCCCCCCAGGCCGACATCCCCGCCCCATAGGCGCGCTGTTCATCCGCCACCAGCCGCAGACGCTCGCCCGTGGGGGTGACCAGCAGGTGATAGCTCACCTGATCCTCATCCCGTGGGTGGGGGGTGCGGAAGAGCTTGAGGGTGTCGGCCTCGCTGAGCACGGTTTCGTGGAGCACGATCAGCTGGGGGGTGTGGGGCACCCCGCGGCCATGCACGTCGCGGGGTTGGCGCTCGCCGTAGTTGGTGGGATCGGCGGGGGTGGCCTGCTCCGGCCTGAGCCAACCCCTGGCCACCAGGGCCTGGCGGCAGCCCTGCAGCGCTTGCTCCGACTGGCGCGGCACGGGGCTCGGGGCCAGCTCCCGCACCTTCCAGCTGGGCTGGGGCCCGCAGCCCCACAGGGCCAGGGCCAGGGCCAGGGCCAGGGAGGCCAGGCTGGGCAGGGAGGACAGGGAGAGGGATCGGCGCGGAAGCATGGCC
>JBJTQT010000258.1:0-8305 GCA_046075745.1 Cyanobium sp. | reverse complement strand
CTGGTGCCCACCACCCTGCTGTTCCACGGGGATGTGGCCGACAAGATGGAGCGGATCCAGCTGTTCAAGAACCTGGCGATCATGGGCGGCCTGCTGCTGGTGGCCGACCAGGACAGCAGGCGTTGAATTCATGATGGGCCGGCCCTAGTCCACGTCCCTGTCCGGGAAGATCCTCGTAGCACCGGCGGCTTCTGTGCGAGGGATGGTGGGGAGGGGAATGGCTGTGAGGGGATGCCTAGGTTTGACATGGGCGTGAATCTGCTTGATGAACACGCCTTCTTCAGCTGGGCAGGTTTCCCACTTGCTGTAGAAGTATTCCTCATTCACTGAGGTGTACTTGCCCCAAACCCTTCCTGAATCAGCATCGAAGGATGTGGTGCGGGGCTGGTGGTTCTGATGGGCGAGGTAGGAGCAGAGCGCATTGCCGATCGGGAGATCTGCCAGTCCGGCCCGGGCTGTGTAGTCCATGTCTTCAAAGCCGATCCCCTTGAAGCCAGGGTCGAAGGCCCCCAGGCGGTCGATCACAGGCTTGGAGATCACGAAATGGGACCAGGTGCTGTTGAGCAGGGTCAGCTGATTTGAATTCCAATCAAAGGATTCCGCCCATCGACGCATCCAGGGATAGATGCGAAGGTCGTCATTGAGGATCAACACAGGCAGCGGCTGACTCAGATCAAGAATCTCATTCCACAGCGTGGTGAGTCCAGCGGGGTGCTCGCGTAGCACAAAACTGTGGTGTTTCGGGGCTGTGGAACAGAGCTCCAGCTGAAAGCGTTCCAGGTAGTGCCGCTGCTCTTCACTGTTGCCATAACCGTTCGCGGCAACGGTGACCTTCACCTCTGGGAAATAGCGATTGATCGCCCGATAGAGGGGTTTGAAGTAGTGCTCATAGCGTTCGATATAGGTGGTGATGCCGATGGCAAACTCCTGCTCAAGATTTCTGGTGGCTTGCACAAATGAAGCAGGCACCATGCATCTCGATCGATGCAGAAGTGTTCTTGCTGATGTATAGAGATAAAAATTAAGATTGCTGTTGGGCATGTTGGCTGTAGTTCGGTACTGAAGCGCTCGGACTTCTGCTGCAGCCCTATCCAAGCATGAAGGCTCTGGGCTTTTCCATGCAGCGAGTTGGGCCAATAAAAAACCTCTTGGCGGATGCCAAGAGGCCAGAAATTTGTTGGGAATGGTCCAGGTCTAGAAGCAGAAGGGGAGAAATTGGCTGCGGCAGGCTGCATAGCCATCCACCAAAGGCCCAAGACCGATCTGGTGAGCAATGCCAAATCCGGTGAGGCCCTCGACAATCACGCCGATCACAAGACCGAGCATGGCGGCACGGCCGTTAAAGAGTTCCACCCGCTTGAGTTGATCCAGGTGAATCTGGCCTTCGCTCTGCGCTGTGGTGTCAGGAGTGGGGGTGCTCATGGATCAGCCCAGACCGATCTGGGAGAGGATGCCCTGGCCGGTGAGCAGTTCGGTGCCGAGACCGATCACGAAACCGAGCATGGCCAGCCGGCCATTCCAGGTCTCAGCGAAGGCAACGAAGCCGAAGCGGGGGGTGGGGTCAGCCATGGAGATGGTTGAGAAACATTGCGGCCAGTGTAACGGACTGTGAAGCCTCCAGGGTGGGGAAGGCCGTACCTCCAGCTGGAACCAGGCGGATCAGGAGCTGGAGCCTTTGGGATGGAAGGGGGCCAGGTGATGGAGCGGCCGGTTGGGGCTGCCAAGGCAGGCTGTCCTGTTTAGACCGTAAACATCGCCGAGGCAGGCAGCGCCCCCAGGGTCACCTGCTGTTCCATCCGGCGACGGGCGTCCTGACCGGACGCCCCCAACTTTTTCCATTCCATCAGCCGGTCCTACGGCGCTGCAGCAGGTTCCATCGCGTCTTCCATCGCCGGTCCGAAGGAGCGCCCCCCAGCCGCTGGGGCGAAGGTTCCTAGCCGTCCGGAGAGGGGAGTGAGCCAGGCGGTCACCGTGGTGCCAGGGCTGAGCGCCGGTAGGGGTGAGGGCCCCAGCATGGCTGGCGAACGACTGGGGGGTGCGGGATAGCGCACAAGCACGGTTTGCCCGGAACGAAGCTGGCCGCTGGAGGGTTGGCGAACTACCTGGAGCACCCGGCACCGCAGCTCAAGATCTCCTGCCGCCCGGGTGGCTGATTTCACGGTCAGGCGAAGCACCACAGGCGCCTGGCGCTGCTGCTCGCCATACACCCAGGGCGGCAGTTCGGCCTGGACGGCCCCTGGCACCAGGGCCGCCAGAGCGCTCGCCAGAAGCAAAGGGGGCAGGGAGACTCGGGTCATGGGAATGGGAGATTGCCAGCGCAGTGTGGCCGAGCCCTGGCGCGCTTCCTGACAGCCAACGGCGGTGATCTCAAAGCCCGATGCGCCGGCGTCCCCAGGCCATCCCTGCTGCATAGCCGAGAAGGGGCACGAGCAGCCAGGGTTTGCTGAACAGCAGCAGCACTCCCACTCCTCCCAGGATCCAGGGAGTGAGCAGAAGGCCAGCCAGAGCGAGCTGGTTGGCCTGGGACCGCCGCGCCAGGCTTCCGGAGCGCTGCACCAGCCGAGGCACCCCTTGCCCCAGGCCGTAGCCCAGAAGTGCGGCAAGAACACTCAGCAGCAGGGTGCCCATGGCCGGAAAGGAACGCAGACCTCAGGCCTATCCAACCAGCAATGCCTTCCCCTGGCCATCAGGCCAACAGCACCAGGCTCAGGGCCATCACGGCCATCCCCACCATCAGGCTGCTGATGGCCAGATGGTGGTCGCCATACTCCCGGGCTGCTGGCAGCAGTTCATCCAGGGAGACGTACACCATCACCCCAGCCACTCCGGCGAACACCAGGCCGAACACCAGCGGATTGGGGAAGGAGCGAAACAACAGAAAGCCCAGCAGCCCGCCGATCGGTTCGGCCACCCCTGAAAGAAACGACACCCAGAAGGCGGTGCGGCGGCTGCGGGTGGCGTAATACACCGGGGCCGAGACAGCCAGTCCCTCGGGAATGTTGTGAATGGCGATGGCCACAGCGATGCTCAGCCCCAGGCGGGGATTGGAAAGCGCCCCGAGAAAGGTGGCTAGACCCTCCGGGAAATTGTGGATGGCGATCGCCAGAGCTGTGAACAGCCCCATGCGCAGGAGGCGGCGCCGATCGGCGGGATGTACCACTGCTGGTCCTCCCTCGATCTGGCTGGGTTCAGAAGGGTGGGGCCTGTCGCCCTCCCCCGGGCTTACCTGGACGAACGCTTTGCTGGGGTCGTGCACCGGGAGCCAGCCATCCACCAGCGCCATGGCGGCCATTCCGGTGAAGAAGGCCAGCACCGCCGCGCCGTAGCCCCCACGCTGGCCCAGTAGGGGGGTGAGCACCAGCCGGGCCTTGGGAAGAATCTCCACTAGGGAGACATACACCATGGCTCCTGCCGAAAAGCCCAGCGAGAGGGTGAGAAAGCTGCGGTTGCTGCGGCTCGATCCCAGGCCGATCAGGCTGCCGATCCCGGTGGACAGACCCGCCAGCACCGTGAGGCCGAGGGCCCACTCGCTGTTGCCTGCGGCGACGGGGTAGGGCAAGGGATGCCTGGGTGAGTGAAATCATCCTGCAGGGTCGCTGAGCAGGTTCAGGAACCAAGCCATTCCTGGGTGCGCTCCGCTGCCACCAGACCAGCCTCGATGGCCCCCTCCACATAGCCGGGCCATCGCAGGGCCGCCTCCGTGCCAGCCCATACCACTCTCCCGTGGGGCGTCTGCCAGGTGGATCCATAGGTGCTCCAGGCACCCGGCACCAGGAAGGTGGTGAAGCCGCCGGTGCTCCAGGGTTCGCTGGTCCAGTTCTGCAGGATCAGCTGGGAGGGCGTGCCGGCCCTCGGACCCCAATAGGCGGTCAGATCCGCCAACACAGCAGCTCGCTGTCGTTCAACTGGAAGCTGTTGCCAGTGCACAGCCCGCTCGCCGCTGATGAAGCTGGCGAGGACGCCGGGCTTTCCCCCCACAGGAGAGGCATCATCCGTGAGCTCGAGGGTGGGAAGCGTGCCAACACCCAGGCCGTTCAGCCCCTGCTGGCGCCAGAAGGCCTCCGGGTAGATCGCCAGCACCTTCACCATGGCCCCCATCGGGGAGCGTTGCAGCAGGCCCCTCCAGAGGGCTGGAAGGGGTGGGTCGAACCCGATCGCCAGCCGCAGGGGCGGGGGAATCGCCACCACCACGGTGCGGGCCTCCAGCACCTCCCCGCCACTGTGGTGCACCCGTACCCCTGCTCCCGTCTGCTCGATTCCCGCCACCGGCGCCCGAAGCTGGATGCAGTCCACCAGCTCTGCTGCTAACCGTTCGGCGAGCTGGGCCATGCCGCCCTCCACAAGCCAGGCTTCCGGGGTTTCGTGCTGGGGGGCCACGGCCTGGGTCCAGGCCAGGTGAAGCATGGAGCTCTCCCAGGGCTCGAATCCCCCCGATCCCCCCACCCGTGTGTGCCAGCTGAAGGGATAGCGGGCCAGGGGGCAGGCCCGGCGCCGGCTGAGCCAGGAGGCGATGGTGGTGCGGTCCATCTGCAGGGCGCCCGGGGCCTCCCAGGGGGAAGTTGTTGGGATCTGCTGCACCAGATGGAGGAATTCCCGCTGCAGCTGAAGGGTCTGCACCACCTGATCGGTGGGCAGCGGCAGGGCATCGGGTCGGAAGAACACCAGGCTGCTGCTGAAATCCTTCTCCAGGCCAGCCCGATGGCCCACCCCCTGCCAGTGGAACACCCCCTCCCCGCCGTGGGAGCTGGAGTGGGTGGGATAGGGCTGGATCCCCTGCTCCTCCAGCAGGGCGCTGACGCGGTGGTGGGTGCGACCCAGCCACTGCCCCCCCAGGTCCACCACCGTTCCGCAGTCGGTGCGGAAACTCTGCAGACGCCCGCCGATGCGATCGCGTGCCTCCAGGATCCTCACCCCTCGGCCTCTGCGCCGCAGCTCCCGCCCGCAGATCAGGCCCGAGAGGCCAGCCCCCACCACCACCACATCCACAGAAGCCATCTTGGTAGGCCAGCCCGGCACGTTTCTTTCCTTATCTTCCCGGCTGTGCGCCATGGGCACAATCAGCGG
Source organism: Cyanobium sp. (assembly GCA_046075745.1). Lineage (GTDB taxonomy): Bacteria > Cyanobacteriota > Cyanobacteriia > PCC-6307 > Cyanobiaceae > Cyanobium. Next base: position 3,241 of record JBJTQT010000258.1, on the reverse strand, counting down.
GGGAGGGCTTGCTCAACCGGTGCGGCACCGACTCCTCCAGCGTTGTCTCCCAGCTCAGCCCACAGCAGCGCCGGTTCGGTGATCGCCCTGGAAGAGGTGAGCCGTCGCTATGGAGCCCACCCGGCTGTGCAGCGGCTGACGCTCAGCCGTGCCGCCGGGGAATTCTTTTCCCTGGTGGGTGCCTCCGGCTGTGGCAAGACCACCACCCTGCGGCCCCTGCTGGCCCCGGAGCTTCTTGCAGCGGCTCTGCTCTCCTTTTCGCTGTCATTTGATGACGACGTGATCAGCAGCTTCACCGCCGGAGCAACCGTCACCCTTCCTCTCTATCTGGCTGGAGCCTTTCAGCGTGAGATCTCGCCCCAGATTCAGGTGCTCTCCACACTGGTGCTGCTGGTGAGTGCGGCGCTGCTGGCGATAGGGCTCCGTCGCCCCCCTCACCCGCGCCAGGAACAGCCTTCCCCTGCTCCTGGGAAGGAATGGCCCGGTAGCCTCCCGCCTGAACCGACATCCTCCCCTCCATTCCCCCCTCCATGACCAGCCAGTGGCACAACTTCCTTCAGAATCTCGGGGAATGGCGTGGTTCCTTCGCCACCGTCGATCGGACTGGCCAGCTGGTGGACATCGCCCCATCGATCCTCACCCTGGAGCAGGGGGAGGAGGAACGGCTGGTGCGGTTCGGCCTGCGCCGCTGGCCGGCGGGCACGACCGTGGCGCCTGGGGGAGGGCCTGAGGGGGCAGCGGCGGAGCCTACCCGGGTCATCCAGCAGGACTACCGGACTCTCGGGCGGCAGGTGGTGTTCTTCGAGACCGGCACGTTCTGCAAAGGCTCGCTCCAGGTGGCGCCCAACACGGTCTTCGGCGGTGAATTCGGCTTCATCCACCAGGACCGGCGCCATCGCCTCGTGCTCCTCTACAGCGAGGCCGGCACCTTTGATCAGCTGGTGTTGATCCGGGAGTTTCGTGCAGCCAGCGGTGCCACCGAGCGACCAGCCACCACGGTGGAGCAGCTGCTGGGGTCTTGGGAAGGGCGGGAATTCACGATCACGGCCGATTGGCAGGAGCCGGAGGTGCAGCCCTGCCAGGTGGAGTTCACCTCCGCTGCCCTTGTTGGAGTGAGGCTGCTCCCTGATGGAGGGTTCTGTTGCCTCCCTGGGCAGGTGAACCATCGGGAGGCCTTCAGTGTGGAGGGGGGCTGGCTCTCTGGAGATGGACGGATGGAACGACTGATCCGTCGTTACGACTCCAGCGGAGCCTGGCAATCCGCAACCTTGCAGAGTCTGGTCTCCAGTTGAAGTTGCAGAGATGTGCAAATATGCGGCTATGGACCAAAGTCAAACCCTGAACTGTTGTAAGCTGCTATCAAATGTGTCCGTAATGTGAAAGCGTCAGTCTCGGCTGATCAATCCGGGGAGCGCAGGGTTTCAGACCCTTTAGTTTCTATAGTAATTCCTTCTTACAATAGTGGAAATTTGCTAAATGATACCCTTCAATCATGTTTAAAGATCAATGGCCCAACCGTAGAGATCCTCGTCGTTGATGATCAATCTACGGATGGAACTCCGGAGCGAGTAACAAGGGATTACCCCTCAGTCCGCTTGTATCGACTTCCTAAAAATAGTGGATCGGGTGCTGCAGGTCGCAATCTAGGTATCAGGCTTGCCAAGGGGCGCTACATCAAATTTCTCGATCATGATGACCTGCTCCTTGCAAGGGGTTTCAGGACTGAATGCGATGAGGCCCAGCGTACGAATGCAGATATTGTCATGTCTCGTTGGGGTGTTGTGCCTATCGATGCTGATGGCCGCTTTCAGCGGTCTGGCTTGAAGGTTTTCAGCCCTCCTGACCCTTCTCGCTTGATTGAAGCCGTGCTGAGTGAAGACCCTATTCCATTCACCTCAGCTGTTCTTTACAAACGCTCCTTTATTCAATCTGAGCTATGGGATGCGCATGCAGCAACCATTGATGACTTTGATTGGTTTTGTCGTATGGCAACCCGTGCTCCCCGAACTACGAGTGTGAATACGATCAGTTATTATTGGCGATTGCATCCACATTCAGCTCAGAGTCGGGAAAAACAGGCTGAAACACTTTATGATAAATACATGACAATTCGCTACGATGTTTTCAAGAAGGTAGAGACGCAATTGCTCAGGGGCGGCAATCTCACCCCTGAGCGCAAGAGGCTCCTCGCAAATGCCTACTACAAATTTATGCCCTTTTTAGCTCAGAGCGGCTCGCATGAATGGCCTAAGCTTCTTGACAGGATTTATGAACTTGATCCTGACTTCGTGGTAAATGCAGAGCGGGAACCTGATCCATTGATCCGACGTTTCATCAGGGTTTTCGGACTTCCCTCCTTCCTGTCAACTTATGGCTTTTTCAAGCGGATCGCCAACCGATCTTCAATCTCCACAGGTTCCATCCTCAGGCGGCCTTGAGCTCCGGCTCCCGGTAAGGGATGAAATTGGCTTTGCGGGTTCCGCAGATGGGGCACACCCAGGACTCGGGAATCGCCTCGAAGGGGGTGCCGGGAGCGACGCCTGAATCGGGATCCCCCACGGCCGGGTTGTAAATCATCGAGCACACCTTGCAGATCCACAGGCCTGGTTGCGGCTCTGTCGCTTCCCCGGCGATGCCCATCCCTTCCAGAGCCTCCAGGGCCACCCCATAGCGCTCGGCGTGGTGTTGCTCAATGGGCTCTAGGAAACCAAAGGTGCTGGCGGCACGACGGAAGATGGCGGCGTGGTCCTTCGCTTCGCCGATCTGCCCCTCGAATTCCGCAGCCGCTTCTCCATCCCGATCCGCCCGGGCCTGGGCGGCGAATTCTGGATACATCGATGTGAACTCGTAGGTTTCGCCCTCGATCGCCAGTTCCAGGCAGCGCGAGAGGATCCGCTGCTTCTCCTCCGGAGGGAGGGCTTCGGGGTGATCGATCACCAGCTCCGGATGGAGCAGACGGAAGTGGGCAAAGGCATGTTCCGTTTCCTGGTTGGCGGTGTCGCGAAACAGGGCGGCCAGCTTGCTGTCGCCAAGTTGCTTGGCCACGGCGGCGAAGAACAGATACTTGCGATTGGCCATGCTCTCCCCGCCGAAGGCGGCCTCCAGGTTGGCCCGGGTCCGGGGGCTGGCGAGATCCATCGGGAGGGAGGAGGAAACGCCGTCACAGTATTGCCTTGATCGATTCGCAGGGGCCGCTCGGGAGCCATAGTGAAACGGACGGGACCACCGGCCAAGGTGGTCG
>JBJTQT010000257.1:0-3329 GCA_046075745.1 Cyanobium sp. | reverse complement strand
CGCCATGCCCTGGCTGCCGGTGGGCCTCCTGCTGCGGGATCGCTGGGATGCGGCCGCCGAAGCGCCCAGCGTGCGGGCCCCCACCACGATCGTGGCGGGGGCCAACGACACCGTCGTGCCGCCCCGCCATGCCATCGCGTTGCATCGTGCCTTCCAGCCCGGCGTGGCGGAGTTGGTGGTGGCGCCGGATCTGGAGCACAACTCGCCGATCTTCACGGCAGCGGCGTTCCGGGCTGCTCTCTCGCATCCCTGAGACTGCTCCCAATGCCCACCAATCCGAAGAGAATGCAGCCAGAAGAGAGGGCCTGGAGCTGATGCGCACGGATCAATCCTTCTTCTTCACCAACGAAGGCCTGCGCCTTCACGCCATCACCGCTGGCCCCACCGACGGCCCTGTGGTGATCCTCCTGCACGGCTTCCCGGAGTTTTGGCGGGGCTGGCATCACCAGATCGCGCCCCTGGCTGCAGCCGGCTACCGGGTGATCGTGCCTGATCAGCGCGGTTACAACCTCAGCGACAAGCCACCGGAGTGCCGTGCCTACCGCCTCGATCGCCTCGGTGGCGATGTGCTCGCCCTGATGGATCAGCTGGGCATCCAGCAAGCTTTCCTTGCCGGCCACGATTTCGGAGCCGCTGTCGCCTGGTGGTTGCTCCTGTTCCACCCCCACCGCTTTCGCGCGGCGGCGATTCTCAACGTGCCCCATCCGAGGGTGTTCTGGCGCAAGCTCCGCACCTCCCCACGGCAGCTGGCGATGAGCTGGTACATGTTTGCCTTCCAGATGCCCAGGCTGCCGGAGTGGCGGTTATCGCGCCACTCCTTTCAACCGTTGGTGGAGAGCCTGCTGGCCTCCAGCCAGCCCGGCACCTTCAGCCCGGACGACCTTGAGGCCTACAGGCGCGCCTGGGCCGTTCCCGGCAGCCTCCGCGCCATGATCCACTGGTATCGGGCGGCCCTGCGCTACAGCTTTCCCGCGCCCAGGCCCACGGATGGGATGGTGTCGGTGCCCGTGTTGATCCTTTGGGGGGAGGAGGATCGCTTCCTCGCCCGGGAGATGGCCAGTGAAAGCCTGGCGTTTTGCAGCCAGGGACGCTGCCTCTTGTTTCCCGGTGTTTCCCACTGGATCCAGCACGAGGAGCCAGCTCGGGTGGCCCGCGAACTCATCGGCCACTTCGCCCCCACCCTCACTGCCGACTGAGGATCAGCCGCATCTCTGCCTCCCCATCGACGATCAATTCGCCGCTCACATCCACCGTCACCGCCTCCAAGGTGCCGGTGAAGGCAAAGGGCGGTGCGTAAGCAGGTGAGACGGGTGATCCCGGATCGGCGCCGCACACCAGGCCCCCTCCCAGCCCGTAGGTGATCGGCACAGTGGCGGCAAACTCCGCTTGCCCCACCAGCTGCCCATCCACATACAACTGACCCTTGCCGGGCACCCCCCTGCCCGCCTTGATGTCGGCGGGCCCCGTGGGCTCAAACTCAAAGCGCAGGCTGTGGCGCCCCGCCGGCACCGGCTCCACGGAGCGCACCTCCAATAAGGCCGCCGAAACCACGTTTTGCGCGTAGTGCAAATGGCCGTTTTGCAGATAAAAGCTGTAGCCGCCCTCGTTGCCCCCATAGGAGAGCAACACCCCCTCGGCGCCCTCCGGCGGGATCTCCACCTCGGCGGTGATGCTGTGGGCCCGGTTGATCACATTCACCGTGGCCGTGCCCGGCACCATCTGGGTGCCGGGATAAAAGGTATAGCGCTCCCGACCCGGCGCCGCTTCCGGCCGCTCGTCTTGCAGGCGGGTGGAGCCGCGGGAATCGATCGGCAACACGTGGTAGCGCTCGGCCTCGCCATACCAACGCTCCACCAGCTGCCGCAGCCGCTCGGGCTGCTCGGCCGCCAGGTTGCGGGTTTCGGCCCAATCCTCCCGCACGTGATATAGCTCCCATCCCTCGCCATCGAGGCGCTGGAGCTCCTCGGCGCTGATCGGCGCGCCAAAAAACCGCCCGGCTTCCTGAAAAGAAGGCCCCGGCCAGGGGCACACCGCCCGCCAACCCTCGTGATAAATCGAGCGGTGGCCCATCATCTCGAAATACTGGGTGTGGTGCTCCTCCGGCGCGTTGGCATCGGCGAAGGTGGGGGCCAAACTCACCCCCTCCAGCGGCGTTTGCGGCACCCCCCGCACCGCGGCTGGCGCCTCGATGCCGAGGGCTTCCAGCAGGGTGGGCACCACATCGATGGCGTGGGCGTATTGCCAGCGCACCTGGCCGCCACCGCTGATGCCCTTGGGCCAGTGCACGATCAGGGGATCGGCGATGCCGCCCCGATAGGTCTCCCGCTTCCAGCGGCGGAAGGGGGTGTTGCCCGCAAAGGTCCAGCCCCAGGCGTAGTGATTGAAGTGCTTTGGCCCGCCCAGCTCATCGAGCACCGCCAGCTGCCGCTCCACCGTGCTGGAGAGGTTGTTGTGCCACATGTTCACGTTCACCATCCCGTTGGGTCCCCCCTCCGAGCTCGCCCCGTTGTCGGAGACCACCACCACGATCGTGTTCTCCAACGCTTCGAGGCGGCGGAGGAAGGCCAGCAAGCGGCCGATCTGATGGTCGGTGTGTTCCAGGAAGCCGGCGAACACCTCCATCATGCGGGCATAGAGCCGCCGCTCCTCAGGGCTGCAGGCGTCCCAGGGCTTCACGTCGGGATCGTGGCGGGAGAGCTCGCAGGCCTCTGGGATCACCCCCAGCTCCTTCTGCTTGGCAAAGGCCCGCTCGCGATACACATCCCAGCCCTCGTCAAAGGCGCCCGCATAACGATCAGCCCATTCCTTGGGCACATGGTGCGGCGCATGCATCGCCCCGGGGGCGAAATACAAGAAAAAGGGCTTCTCCGGATCCACTTGCCGGGCATCGGCGATGAACCCGATCGCCCGGTCCACCAGGTCTTCCGTCAGGTGGTAGCCCTCCTCGGGTGTTTTGGGAGGTTCCACCTGGTGGTTGTCGGCCACCAGCTCGGGGTAGTACTGATGGGTGTCGCCCCCCAGAAAGCCGTAGAACCGCTCAAAGCCCCGCCCCAGGGGCCAGCGGTCGTAGGGGCCCGCCGCGGAACCTTCGTGGGCGGGGGTGAGGTGCCACTTGCCCACGGCATAGGTGTTGTAGCCCTGGTCGCGGAGGATTTCGGAAAGAAAGCCGTTTTCATGGGGGATCAGGCCATTGCTGCCGGGGAAGCCCGTGGCCCCCTCGGTGATGCAGGCCATGCCATTGCTGTGGTGGTTGCGGCCTGTGATCAGGCAGGCCCGGGGGGGGGAGCAGAGGGCGGTGGTGTGGAAATTGGCGTAGCGCAGGCCCCCGG
>JBJTQT010000256.1:0-2662 GCA_046075745.1 Cyanobium sp. | reverse complement strand
ATCACCGGCCTCTCGGTGCTGAGGGATCTGGCCCACCCCGGCTTGCTGGTGCTGATCGCCCTGTTGATCCCACCCCTGCTGGTGTGGCCCCTGAACAGCTCGCGCATCATCCTCACGGCCGCCTTGGCGGCATCAGCCACGGCCCTGGCTCGGGGTTGGAGCCTCTGGCTGCCTGCCCTGCTGGCCTCGCCTTTCGGAGAAGGAGATCCCCTCACCGGCCTCGATCTTTCCTTCACGGTGCTGCGCCTGCCAGCGATCCATCTGTTTCTCAGCGTGGCCATCGCCCAGATCGTTGTGGGATTGGCGGCCTGCCTGCTGTTGACCTTGAGTGAGGGCACATCCCTATCCGATCTCACCTTCAGCGGTCTCTCGCGCCAACAACAGCAGGTGTTGCAACCCCAGCTGGCTGTGCTGGCCCTGGCGGCGGGCCTGAGCAGTGCGCTCGCCCCATTCGACCTGATGGTCGAGGGGAGTGGCGTGGCCGCTGGCGCCGGCTGGGTGGATCTGCATGTACGACTGCCCCTGCGCTTGCTCCTGGCCCTGCTGCTCTTTCTCACGGCAGCGGGGCTGCTGATGCCGGTGGCGGAAGGATGGCTGCGGCGGGCCGTGCTGATCCCCCTCACCATCACCAGCCTGATCGTGCCCCTCAGCGAGTGGGTGCTGGCTCCACTGGCCCAGAGATTGCTGGTGCAACCCAGGGAGCTGGCCCTTGAAACGCCCTATCTGAAGCGGAGCATCCAGGCCACCCGAAAGGCCTTTGGGCTGGAGCGAGTGCGCGCCCTCACCCTGGAGCCGCGGCAGAAGGTGACCAAGGCCGATCTAGCCTCCTCCCCCGGAACCCTCGACAACATCCGCCTCTGGGACAGCCAACCGCTGATTGCCGCCAACCGCCAGCTGCAGCAACTCAGGCTGTACTACACCTTCTCCACGGCGGACGTGGATCGCTACCCCCTTCAGGGCCTTTCCCCGAGGGATATCAGCCAGCAGGTGCTGATCGCCGCCCGGGAACTGGACAGCCAGGCCCTGCCGAAAGGCTCGCGCACCTGGCTCAACAAGCACCTGGTGTTCACCCATGGCCATGGCTTCACCGTCTCCCCAGTGAACGCGGCCGGTGCTGATGGGCTGCCCTTGTTCTTCGTGAAGGATCTGGGCCGCAGTGCCAGGGTGCAGGGCATCCCCCAGCTGGGTATCAGCGATGCAGAAGCCAGGCGAGCGCTGCCCATCGGCCGGCCAAGCCTCTACTTTTCTTCCGGCCCAGCCCTTTACGCAATCGCCCCCACGCGGGTGAAGGAGTTTTCCTACCCCGAGGGCGATCTGAATGTTTACACCCACTACGACGGCGGCGTTGGCATCTCCCTGGCCCAGGGCTGGCAGAAACTGGCTGCCGCCTTCTACCTCAGGGAGCCCAGGCTGCTCTTCACGGGCTCGATCACGCCCCGATCCCTCCTCCTGCTGCGCCGGCAGGTGAACAAACGGCTGGAGGCCCTGGCCCCCTTCCTCAGTTTTGAGAGCAAGCCCTATCTGGTCACGGCACGGGTGTCAGAGGGCAAGGGCTATCGACCGGAACAACACCAGTACTGGTTGCTGGATGGCTTCACGAAGAGTCGCTCCTATCCCTACAGCGATCCCAATCCTCAGGGTCTGCGTTATTTCCGCAATCCCGTCAAGGCCGTGGTAGATGCCCACGATGGCAGGCTCTGGCTGTATGTGAGTGATCAGGATGATCCCGTGCTGAAGACATGGATCAAGGCCTTTCCGGAACTGTTCCAGCCCATTGCGGCGATGCCGAAATCGTTGTTGCGGCACATCCGGGTGCCCAAGAGTCAGTTTGATATCCAATCTGAAAGGCTCTTGCGCTATCACGTCACAGATGTGCGCACATTTTATAACGGGGATGATGTTTGGAGTGTGCCTCTGGAGATCTACGGAAACAGCACAACGGCCATCCAGCCCTACTACGTGACCATGGAACTCCCTGGGGAAAACCGCTCGGAGTTTGTGATGCTCCTTCCCTTCACCCCACTGAAACGCACAAATCTGGTGGGTTGGCTGGCCGCTCGCAATGATCCCCCTAACTACGGCGAGTTGCTCCTGGTGCGCTTTCCGCAACAACGTCTTCTGCTCGGTCCGCAGCAGATCTCAGCCCTCACGGATCAGGATCCCCAGATCAGCCTGCTCTTCGGACTGTGGAACCGCATGGGATCGCGCCTGTTTCGGGGCAACATGCTGGTGCTGCCGATCGGCAAGGGCCTGCTCTATGTCGAGCCGATCTATCTGGAATCCAAGAGCAACAACTTGCCCACACTTGTGCGGGTGGTGGTCTCTGATGGCCGTCGTTTCGTGATGGAAAAGGATCTGCGCACGGCCCTGGAAAAGTTGGTGAGTGCCCCTGAGAACAGCTCTGCAGACCAGGCAACCACGGAAGGCCTGATGCCTGAGGGGCAGCCCTCCTCAACGAGCCCATTGCCTTGAACCGCAATGAAGAAGGGCTCCTTTCGGAGCCCTTCAGGATGGATCGTTCGCCGGGGCTCAGGCAGCCACGGCGGTCTTCGGATCGAGAGCACCCTTGGCGTAGAGAGCCGCGTAGTAGTTGATGTCGCGCTGCTTGATCTTGCTGGCGTTCCCGGCACACAAGAACTGCTGGTAACGATCCAGGCACACC
>JBJTQT010000255.1:0-3297 GCA_046075745.1 Cyanobium sp. | reverse complement strand
ACCTGATGGCGCCCGCCCCCACGGTGCAACGCCTGGTGCTCTGGTCGGTCGCGACCCTGGCCCTCTTCCCCCTGGGACGGGAGGGCCCGGTGGTGCAGGGGGGGGCGGCCGGGCTCGTGGCCCTGCGGCGCCGCTTCCCCGGGCTGCTCAGCTGGCTCGGGGCACCGGAACGCCTGGCGGTGGCTGGCTCTGCGGGGCTGGCCGCCGGTTTCAACACGCCCTTGGTGGCGGTGATCTTCCTGGTGGAGGAGCTGATTGCTCGGTTCACCCCGGGGCTGATCTGGCCCGCATTGGTGGTGTCCGCCCTGGCGGCCCTGGTGAGCGGCCTGGGGGGCCAGCCTGAATTCGCCTTCGGCCTCCTGCGGACCAACGTGATCGAGACCCACCAGTTGCTCTGGGCGGTGCCCTTTGGCCTGGGGGCGGGTCTGCTCGGCGCCCTGATGGTGAAGGTGCTGCTGGAAATCGGCCGTCGTTGCCTCCCCCTGGCCCGTCGTCGCCCTCTGCCGCTGGGGCTGGTGTTGGGGGGGGCGCTGGCCCTGCTCGGCCTGGCCAGCGGCGGTGCGGGCTATGGCGATGGGGAAGCGCTGATGGCCTCCTTGGTGAGCGAGGGCCAGGGTCCCTGGTCGGCCCCCCTGGCCCTGCTGGCCCGCCTGCTGGGGCCAGGCCTCGCCCTCGGGGCCGGGGTGCCCGGTGGATTGATCGATCCGGCCCTGGCCCTGGGGGCCGTGCTGGGCCGCACCGTTGGAGAGGGGCTCGGGATCGGTCCCCTGGCCATGGCGCTGGGGATGGCGGCCTCCCTAGCCGGGGCCACCCAGCTGCCGGTGCTCAGCCTGCTGTTTTCCCTGCGATTGGTGGGGGATCAGCAGTGGTTGCCGGGAGTGTTGCTGGCCTCCGTGCTCGGGGCGGGGGTGGGGCGGCTGCTGATGCGGAAGGCCGTGTATCACGCCCTGGCCGAGCAGCTGGAAACCGGCCGGACCGACTGAACTCGCAGCCCTCAGGTGTGCGGGCGCCGGTGGAAGCGGCCCAGCACCAGGGCAATCAGCACCGCCAGATACAGCTGGCCCGCGAGCGTGATCACCAGGGAGCCGGTGGAGGGCAGCAGATATCCCGGACGGGCCATGGGGCCCCCAGTGGTCGTGAGCGACTGGAAGGAGGCCACCACCATGGATGGGAACACCCTCAGAGGATGGAGGGAGGGATCAAATCCCGGCATTATTTGGGAGACATCGAAGGCCTCGGGTTGCCACAACAGCAGGGTGTGGAGCAGGAACGCCCCGAGATAGCCGATCAGCAGATAGCCCGCCGCTGCTCCCATCACCACCGCCAGGGTGACATAGGGCTCCAGCATCAGTGCCTTCACCTCCCGCAGCAGGAAGGTGGCGATGAACAGCCCCCATACCTGGAGATGCAGGATGGCCAGATGCTGGGCCAGGGAGGCATCGGTCAACAGCACGAACAGCCAGGCCAGCTCGCTCACGATCGCGGCGATGCCCAGGCCGTAGAAGAGCCGTTTCCGGGCTCTCAGCGGGGAGTAGCGGGTGAGGAAGAGCATCATCACCAGCGCCATCAGGATCGCCACCACCGGTGTGATGAGGGGCCACAGGCGGGCGAAGGGTTGGATCAGCAGCACCGCGCAGATCCCTAGCAGCAGCAGGCGGTAGCCCCGATGGCGCAGGCGGATGCGCCGCACCTCCTCCCGACAGAGGCGGATGCCTCCGAAGCTTTCGGTCTGGGCCTGGGCGTTGGCAGGGGGTGGGGCGTCGACCGTCATCGGGGGGCTGTGAAGCCCCTTGCACCTCAGCTGCCTCCAGGGTGGCGGCAGGCGACGCTCCGTGCTGACGCCGTCATCTCTCGACACAAGTGCGGTTGCATTCCCGCTGGGCTGCGCTGGTGAGGGTGCGGGCACCAAAGCTGGCGCATGTTGGCCGCGATTCATAGGGTTAGTTGGATTGGCCCCAGCCCCGTGATCGAAACCCTTGAACCCATGGATCTCACCCTGGTGGAGATCCTCGTTCCCGCCGCCGGCAGCGGGCTTGCGGGCATCGGGTTGCTGCTGCTGCGGCTGTTCATGGGCCTGGCCTTCATCCGCCATGGCTGGCCGAAGCTGCGCAATCTGCGCACCTGGGCCACGGCCATGAAAACGCCGGAATGGCTCTGCTTCCTCTCGGCCGCCTCGATGTTCGGCGGTGGGATCGCCCTGCTGCTCGGCCTGCTCACGCCGCTGGCGGCCTTTGCGATCCTGGTGTCGATGGCCTACGCCATGGTGCTGGAAATCCGTTCCGGCTTCCCCTTCATTGCCCCAGATCCCTATCAGATTCCAGCGGGCGACTACGTCGGACCCATGGGTATGGGTGAACCTCCTAGCTGGGAGAAGGCCGCGATGTATTCGGTGATGGCTCTGGTGCTGATCCTCTGCGGCGGCGGCATTCTCTCCCTCGACAATCTCCTGATCACCGACGCTCTGAACGCCCTGCTTGCCTGATTCCACCCCCACACCCCTCACCCCCATCCGCCAGCGCTGGCAGGGGCTCAGCGAGCACGACCAGGTCGGTCTCTGCCTGTTGGCGATGACGGCCGGAGTGGTCGGCTGGGCGCTGTTCTGCCCGGTGCCCACAGAGGTGCGGGGGGAGGGGGTGCTGATCTACCCGGAGAACGCGGGGGTGCTGGATGCCAGGGCCGCGGGCCAGGTGCGTCGGCTGCGGGTGCGGGCCGGAGATGCCGTGAGCCGGGGCCAGGTGCTGATGGAGATCGACCTGCCCGTGCAGGAAAAGCAGCTGCTGCAGCAGAAGGGCAATCTGGCCCTGCTGGAGCGGCAGAACACCCAGCTGGATGAGCGGGATGCCCTGCGCCTGCAGGCCGAGCGCGGCGCTCGGGATACGGCCCTGGCGAAGCTCCAGGAAGACAGGCGCCGCTTTGAATCCCTGCAGAGCACCTACGCCGGCAAGCTGCGCAACCTCGAATGGCTCGCCAAACGCGAGGTGGTGGCTCCCCTCTCCACCGAGGTGGTGGGTGCTGAGCAGGGCCTCACCAATACGAGCGCCAGCCTCGATCAGATCCGCATTGAGGAGAAGCGGGTGGTGAGCGACTACGAGAAGGTGAAGCTCTCAGTCGAAACCCAAGCCCTCCAGCGCCGCTACCGCATCGAGGATCTGCGCCGTGAAATCCGGGTCACCCAGGCCCGCCTCGATTTCGACGGGCGGGTGCTGGCCGAGAAGGATGGGGAGGTGCTCGACCTGCAGGTGATCGAGGGGCAGACCGTGGCCATGGGCCAGCGGCTCGGCACCATCGGTCGGGGGC
>JBJTQT010000254.1:0-5021 GCA_046075745.1 Cyanobium sp. | reverse complement strand
TGTGGTGATCAACCACCGGGATGGCACCAGGGGCTGGGCGGATTTCCAGAACCCGGCTTGGGGCACCCAGGCGATCTGCGCCACCGATGAGGCCTTCACCACCTCCGCTTCGGGGCTCACCGGCACGCCACAGGACAAGCGCGGAACATGTGAAGACCCGGTGCCCTACCGGGCGGGGCGCACGTTCAACTACGACAGCTTCCGCGACATCAACCACGGGGATCCCACCGTGCGCAACGACATCCTGCGCTATCTGCTGCAGCTCAAGACCCTGGGCTACCGCGGCTGGCGCTATGACATGGTGCATGGCTACAGCGCCCGCTGGGTGGGCTGCTACAACGCCGTCACCCAGCCCACTTTTGCGGTGGGGGAATACGACTGGGACAAGCAGGGGGAGATGCGCGGCTGGATCTGGGCCACCGCCACCCAGCCGGCGTCGGTTGGGGCCGATCATCTGCGCAGCAGCAGCTTTGTGTTTGATTTTCCGGGCTTCTTCCGGCTCAAGGAGGCCATCAACGGCAGCCGCTACAGCGATCTCTATGGCTTCAACTTCGGCCCCGGCCTGATGGGGGATACCACTGATGGGATGCCATGGAAACAGCGGGCGGTGACGTTTGCTGAAAACCACGACACCTGCTATCGCACCAACGACGACGGCACGCCCCAGATAGGCCATCAGTTCGACAGCTTCGCCAAGGGCTGGCAGGTGGAGCAGGCCTATGCCTACCTGCTCACCCATCCGGGCGTGCCGAGCGTGTATTGGAAGCACTATTTCGACTGGGGGGCAGATCTGCAGCGCAAGATCCAGGCTCTGATCAATGCCCGCAAGGTAGCTGGGGTGCATGCGGGCAGCGCGCTCTATGTGCAGCAGAACGCCCGTCAGGCGGGGGTGTATGGGGCGGCGGTGAAGGGCAGCAAGGGGATGCTCTACGTGCGGATTGGGGGTGATGACGGCAACTGGCAGCCCGCGGCTTCGGGCTACAGCGGCTTCAGGGAGTATGGGGCGGGGCAGGGCTGGAAGGTGTGGGTGGCCCTGCCGGGGAATCCTGCCGTGCGTTCGGCGCCGTTGGCGGCGGCCCTGCCTGCCCCCCCCGCCCTGCAACCCCTGCCGGCCACCCTGCCTGCCCTGTGCAGCCGCTGATCGCGATCACCCCTCAGCGCACCTGCTGCAGCAAGGTGGTGTGGCTCCACACCGTCCCGTTCGCGAACTGAACCTCCTCGATGCGGGAGAAGGGCTGCAGCTGGTTCACCAGGGTGAGGCTGGCAGAGGCACCGAACTGGAGCGTCAGATCAGAGCCAGTGCGCTGCACCCTGGAGAGCGAGGCGGGGTTGAGATCGCTGAGCACCACCCGATCGCTTTCGCTGGTGCGCTGATCGAGATCATGCACGCGATCATGACCCCCATTGGCGCTGAAGAGGTAGCGATCGCCGCCCTCGCCGCCATTCAGTGTGTCGTTGCCTTCCCCGCCATCGAGGATGTCTCGCCCGGCCAGGCCGGTGAGCACGTCATGGCCCGCTCCACCCTCCAGATGATCAGCGAGGGCACCGCCGATGAGTGTGTCATGGCCGGCCAGGCCCTGCAGACGGTTGGAGGTGTCGCTGGTGCCGATGAGCCGGTCGTTGTCGGGGGTTCCTCGGATGGGGAGTTGGAGCAGGAGGGTGTTGTGGTCCCAGATCACTCCATCAGCGAAGTGCAGCTCCTCAATACGGTGCTGGGGAAGGAGTTGTTCCTCGATGGTGACCACCAGCTGTTGACCGGAATAAATGGTGACATTATTTTCCTGCTGGAGTAGACGCACGCTGCTGGAGGCCACCTGGGTGAAGATCATGCGATCGTTTTCACCATTGGGGCTTGAGGCGTCATTAATACTGTCATAGGCATACATCTCTTTCTGCCGGATGTAATAGGTGTCTGCACCGGAACCTCCGTAGAAGATCGTCGATCCAGGTCCGCCGATGAGGATGTCATTGCCTTCGTGGGATTCGATGACTTGGAAACCACTCCCTGCTTCGATCAGATCATCCAAGGGGGTGCCTCGCAATGTATCTTCCTGCGGTGAGCCGAGGATCCACTCACCAGGCGAAGTCTGGGGACGGTGCTGGCGCATGGCCCTGGCAAAGGCATCGGGGTTGGCTTGGGCCTGCTGCCGCATGGATTCGAAGAAGGCCAGGCCGCCTGCACCGCGCTGGGCTAGTTGCCACTGGATCATCGGAATCAGCCCCGGATCCGGATCCCGCTGAAAGCGCTTGCGCAGGTGGTCCACGCTGGCCGTCAGGTCCATCTGTATCGCCCCTGGGCCATGGGCTTCCAAGGGGCGGGCCAGATCCAGTAGCGGCTGAACATCCACCTGGGAGCTCAGGAGCATGTCGATCCAGCGGCCCACGTCCTGGAAGAGGGCCTTGATGGCCTCTGCTTTGTTCCATCCCAGGATGTTTTCGGTGTCCGGCACGATCTGCCCCATGAGTTTTTCGATCACGGCAAGCTTGCGCTCGAACAACGGTTCATCCGCCAGGATCTCTCTTCCTTCAGGGCTGAAGGGATTGCTGTTCCCATCGACCCACAGATCCAGGAGCTCCTCGCGCAACTCCTGTCGTTGCTGACGTGAGCTCGCGAGCCATTGCGAGAGCACCTCGCGTAGCCTGCCGCTGCCTGGGGCTATCAGGGCTTGATGCAGGCTGGGCACGATCCCCATGCCTGGAAGATCCGGCAGGGAAGCTGTGCGGGCATCCACGGGCCGCAGCTGGAGCTGGCGGCTGTTGAGGGTGTCTCTGGCGAACCACACATCTGTGAAGGCCGCCCGTTGTCCATTGCTGCGGAGATAGGTTCCTTTCTGCCTGTGCGCATTGCCACTGGCATCCACCTCGGTGCTGTTGCTGTAGGCCAGCAAGAGGGCGCTGCTGCCGGTGTTTTCCAGTCGCAACAGCTCAGCGGCATCACTCACCCCATCGCTGTTCTGATCCCTCCACACCCGTAGTCGCGCCCAGATGGGATCGTTGCGATCGATCCGTCCATCTCGATTGCCGTCATGGCGGGCCAAGGCTTCAAAGCCATTCTTCGCTAGCGTGCCATTGGCCAGGCGTGTGTGGTTGCCGAAGAGTTCGCGGCCATCGTCGATCTTGCCGTTGCCATTGAGGTCGAGAA
This sequence comes from Cyanobium sp., assembly GCA_046075745.1. GTDB lineage: Bacteria > Cyanobacteriota > Cyanobacteriia > PCC-6307 > Cyanobiaceae > Cyanobium. Next base: position 1,879 of record JBJTQT010000254.1, on the reverse strand, counting down.
CGAGCAGCCCGTCATTGGGGCCCACCCAGCCAGTCTGCTCGGCGAAGCCGTTGGCATCCAGGTCGAAGTGGAGGGAGGCTGGGTTGAGGGAGAGGGTCTGGATGCCGTTCCCATCCAGATCCAGCACCAGCGGGGAGGCCGTGTTTTCGATGTCGCGGAAGCGATCCCGCAGTTTTTTGTGCAGTTTTTTCGCCAGATCCGCCCCACCCACGGAGGCGCCGATGATGATGCCTGCGCCGATGATCATTCCCAGGGGGCCTGTGGCCATCAGGGGAGCCACCAGCAGGGTCGCCAGCCGTCCTGCTGCGAGCCCACCGGCATTTTCAGCCACCCAGGAGGTGACTGTGTCGTGGGCAGCGCGGTGGTCGCCCCGGTGGAGTTGAACCCCGGCTTCTGCGAGCATGGTGGTCATGCTGTGCACATCGGCGATGCGCCCCGCATAGGTGCTGACCCGCGCAATGGCCTGTTGATGTTTGAAGGGATCCACATCCACTGGCAGGGCGTAGTTCCTGCCACGCAGGATCGGATGCAGCTTGAAGATCTCCTCCACGGCCTGGCTGTGTCTGAGCCTGCGTTCCTCAGGAATGAACTCCATCACGGTGCGCATTCCTGCCGGGAGCCTCGTGTTGAGGGTGTTCATCTTCATGTAATCCGTGGCATCCAGGCGGTAGGTGCCATCGGGGCTCTGAATGGGTCGTCCGCTGCTGTCCACCTGCAGTTGAATCATGCCGGTGTTGGCCTCCGAGAGCCCCATCAGCAGTTGCAACACCTTGCCCACGCCGCTGGTTTTGGCCAGATCTCTGAGGCCTTCGATCGGCACCCCTTCCACCGAGCGGATGTTGGGGTTGGCCAGAAGGGTATGAATTTCCGTCTGGGCAAACACCTTGTCGAGCCCAGCCCCTCCCACCACTAGCCGCACATCTCCTTTGGCCTGTTTGACAAAGTTGTCAGACACGTCATCCCAAACTCCCTTGGCGGTGCGCACGCGGGGGCTGCCGCTGGAGGGGCCGTATAGGAAATCTAGGTAGGCGTTTTCATTGTTCTGAAAAAGCTCACCAAGCTTTGCAAGTAATTTCTCGTTATAGTCTGGGCTTCGAGGATTCTCTATTTGCAAGAATCTTGCGGCTTCTGTGCTTTGGATGGCTCGAAATCTTTTGTCGCTAGCTGTAAGACTAGCTGAAAATAGCTCCTGCCTTATCCCATTCCCGGGTGGCCCGCTCCAAAGGAGTGTCATTTCTCCACTCCCTCGCGTGTCCAAACTCTGGATTAGTGCTCGAAGTTCTTCTTTCGAGCGAATTGAACCAAGCCTTGCAAGGGCTTCCTTCTTAGTGATTGTTTTCATTGCAAAGATAGCTAAATCTCTTTTCTGGCCTTGCCTTAAAAATCGAATTCAACTCTGAAGTGAGGGAAATATATGTTTTGTCTCCCGTCAAAGCCAAAGCTGACTAGTGCTTCTTTAAGTATTCCAACGACTCTTTCAAAGTCGGTTTGACTGAGCTCAGGATTCACTCTTGTTATCTTTCTCCATCGAAAGACCATTTCGCCTTTCAGGGCATCTTTTTCTTGATGCCCAGGTTCTAAGTATATATCGTAAGTCACTCCTCCTATATATAAATAAAACCACCCCTCCTGTGAATCCTCGTATGCCAAGTTTCCAACCCGCCCACCCCAGAGGTAGTAATCCCGTTCGGCATCGCGGGTCCACCAGCGGCCTTCACCCTTGGGGAAGGGGAGGTTATAGCGGTCGATGTCCTCATCAGACACCACTTCATTTTTGAAGGGCATGGGGTGAGGGGTGGTTGGTGCAACGAGGGAAGTCTGGCAGGGCAGGAGATGGTTGGCATTGTCTTCAGGGTTGTGGTGGGCGCCGGTGCTGGGG
>JBJTQT010000253.1:0-2795 GCA_046075745.1 Cyanobium sp. | reverse complement strand
GCGGCTCTTCCGTTGGAACTGCTACGACTGGCTCATCTCGGACATCGAGGCCCTGCACCTCCCCCTGGCGGAACGTCGCCGCCTCACCGCCCTGCTGGAAGCCGATGGGCGGGGCACACCAGGGGCTGGAGCCATCCAATTCGCCGACCCTCCAGAACCCGACACCGCGGATCCGCCCCAGGAGCCTCTGCAAGGACCGTATCAGGACCCTTATGCCCTCCTGGAGCCTTTTCCATTTCCAAATGGCTTCCTGGGGCACAGGGACGCCCCTGCCGTTGCTGCCGCGGATTGATTCCCTCACCCAAACCCTTCCAGTCCTCTGCACCACCTCCCATGAGCACCACCCACCAGGCCTCATGCACCCCCAAGCCCCAGCGCCTGCAGCCTGCTTCCCATGGCCCCGCCCTGCAGACCACCCGCACGGCTTATGGCCATGGACGCAGCTGGCCCACGCCGCTCTCTGACACCGGTTGGATTGATGCCGCCATCCGCAAGGGCGATCACTACGAAACGCCCAATGGGCCCCTGCCCCTGCCGCCTCCGGGTCTCCAAATGCCGCCTCCACCAATCGAGAATGGTGAGTTGCTGCTGCACGAGAAGGACCTGCTCGCCTCGGTCCTCCCGGGCGATGAGGACCACACCGCCCGCTGGGGCATCTTTCGGCGGCGCATCGGCCTGCGCTTCAACGAGGCGGTGCCTGAAACCCTCTGGAGCACCCCCGAGCTGCGTCTGGTGGCTGGTGAAATCGATGCGATCTTTCGCGGCCAGCGCGATGTGCACACCCTCAATGCCAATGCCATCCGCCATGGCCTGCGGGAGCGCTCCCTCTCAGGCCGTTGGGACGGCTCACTCCAGGAGGTCGATCTGGCGCTGGCAGAGCTCCTCGAATGGGGGAAGGCCGCCTCAGCCTTGGATTTCCCCATCGCTTGCGACATCTTCCAGGCCGCCAAAGCCCGCCAGCTCCTCTACCCCGCCCTGAGCCAGCTCCTGCAACGCAAGGGCCGCGATCGCACCATCAGCGCCGAGCTCAACGACTGCCGCGAGGCGCTCAATGCCGCCCAGTCCATCGCTTCTGGCCGTCTGCGCCAGCTCCAGCCCGTGCTCTCTGCCTCCCACACCGCCCATCAGTGCATCGCCCTGGCGGCCGTTCCCCTGGATCAACGCCCCAAGCCCCTCTCCACCGGCATCCCCTCGCTGGATCTCGACATGCGGGGTGGCGTGGTGCCCGGCCAGGGGGAAGGCACCTGGGTGCTCGCTGCCCGCTCTGGTGTGGGCAAAACCACCCTGGCGATTGCTGCGGCCATGGGGCTGGCCTGCCACGGCGCTTCTGTGCTGGTGTTCTCCTGTGAGCTCACCCGCCAGGCGATCCTCGCCCGCCTTCTGGCCCACTACTGCCGCCGTGCGATCGGCCATCCCACGCCCCTCTACACCGCCAATGATCTGGAGGGCCGGGGCAAGGTGATCGCTGGAGAGGATCTGGAGCGCCTGCTGGGATGGCACGAGCGCTTCGCGGAGGGGCTGCAGCCCGATGGTTCCCCCATGGGAGAGGTGCTCTACGAGTCCCGCTTTGGCGCCACCATCGAGGAATTCACTGAGCTCGTAGAAGACACCAAAGCGGCCCATCCAGCCCTCTCTGTGGTCGTGTTGGATCACTTCCACGCCATGGGGGCCAGCCCCGGCTATGGCACCCACACCACCGCTGAACTGGCCAACCGCGCCATGGCGATCAAGGCCCTGGCCGGACGCTGTGAGCTGGACATCCTGGTGGTGGCCCAGCTCAACCGCGGCGCCTACGGCTCCACCACCGGCCCGGACGTGTCGCACCTGGCGGGAACGTCTGAACTGGAGCGCTTTGCTTCTGCGGTCTGGCTGATCGATCGGCCCAAGGTGCCCGATGGCGCCCAGCCCCCCAAGGGGGTGTTGGAGGTGCACCACGGCAAGTTCCGCCACGGCCAACAAAGCGAGCTGGATCTGCACCGCACCCTCATCCGCCTCGATCGAGCCCACTGCTTCCTGGAATCCGACGCTGCCCGTGTCGCGTTCTCCGGTGCCCACCTCTACCCCCTCCTCAGCCCGTCATGAGCCCCTCCAACCACCCAGCCAGACCCTGGCCTGATCACCTGATCCAGGCGGTGCGGGACAAAGCCCAGATCGCTGAGCTCTTCCCCCGCTCTGCCCTCAAGCGCTCCGGCCGCGCCTACCTCACCACCTGCCCCTGGCACAACGACAAGCGACCCTCCCTCACGGTCAACCCCCAGCGCAACCGCGTCCATTGCTACGTCTGCGGCAAAGGCACCGACACCATCGGCTGGCTCCAAGAGAGCCGGGGGCTCAGCTTTACGGAGGCCGTGCAGGAGCTGGCGGGGCGGTATGGGATCCCCCTGCCTGAGGAAGACCCTGAGGCTGCAGCCAAAGCAGTGGCCCTGAGCAAGGAACGGCAACGGCTCATGGTGTGGCGGGAGAAACAGCAAGAGGCTTTTCATCAGGCCCTTCTGGCCGACATCGACGCCCAGGGCCCCGCCTGGACCTATCTGCAGGAGCGGGGGATCAGCGCTGAAACAGCCACCGCCTGGGGGCTGGGGCTCAATGCCCGCCGGCTGATGCTTCCCATCGCTGACGGCCAGGGCCGCTGCTGCGGCTTCTCCGGGCGGATCCTGGCCAATGAGGAGCCCAAATATCGAAATAGCGCAAACGATGCGCTTTTCTGTAAATCCCACCTCCTCTTTGGGCTGCACCACGCCGCTGGCGCCATCCGCCGCACGGGAGACGTTCTCCTGGTTGAGGGGCCCCTGGGT
>JBJTQT010000252.1:0-2917 GCA_046075745.1 Cyanobium sp. | reverse complement strand
CCCCTCCACCTCCTGCGTGCAGGATTCGGGCCAGGCCCTCTGGATTGCCATCCGCCAGCTGCGGGAGCAGGGGGAGGCGATTCCGATGTCGACCTTCGATCGGGAACGGCTGCGGGAGCTAGGGCTGGCCTTTGATCGGCTGCTCAAGCCCTTCGGCCAGGTGCGGGGGGATTGGGCCAACAACGCGGCCCGGGCTCTGGCAGCGGGCACCGGCAGCGCCAGCCAGGCCACCCCGCGGGTGGGGGGTGGCCTCTTCGAGACCAGCCAGAGCCAGCGGAGCAGGGCATCCCGCAGGCTCTGGCTGGTCTCGAACAGGCCACCCCCCACCCGCGGACGGGCCTGGCTAGCGTTCCCGGTGCCCGCTGCCAGAGCCCTGGCCGCGTTGTTGGCCCAATCGCCCCGCACCTGGCCGAAGGGCTTGAGCAGCCGATCAAAGGCCAGCCCCAGCTCCCGCAGCCGTTCCCGATCGAAGGTCGACATCGGGATCTCCTCCCCCTGCTCCCGGAGCTGACGGATCGCGATCCAGAGGGCCTGGCCGGAATCCTGCACGCAGGAGGTGGAGGGGGTCACCAGGGCCACGCCGGTGCCATCACCGCTGCGGTAGCGGGCGGCGATGATCTCCGCCTGTAGGGCGATCGCATCGAGCACCGCCCCGCCGATCGGCACGAGCACATCGGAGAAGGGGCGCAGGCCGATCCAGCCCCGTTGCAGGCTGCCGGCGTAGGCGCTCCAGTCCTGGCTGCCGGCGATGATGCCATTGGGGTTGTTGGCATAGATCTGGTGGTAGCGGATCGCCAGGCGCGGCTGCCCGGTGAAGCCATCCCGCACCACCTGGGCTTCCCCGAAGGAGAAATGGCCGGTGGCGGTCCAGCCGGGCGTGGCTTCCCCATCCACCCCACCGATTCCTCCGAAGAGATGCATCAGCAGGGCTCGCTCTCCCAGGCGCCAGCCCGGCGCAGCCTTGCCTGCCGGAATCAGGGCGGTGCTCTGAAGGGTGCCCCGCTGGAGGGTGGTCGAGCCCCAGTTGTCGCGCTGGAGGAAGGCCAGGGCGGGATCGGTGCCGCGCACCAGCTGCCGTGGGGTGATCTGAAAAAAGGCATAGGGATGGAGTGCCTGCACGGTGAACACCCCATCAGCCGCCGGGGCCCCCTGGATCAACCAGCCCTGGCCATTCAGCGGTGATCCCGCCAGGCCTGCCGGATCGATCATGCGGCGGCCAAAGCGATCAGGCGGCAGGGAAGGGATGCGGATCGTCTCCTCCGCCCCATCGAAGCGGGCGGTGGCGGGGTTGAAATGACGCACCCTCCAAAGCTCCTCTCCAGCGGCTGGGCCAAGCACGCTCACCAGCCCCTGCCAGCGACCCGTGATCTGCACCGGCGGGCTGCTGATGCGCAGCTCCCCGTCGCCAGGCGTCACCCCCTCCAGCAGCACGCTCACGTCATCCGCCGGCCGGGCTCCCGCCAGGGTCTGCAGCGGTCCGGCCCAGCGCCCATCCAGGCGGGTGGGCACCACGTTGGCCTCGGCCTGGGCCCTACGGGCCTCTGCGCCCAGGCGGATATCGGTGCTCACCGTGGCCACCAGCTGCTTGAGGTGGGGCAGATCGGCCCAGCGCAACCGCAGCCGCTCCCCGATCAGCCCCAGCTGCGCCTCTGGGGTCTGCTCCGGCACGACCCACACCCAGTCCTCCTGGGGAGCCTGGGGATTGGCCACCTCCGTGGGCGTGGGCAGCACCAGCCGGCCGATCCATTCGGCACTGGGGCGGTAGAGATCGGAGTGGGGGCGCTGGCTGAGGGGATAGCTCTCGGGCCGGCTCCAGGGAGACCGGCGAGCCAAGGCTTCACTGCTCTCAGGTAACGGCTGGCTCGGAGTGCCCTGGGCGGACAGGCCGATGTCTGGAGTAGATGCCTGCGCGGAGGAGAACAGCGGCGCCTGCAGCCAACAGATTGAGAGGAGAAGGGCCGAGAGCCAGCAGGTGAGCCAGGCCAATCCCCGTCGCCGTGGGCGCACCTTCACCACAGAGCCCCAGTGGGTGCCGTTGAGCCTACAGACGCCGTCAGGCGCCCTCCCGCCGCAGCACAAAAAAGAACGGCTGCGCCATCCCCTTGCAATCCATCACCCCCAGGAGCCGTTCTGAATCCAGACGGCGAAACACATCCACGATGGGCTGGTGGTCGTAGAGCATGGCGGCCGACACCTTGCCCCGATACGAGACGCTGCGCAGCCGGGCGGCGGAGCGGCGGGTGGCCACCAGGGGCGCCAGCCAGGGGAAGAGGCCGCCGTAGGGCTTGAGCTGCCCCACCCAGGGCGCCCGCAGCAGGCCCACCTGAACCCGCGAGGGATCCACATTCACCAGGCCGCCGCCCACGGACTGGAACACCAGGGGATGCACCTCCTCTGCGCTCTCAAACCGCTTGCCATGCCAGTGCCAGGCCTCCAGCAGCCCATCGAGGGGATGGCCGGTGGGGAAGCCTTCACCGCGCCAGCTGCCGAGCATCGCCTCCGGTTCCACCGGCTCCAGCTGGTCAAAAAGGGCCAGCGCCTGGGCGGGGCTGAGCGGGGTAGCGGGCGAGGGTGAGGGGGTCGAATCAACCACCGGCGGGACTGGCGAGGGAGGGCAGGGTGGTAACCAACTGGGGGAAGAGCAGGATCAGGAGCACCACCGCCAGCTGCAGGGCGATGAAGGGCACGGCCCCTCGGTAGATGTCGCCCGTGCTCACCCCCTGTGGCGCCACGCCCCGCAAGTAGAAGAGGGCAAAGCCAAAGGGGGGCGTGAGAAAGGAGGTCTGCAGGTTGGCGCCAATCAGCACCCCCAGCCAGAGCAGCCCCTCAGGGCCCAGAAGCTGGCGGGCGGTGGGCAGGAGCAGGGGCACCACGATGAAGGCGATCTCGAAGAAATCAATGAAAAAACCCAGGGCGA
>JBJTQT010000251.1:0-4823 GCA_046075745.1 Cyanobium sp. | reverse complement strand
CCGAGATCGGAGTCGGGCCCTCCATGGCGTCGGGCAGCCACACGTGAAGGGGAAACTGGGCCGACTTGGCCATGGGGCCCATGAACACCAGCAGGCAGAGCAGTACGGCGATGCCAGTGCTGACGCTGCCGCTGGCCACGGCCTCCTGCAGGCGAGCACCCACCTCCTCAAAGCCGAAACTGCCAGTCGCCCAGAACAGGCCCAACATCCCCAGCAGTAGGCCAAAGTCGCCCACCCGGTTCACCACAAAGGCTTTCTGGGCGGCATTGGCAGCGCCGTCCCGGTCATACCAGAAGCCCACCAGCAGGTAGGAGCACATGCCCACCAGCTCCCAGAACACGTAGATCTCCAGGAGATTGGGGCTGATCACCAGGCCCAGCATCGAGCTGCTGAACAGGGCCAGATAGGTGAAGAAGCGCACGTAGCCCTTGTCATGGGCCATGTATCCATCGGAATAGACCATCACCAGCAGGGCGATGGTGGTGACCAGGGCGAGCATTACCGCAGCGAGCGGATCCACCCGGTAGCCCATCTGCAGGTTGAAGGTGCCCGCACTGGCCCAGTCGAACAGCATCTCCCTGGGCGCCGCACCGGCGAGCTGTTCCGCCAGGACAGCAAAGCTCAGCACGGCCGCTGCCCCGACGCAGGTGATGAGAAACCAGGCCACCGGCTTCCTCAGGCGGTTCACGGTGCGGTTGAAGCACAACAGGCCCAGGCCCGTGATGCAGGCCCCCAGCAGGGGGAGCAGGGGTATCAACCAAGCCAGGTCAGCAGCAGGCATCCCCACAAGTCAAGTTGGGTGGAGTGTAGTCAGCCTCCCCATGGGATTCGGCAGTGCCTGTCACCTCAGCCCAGCCAGTGGGCCATCGCCGTTCGCGAAAAGGCCGTGCTGGCGGTGCCAATCCAGCGGTGGGCTCCCCACAACACCCCAATGGCCACAGTGATGCCCACCTGTGAGGGTCTGAGAAACTCGGAGAGCTGGAGCTGCTGCCGACCCTCCAGCACCGCCTGGAACGGAAGGATCGAGGTGGTGGCCCTCAGCTCCTCGAAGGCAGCGCCGAACCGCTTGCGGAGCCTGCGATCCCCATGCCAGATGGCAAAAGCGTGGTGGGCGATCAGGCCCAGGCAGGTGACCACCATGAAGCTCGTGCCGATCCAGAGCAGATGGGTGGCGCACCAGAGCACCTGCCCCACGGCCTGGGGGTGACGGCAGACCCGCATAATTCCCGTGGAATAAAGCCGAACCTGCGGCTTGAGCACCGATGGGATCTCCAGCAGGTTGTAGGTGGCAGGGTAGAGAAAGAAGAAACTCAGGGCTGTGCCGGCCCAGACCACGGGAACCATCCAGGGTTGATCCTGCAGGTCCCAGAGGCGGATGCCATCGTAGCGGTGACTCAGGAAATAGGCGATCACCAGCACCGCGGCCGGAATGCTCACCGCCGCGAACAGGAGGCGCCAGGCGCGCTCGCCGATCCGCTCGGCGCCCCAGGCCCGCAGGGCGGCTCCACCGCTGTGCAGAACGGCGAACCCCACAATCAGCAGAGCCATCACCCAGCTGCTGTGGTGGGGGGGGGTGACCATGGGCGCGCGTCGTGAAGCATGTGGTGCGAAGGCAGTCTGCCAAGCGGCAACCCCTTTACAGTTGGCTCCGACTTGCCGGTTCAGCCATCGGCCAACCCGAGGACCCTTCCGAGGACCATACCGAGGACCATCAGAGCCCATGGCAGATCTGCCTTTTACCCTTGATCAGCTCCGCATCCTCCGCGCGATTGCCAGCGAGGGCAGCTTCAAGAAGGCTGCCGACAGTCTGTATGTGACCCAGCCCGCGGTGAGCCTGCAGATCCAGAACCTCGAGAAGCAACTGGATGTGGCCCTGTTTGACCGGGGCGGACGCAAGGCTCAGCTCACCGAAGCGGGCTATCTGTTGTTGAGCTACTGCGATCGCATCCTCAGCCAGTGTCAGGAGGCCTGCAGGGCGCTGGATGATCTGCACAATCTCAAGGGGGGCTCCTTGATCGTGGGGGCCAGCCAGACCACGGGCACCTATCTGATGCCCAGGATGATCGGCCTCTTCCGTCAGAAATATCCGGATGTTTCCGTGCAGCTCCAGGTGCACAGCACCAGGCGCACGGCCTGGGGCGTTGCGAACGGGCAGGTGGATCTGGCCATCATCGGCGGGGAATTGCCCTCGGATCTGAACGATCTCCTTCAAGTGGTGCCCTATGCCAACGATGAACTCGCCCTGGTGCTTCCCCCGAAGCACCCGCTCGCCCGCCTCCCGGAACTCACCAGGGAGGATCTCTACCGGCTCGGTTTCGTCTGTCTGGATGCCCAGTCCACCACCCGCAAGATGGTGGATCAGCTCCTCTCCCGCTCCAAGCTCGATGTGGGCCGGATCAAGATCGAGATGGAGCTGAACTCCTTTGAGGCCATCAAAAACGCCGTGCAATCCGGGCTGGGTGCCGCTTTCCTTCCCGTGGTGTCGATTGAGAGGGAACTGGCTTCAGGCAGCCTGCACCGCCCCCAGGTGGCGGATTTGCAGGTGCGCCGCCAGCTCAAGCTGATTAGCCATCCGGCCCGCTACTGCTCCCGAGCTGCGGAAGCCTTCCGCAAGGAGGTGCTGCCCGTGTTCGCCAGCCCGGAAAGCCCCCTCCGCCAGACCGCCCAGGTCAAGACAACGGAAGCTTCGGGCCAGGTTCTGACGTCCTGATCGCTCCTGATCCTGAATCGACTCAGAACTGATCACCCTCAGGAGTCACCCCAACGGAATCGTCCGCAGCCCCTGCCACTCCTGGCACCTGAAACTTGTTGCCGCTGATGTCGGTCTGATACACGCAGCGCACGACGGGTTTGTCGCGGACGGAGCCGATGTAGGCAAAGGTGTTCATCCGTTGCTTGCATTCGCGCATCTGTTCGGCTGTCACAGCGCCCTGTTTCTGGAGCACGGCCCAGTTCTCCCTGCGGATCACGCAGCCAGGCTGCAAGGTGGGCTGGGTGACGAAGCTGCTGCTGGGGTTCATGGTGGTGTACAGCTCGATATCCATCACGAAGGCGCTGGCTCCCCACTGCTTGCAGAATTCCGGGTCGGGCACGGCCATGTCCAACTGTTGGCTGCTGGCGATGTTGCCCTGATTGCCCTGGGTGGTGCTGGTCACCGCGCTGCCGATGCCGATGCCAACGACGAGCACCCCAGCGAGGAGGGCTGCCGTTGCCACATTGAAACCCTTCCCACCGGGCCCCCCTCCGGAGCCCATGCTCGAACCTCGACCCCCTCCACGATCGTCCAACCCTGGATCGTTGCGATAGCGGTATTCGCGCTCCGTGCGTGGGCCTCGGCCCTCCCAACGGTCCGATTCTTCCCGGCCAGCCCGCCAGGAACGACGATCCTCGGAGAAATCCCCCCGATTGTCTGGTCGGGTCATAGGGACTCGGGGGTGCGAGGCAGACCCATGGAGTAGTTCATCACCCGACAATCCGGGTTGTAACGGAGTTCCCCTGCCTGAAGCAGCTGACGAATGACCCCCTCCAATTCTGATCCGATGCGGCGCAATGTGTAGTCATTGAGATCCTCCCCGGCATGGGTTGCCACAAGCTCCTGGAAACGCCCCTGCACCTTGCCCACCGTTGCTTCGTCCCAGAGAAACTCGTCATCGGGATCCAGGTCGAGGGTGAGTTGGCTGGCATCCGGAACCAGATCACCCTGCTCCACCCGGGCAGTGAAGAGGCGCACGTGCCGGGTGGTGGACTTCAAAAGCGTGTCCATGGGCTGCTGGTCGACAGGGTGGTAAGGGTAAACCGACTTTAGGGAGAAGGTCGGCCTCGGAGTGGGGCCGCTTGCCGTCGTCGCGTGGGTGCTGCAGACCGATAAGGTTGCCACCAGTCTTTTGGGTATGCCATGCGCGTCGCCATCGCAGGAGCCGGGCTGGCTGGATTGTCCTGCGCCAAGTATCTCTGCGATGCCGGCCATACCCCCGTGATCTACGAAGCCCGGGATGTGCTTGGGGGCAAGGTGGCCGCCAGGCAGGACAGTGAGGGGGATTGGTATGAAACGGGATTGCATATCTTTTTTGGCGCCTATCGCAACATGCGCCAGCTTTTTGCCGAGCTTGATATTGAAGATCGCCTGCAGTGGAAAAGCCATAGCATGATCTTCAATCAACGCGATGTACCTGGCACCTACAGCCGTTTCGACTTCCCTGATTTGCCTGCCCCCATCAACGGAGTGGCTGCGATCCTGGCCAATAACGACATGCTCACCTGGCCTGAGAAGATTGCCTTCGGCCTCGGTCTGGTGCCTGCCATGTTACGGGGTCAGAAGTATGTGGAGGATTGTGATCGTTATTCCTGGACTGAATGGCTGCGGATTCACAACATCCCAGAGCGGGTGAACGATGAAGTGTTCTTGGCCATGAGCAAGGCCTTGAATTTCATCGGCCCGGATGAGATTTCCAGCACTGTTGTGTTAACCGCCTTGAACCGTTTCCTGCAGGAAAAAGATGGCTCCCGCATGGCCTTCCTCGATGGCAATCCCCCCCAGCGCCTCTGTGAGCCCCTGGTGGCTTATATCCGCGCCCGTGGAGGGGAGGTGGTGATGGAGCGGGCCTTGCGTGGGATGGAACTCCATGGGGATGGCACCGTCGCGGCCTTCCAACTGGCTGGCCGTGGTGAGGGGCCTCAGCGGGTTGAGGCGGATGCCTATTTCTGCAGTGGTTCCCATGAAAAGCTCCGGAAGCAAGGATTCGTCTTTTCAAAGGGAACGAACGCGGGTCGGATCGCCCGATGCCCTCCCCAGGGCATTCGCTTTGAAAAGAAGACTGTTTCCA
>JBJTQT010000250.1:0-5896 GCA_046075745.1 Cyanobium sp. | reverse complement strand
GCCACACCCTGGCGCAGCAGGCTTTGGATGACGGGATCCAGCTCCCCATCCATCACGCCCTGCACATCGGTGGTTTCCTCCCCCGTGCGCAGATCCTTCACCATCTGATAGGGGTGAAAGACGTAGTTGCGAATCTGGTTTCCCCAGGCCGCTTCCACGATGTCGCCGCGAATGTCGGCGATTTTCGCCGCCCGTTGCTCCTGGGCGATCACCAGCAGTTTGGCCTTGAGCAGGGCCATGGCCTTTTCCTTGTTCTGCAGCTGGGAGCGCTCCTGGGTGCAGCGAACGGCCAGGCCCGTGGGCACATGGAGAATGCGTACGGCCGTTTCCACTTTGTTCACGTTCTGGCCTCCGGCGCCGCCGGAGCGGGAGGTGGTGATCTCCAGATCCTTCTCCGGGATCTCCAGATCCAGCTCCTCCTCCAACTGGGGCATCACCTCCACCCCGGCAAAGCTGGTCTGCCGTTTGTCGTTGGCATTGAAGGGGGAGATGCGCACCAGGCGGTGGGTGCCCTTCTCGTTGCGAAGATAGCCGTAGGCGTAGCGCCCCTCGATCTCGATCGTGCAGCTCTTGATGCCCGCCTCCTCCCCTTCGCTGATCTCATCCACGCTCACCTTCATGCCGTGGTCTTCCGCCCAGCGGGTGTACATGCGCATCAACATCAGGGCCCAGTCCTGGGCATCGGTGCCGCCGGCGCCGGCGCTGATGGTCAGCACGGCCCCTTCTTTGTCGTAGGGGCCGCTCAGGAGGCGCTCCAGCTCCCAGCGGTCGAGCTCCGCCCGCAGCTGTTGCAATCCCCTGTTGCCCTCCTCCAGGAGCTCCTCATCAGGCTCCAGCTCGTAGAGCTCCTGGGTGGCCTTCGCATCGGCCACCAGCGTGCTCCAGCGGCCCAGCTGCTCGAGCTGGGCCTTCACCTCATCCAATTGCCGCATCTGCCGCTGGGCCTGGGCCTGGTCATCCCAGAAGCCCGGCTGGGCGGCCAGTTGCTCAAGATCCTGCTGGCGTGCGTGGAGGGCAGGAACGTCAAAGGCAGTCCTGGGCATGGCCCAGGCGGTCGCTGAGTTCGGAGAGATCCCGTTTGAAATCAGTCAGGTCGAGCACGGCGCCAGGATTCACGTCTCCCGACCGTATCAGTGCAGCCGATCTCCCGGGGCGGAAACGGTGCCTAGGATCAGCGACTCCCCGGCTCGATCTTCCATGGCTCCGGACGCCTCAGCGGCCGCCACACCAGCGAAAGTGGAGATCTACACCTGGCGGTTCTGCCCCTTCTGCATCCGGGCCAAGAACATGCTGGATCGAAAGGGTGTGGCCTACACCGAATACGGCATTGATGGCGACGATGGCGCCCGCCGGCAGATGGCCATCCGGGCCGATGGCCGCAGCAGCCTGCCCCAGATCTTCATCGACGATCAGGGCATCGGGGGGTGTGATGAGCTCCATGCCCTGGAGCGGCGCGGCCAGCTCGATGCCCTCCTGGGACGGCAGGGGTGAGCAACACCGCCGCCGGCACCTTCCCCGCCTCCCACCAGCTCTTCGTGATGGATCCGCTGGCTCGGCTCCAGCCAGCGAAAGACTCCAGCGTGGCTCTGATGCAGGCACTGCAACGGGCCGGAGGGCAGGCCTGGAGCTGTGAGCTGGCGGACCTCTGGGCAGGCCCCCACCCCGATGGGGGCTATGGGGCGTGGGTGCGGGCCACTCCCCTGGAGTTGGCCGCGATGGCGTGCCCTGGGGGCACCTGGCAGGTGCCCGAGCCCTGGGTGCACCCCGGCAGCTCCCAACAGCTGCCCCTGGATCGTTTTGCCGTGGTGTGGATGCGGAAGGATCCGCCGGTGGATGAGGCCTACCTCTATGCCACCCACATGCTGGAGCTGGCGGAACGACGCGGCGTGCGGGTGATCAATGGCCCGGCGGCCCTGCGGGCCTGGAATGAAAAGCTGAGCTCCCTGCGTTTCGGCCACCTGATGGCGGCCACCCTGGTGAGCAGCCGGGTGGAGACCCTGGCTGGCTTTGCCAGGGAGCAAGGGGAGGTGGTGCTCAAACCCCTGGGCGGCAGGGCTGGACAGGGGGTGGTGTTTGCCTCGGCTGCCACACCTGGCCTGCGGGCCCTGCTGGAGCTGGTGACCCAGATGGAGGCCCTGCCCGTGATGGCCCAGGCATTTTTGCCCGGGGTGCAGGCGGGCGACAAGCGCATCCTGCTGGTGGATGGGGAACCCCTCGGAGCCGTGAACCGGGTACCGACGGGCGGTGAATTCCGCAGCAACCTGGCGGTGGGAGGCGCCCCCGAGCCCGCCGACCTCACGGCCCCTGAGCGGGCGATCTGCGCGGAACTGGCGCCGGTGCTGCAGGCCGAGGGGCTGTTCTTCGTGGGCATCGATGTGATCGATGGCCGGCTCAGTGAGATCAACGTCACCAGCCCAACCGGGGTGCGGGAGGTGGAACGGCTCGGAGGGATCCCCCTGGCGGATCAGACGATCGCCCGGCTGCTCTCACTGGTGGCCGTGGGCAGGAGCTGATCCAACAGCACCTTCAGCTTCAGGGCCACTTCCTGCTCCTCCCGCTCGGGCACCGAGCCACGCACCAGCCCTGCTCCGGCGGTGAGCTCCAGGCTGCCCTGGCGCATCAGCCCACTGCGGATCGCCACCCGGAGCTCGCTGTCCCCCATGCTGTCGATCCAGCCGATGGGGGCGGCGTAGTGCCCCCGCTCGAAGGGTTCCAGGGTGCGCAGCCAGGTCATCGCCTCACGCCGCGGCAGCCCCGCCACCGCTGGGGTGGGGTGGAGAGCTTCGGCAAGGGCGAGAGGCGTCTGGCTCGCAAGGGGGGCCGTGATGGGGGTATGCAGGTGCACCAGACCTCCATGCCGGGCCAGGCGCGGAGGCCTGGCCCGGTGGGGAATCAGGCCAGCCTGGCGCAGGCCATGGCTGATGGTTTCCACCACCAGTTCATGCTCCCGCCGATCCTTTTCCGACTGAAGCAGGTCGCCTGCCTCCGCACCGAAGGGCCGTGTTCCCGCCAGCGCATCACTGCGCAGCACCCCCTGTCGCACGGTGAGCAGCCGCTCCGGCGAGGCCCCCAGCAGGGCTTCTTCGGCAGTGGGCTGCCAGAGAAAGCGGCAGCTGCCGGGCTGGCTTCGGCGCAGGTGGGCCAACAGCACGCGTGGATCCAGGGGGCTCCCAAGCTCCACCCGCTGCCGGGCCGCGAGCACCAGCTTGCTCAGCTCTCCCCCCTCCACAAGGGCCAGACCGTGCTGAAGCGCGCCCCGATAGGCCTCTTGCCAGGTGGACCCGAACGCGGCGCCTGGCTGGATGGGTTCCTGCGGCGCCGGGGGGGTGCGCAAGTTGGCCTCCAGGGCCGCCAGACCCTCCAGGTGCCGGCCCATCTCCCAGAGTTCCTCCGCCACACTGCGGGGGGTGATGGTGCCCCCCAGGGTGCGTTGCAGCCGCAGCCAGCAATGCCGTCCCTGACGGCTCAGCTGCCACCGGGGCAGGACAGCCTCCACCCCGGCGGCGCTTCTTCCCTGCTCCAGTGGGGTGTCGAAGAAGGCGAAGGCCAGCAGCACCCGGGGGCGCGCCAGAGGGGGCAGGGGTTCGGCTGAGGTGGCCAGCCGTTGCAGGGTGAGGCTGCAGAACCTCTGGGCCAGCTCGAACCGTCTGGGTCCGCTGAGCTGCAGGCTGTGGCAGCGGCCGCTGGCCGCCAGGCAGAGGCCTGGAGCCCCATCCCAGAGGAAGCGAAAGGGGTCGGTGGCCCCCAGGGCCGGCAGCAGAGCCAGTGGGTCAAGGGTTCGGGAGTGGCTGGCCTGAAGGGGCACGGCCAGGCTCAGCACAGGCTGCTCATCCGCAGGGCCCGCCGCCTGCTCGGCGAGGCGGGCGAGCTCTGCGGCAGCGGCCAGCAAGCCAGGGAAGGTTGGGGGGGCCAGCACCAGGGGAGCCTCGGGTCTGGTCGGAGGGCTGCTCAAATGTATGGGTGTTTCTCCACCTCCCGCCTGTGCCAGGCCCCTTGGAGCCCCAGGTCGTCGCAAGCCGTTACGCCACGCCTGCTCAGGCGCCTCCTTCAGGAGCTGGTGGTGCCGCAGAAGACCGGCGGCGCCTCTGGCGGGCGGCCATCAAATGGCCCATGTATGCCGTGGCCGTGATGCCTGTTCTGGTGGCGGCGGGCTGGCGCCTCAGCCAGCGGCTTCCGGTGCGGGCCGATCAGTTGGCCCTCTTTCTGGCGGCGGCGATCCTGCTGCTGGCCTGGGAAAATCTGGCCAACGATGTGTTCGATGCCGACACCGGCGTGGATGCCACGGGCAAGCCCCACTCCCTGGTGAATCTCACCGGCCGCCGCGATCACATTGCCCTCCTGGCCCATGGCTGCCTGGGGCTGGGACTGGCCCTGATGGCCCTGGTGGCCCTGCGCAGCTCCACCGCCGTGTTCGCCCTGGTGCTGGCCTGCTGCGGCGTGGGCTACGTCTACCAGGGTCCTCCGTTCCGGCTGGGCTACCGGGGGCTGGGGGAACCGCTCTGCTGGGTGGCCTTTGGTCCGTTGGCCACGGCGGCAGCCCTGCTGGCCCTGGCCCCGGGCACGGGATCGGCCCCTGCCATCCCCTGGCAGACGGCCCTGGTGCTCGGAGCGGGCCCTGCCCTGGCCACCACCCTGGTGCTGTTCTGTTCCCATTTCCATCAGGTGGAGGAAGATGGGGCCCATGGCAAGCGATCGCCCGTGGTGCGGCTTGGCACCCGGCGGGCCGCGGCCCTGGTGCCCTGGTTCGTGGCCGCCAGCCTGGCCCTGCAATGGGCCCCGGTGCTGCTGGGCCGTTGGCCCCTCACGGCCCTTCTTGGGGCCCTGGGCCTTCCCCCCGCACGGGCCCTGATCCAGCTGCTCACCGCCCACCACGACCGACCCGAGCGGATCGGGAGCAGCAAGTTCCTGGCCCTGCGGTTTCAGGCGCTCAGCGGCCTGGGGCTGGCCGCCGGCCTGGCCCTCGGCCCCTGGTGGCAGGGGCTGGTGGGCCGGTGAGGGAGCTTCTCCGCCTGGACTGGCGCCCCTTTTCCTTCCCCTTACCCGCGGCACTCCACACCGCCGCCGGCTCCCTGAGCCAGCGGCGGGGATGGCTGCTCAAGCTCGAAACCTCCAGTGGAGCCTGCGGCTGGGGGGAAGCGGCCCCGCTGGCGTTTGGCGGCGCTGCGGAGGCGGCCCTCCAGGCCTGCGCCTTCGCCCTCAGACAGCTCGGTCCACACCCGGCGCGCGGCGAGGTGGAGCGGCTGCTGCCCGCCCTGCCCCCCCCGCTGGCCTTCGCCCTGGGGGCGGCCCTGGCGGAGGCGGATGGTTGGGTGGGACCCACCGCAGGCGGCTGGCGCCAGGCGCCCCATTCGGCATGGCTGTTGCCCGCGGGTGAAGCGGCCCTGCCTGTCGCACGGGCCACCCTGGAGGCCTGGCCGATGCGGCAAGCATCCCCACCCCCGTTCAAATGGAAGGTGGGGGTGCATCCAGCCTCTCTGGAACAGGCCTGGTATGGGGAGCTGGCCGCCCTGATGCCGGCGGGGGTGAGGCTCCGGCTGGATGCCAATGGGGGTTGGGATCGACCCACCGCCTGGAGCTGGGCGGAGCACCTGGCGGGGGATCAGCGGCTGGAATGGCTGGAGCAGCCCCTCGATCCAGCCGATCAGGAGGGCCTGGAGGCGTTGGCACGACGGGTGCCGGTGGCCCTGGATGAATCCCTCCTGCGCCAGCCTGCGCTGCGCCATCGCTGGGAGGGCTGGCAGGTGCGGCGGCCCTCCCAGGAGGGCGATCCCCGCCCCCTGCTGCGGGAGCTTCAGCGGGGCCGCCCTCGGTGGATGGTGAGCACAAGCTTTGAAACTGGCATTGGTCAGCGTTGGTTGGCCCACCTGGCAGCCCTGCAGGCGGAGGGCCCCACCCC
>JBJTQT010000249.1:0-9463 GCA_046075745.1 Cyanobium sp. | reverse complement strand
GAACTGGAGGAGGCCAGCCTCACCATCACCACCGCCAGCGACATGACCCTGGAGGCGGTGAACGACGTGCTGCGGCAGAAGGCCACCAAGCGCAACCTGTCGCTGAAGATCTTTGATTTCCAGCCCAGCGAGGCGGTGGGGGGCAACCGGGTGATGCAGGTGGTGAAGCTGCGCAAGGGGCTGAGCCAGGAGCTGGCCAAGAAGCTCTCCAAAACCGTGCGCGACCAGGTGAAGAAAGTGACCGTGGCGATTCAGGGCGACAGCCTGCGGGTAACTGGCAAAAATAAGGACGACCTGCAGCAGGTGATTCAGCTCCTCAAGCAGGAAGATCTGGAGGTGCCGCTGCAGTTCGAGAACTATCGCTGAGGGAGCACCTCGTGGCGCAGCCCAAGGGCTGGCGATTCTGGATTGATCGCGGCGGCACCTTCACCGATGTGGTGGCCTGTCCCCCCCAGGGCCCCCTGCAGGTGCGGAAGGTGCTCTCGGTCCAACCCGAGCGGCCGGGTGATCCGGCTGTGGCGGCCATCCGGGAGCTGCTGGGGGTGGATGCGGATCTGCCGCCGGCTCTGGTGGAGGAGGTGCGGCTCGGCACCACCGTGGCCACCAATGCCCTGCTGGAGCAGGCCAGCACCCCCGTGCTCCTGCTGCTGAATGGGGGCCTGGGGGATCTGCTCGCCATCGGCGACCAGCACCGGCCCGATCTCTTCGCCCTGCGCATCGAGCGCCCCAACCCCCTGGATGTGCGGGTGGTGGAGGTGGAGGGGCGCCTCGGGGCCGATGGAGAGGAGGTGAGCCCCCTGCGGCTGGATGCATCCCTGGAGGAGCGAATCCGCCACGCCCTGGCCGATGGCCCGCGCCAGATCGCGGTGGCCCTGATGCACAGCTACCGGGAGCCTGCCCATGAGCTGGCCCTTGGCTCCTGGCTGGAAGCTCAGGGCTTCGGGCCGGTGTTGCTCTCCCACCAGATCAGCCGCCAGCCTCGTCTTCTCCCGCGGGCGGCCACCACGGTGGTGGAGGCGGGCCTGCAGGGGGTGTTGCAGCGCTACCTCTCCCAGGTGGCGGACGCCCTGGGGCCGGCCACCAGCCTGCGGGTAATGACCTCCAGCGGCGCCCTGCAGAGCCCCGCCCTGTTGCGCGCCAAGGACACGATCCTCTCCGGGCCAGCCGGCGGCATGGTGGGGGCGGTGGCCGCTGCCCGGGCGGCGGGCTTGGCGACGGTGCCCCTGCTGGGCTTCGACATGGGGGGAACGTCGACAGATGTGTTTCATTTCGATCCAGGCCGGGGTGAGCTGGCCTGGGAGCGCACCTCTGAAACGGATGTGGCGGGCCTGCCCCTGCTGGCGGAGATGCTGCCGATTCACACCGTGGCGGCCGGGGGCGGATCGGTGCTGGAGGCGGTGGATGGACGGTTGGTGGTGGGCCCCCGCTCGGCGGGAGCCGATCCGGGCCCGGCCTGCTACCGGCGTGGTGGGCCGGCCACGATCACCGATGCCAGCGTGCTGCTGGGGCGGCTGCCGGTGGCGGCCCTGCCAGCGGTGTTTGGCGCCAGCGGAGATCAACCGGCTGATCGGCAGGCCGTGGAGCGGCGCTTCGCGGACCTCGCGGATGACCTTGGATTGGCCCCGGAGCAGGTGGCCCTGGGGGCGTTGCAGGTGGCGGTGGAGCGCATGGCGGAGGCGATTCGGCGCATCTCGATCCAGCGGGGGCATGACATCCGGCGGGCCCTGCTGGTGTCCTACGGCGGTGCGGGGGGGCAGCATGCCTGCGCCCTGGCCAGCCGCCTGGGGGTGAGCCGGGTGTTGCTCCATCCCCTGGCGGGGGTGCTCTCGGCCTATGGCATCGGCCTGGCACCCCAGCAGTTGCATCGGGAGCGGAGCCTGCGGGCTCCCTTGGAGCCCGGGCTGGGGGCGACCCTGGGGCGCTGCCTGCAGGAGCTGCTGGCGGAGGGCACCGCGGCCCTGGAGGCGTCAGGCGATCTGGCCCCCGGCCAGCGGCCGGCCCTGGCCCTGCGGCTGGATCTGCGCACCGCCGCCAGTGAGCAGGTGCTGGAGGTGGAGGGATCGGCACTGTTGGGGCGGGATCTGAAGCGCGAAGAGGCGAGCTGGATCGCCCCGCTACGCCAGCGCTTCCAGGAGAGCCATCACCTCCGTTTCGGCCATCGCCCCCCGGATGGGGCCCTGGTGCTGGAGCGGGTGGTGCTCACCCTGCAAACCCAGGGGGCCCCAGGAGCGGGGGAGCCGGCGGCCACTTCAGGCAGCAATGGGGCTGATGGGACATCTGGGACTCCTTCGGGGACCCCCGAAGGGCAAGTAACCCTGTGTTTGCCTGATCCCGCCACGCCCCCGGGCCAGCCCCTGCAACCCTTCTGGACGTCTGTGCCCCTCTGGCGGCGCTCCCGGCTGGCGCCGGGCCAACGGCTGGCCGGGCCGGCGCTGGTGCTGGAGGACACGGGGACGTTGGTGGTGGAGCCGGGCTGGCAGGCCCAAGTGTTGCCGGGCGGGGAGGTGCTGCTGGAAGCCCAAGAGTCCGCAAACATTGGGGTGGCTCCCGAGGTGGTGACGGCTCCCGAGCTGCCCGATCCGGTGCGCCTGGAGCTCTACAACCACCGTTTCACCGCCATCGCTGAGCAGATGGGGGTGCGGCTGCAGCAGAGCAGCCGCTCGGTGAACATTCGGGAGCGGCTGGATTTCTCCTGTGCCCTCTTTGATCGCACCGGGCGCCTGGTGGCCAATGCGCCCCACATCCCCGTGCATCTGGGCTCCATGGGCGAAAGCGTGAGTGCCCTGTTGGCGGCGATCGCCCGGGGGGAACGGGCGCCCCTTGGGCCGGGGGATGTGGTGGCGTCCAACGATCCCTTCCATGGCGGCACCCATCTGCCGGATGTGACGGTGATCAGCCCGGTGTTCGACGATCGGGGTGGGGATGGCTCTGAAGTGTTGGCGTTTGTCGCCAATCGCGGCCACCATGCCGATGTGGGTGGGCTGACTCCGGGCTCCATGCCGGCCTTCAGCCGGCGGATTGAGGAGGAGGGCCTGTTGCTGAGCACTGTGCCCCTGCTGGTGGGGGGCGTGTGGGATGAAGGCGCCTGGCTCGCGCGCTGTGCGGCGGGGCCCCATCCGGTGCGCAATCCGCAGCGGTTTCTGGCGGATCTGCGGGCCCAGGTGGCTGCCAACCAGCTGGGGCAGCAGGAGTTGGGCAGGCTGTTGCACCAGGAGGGCCCGCAAGAGGTGCTGGCCTACATGGGCCACGGGCAGCGCCAGGCGGCGGAGGCGGTGCGGCGGGTGATCGAGCGCTTGGCGGATGGCCAGCACGCGGTGGAGCTCGATGGCGGCGCCCGGATCGTGGTGGCCATCCGGGTGGACCGGCAGGCCAGGCGGGTGCGGGTGGATTTCACGGGCACCTCCCCCCAGCAGCCGAGCAACCTCAATGCCCCTCTGGCGATCACCAAGGCGGCCGTGATGTATGTATTCCGCACCCTGGTGGCCGAGCCCTTGCCCCTCAACGCCGGGTGCTTCGACCCGATCGATCTGGTGGTGCCCCGGGGATCGCTGCTTTGGCCGGAGCCACCTGCGGCGGTGGTGGCGGGCAATGTGGAGACCTCCCAGGCGGTGGCCAATGCCCTCTATGGCGCTCTTGGGGTGATGGCCGCCGGCCAGGGCACGATGAACAACCTGAGCTTCGGTGATGGGGAGCGGCAGTACTACGAAACCCTCTGCGGTGGCGCCGGTGCGGGGCTGGATCGCGATGGCACGGGTTTTGACGGCGCCAGTGCCGTGCAGACCCACATGACCAATTCCCGCCTCACCGATCCCGAGATCCTGGAGGAGCGCTACCCGGTGCGGCTGGAGCGCTTCGCCATCCGCCTGGGCAGTGGCGGCGCTGGTCGCTGGCGGGGGGGCGATGGGGTGGAGCGCTGGCTGCGGTTTCTGGAGCCGATGACCGTGTGTCTGCTCTCGGGATCGCGGCGGGTGCCGCCTTTTGGCCTGGCGGGTGGGGGACCCGGCCAGGTGGGGGAGAACGCCGTCCAGCGGGCCAACGGCGACAGGGAACCCCTGCCCGGTAGCGCCCAGGTGGAGATGGGAGCCGGCGATCTGCTGCGCATCGCTACCCCCGGGGGCGGGGGGTTTGGGGCTGGCGAGTGGTGAGGTGAGCGGGTGGCGTCGGTGCGCAGCAGGTCCGTGCCCCCCCCCCCACTACACAGGTCCGCCGTCTCGAAGGGGCCGTGATCGATGAGGTGCAGCGCGCTCCCGAACTGCTGCTGGCGATCAAGCTGGCGGTGGACGATCGGCGGCGGCCCGGTCGCTACCTGCTCACGGGCTCCGCCGATGTGATGGCCCTGCCCAGGGTGGCCGACTCGCTTGCCGGGCGCCTGGAGGTGCTCTCTCTGCTGCCGCTGGCCGCCTCCGAGCTGGCCGGCAACCCCGGCGACTGGCTGGCGGCCCTGTTCGCGTCTCTCGCCACCGATGGACCGCCGCCCGCGCCTTCCCCGGCTCAGGCCGCACGTGATGTGGGCGAAGCCCTTGGGCGGCGGGTGCTGGCCGGTGGCTACCCGGAGTCACTGCGGCGCAGCACGGAAGGCCGCCGACAGGCCTGGGCGCGTAGCTACCTCAACGCCATCCTTCAGCGCGACGTGCGCGACATCGCCGCAGTGGATAAGCTCAGGAATCTCCCCCAGCTGCTCAAGGCTCTGGGCCAGGTGTGCGGCCAGCTTTGCAATTACACCCAGCTGGGTGCCCGCCTTGGCCTCGATGGCAAGACCGTGAACCGTTACATCACGGTGCTGGAGCAGCTATTTCTGATCAAGCGCGTGCCTGCCTGGTCGGCCAATGGGCAGACGCGCGTGGTGAAGACCCCCAAACTCCAGTTTCTGGATTCCGGTTTGTTGACCGCTCTTCTGGGGCTGAGGCTGGCAGGACTGGTAACCAATCGCACGGCATTTGGCCCAGCCCTGGAGTGCTTTGTCTATGGCGAGTTGTTGCGGCTGGCCAGCTGGAGTGACGACACCTTCGATCTGATGATGTATCGCGACAAAGACCAAATTGAGGTGGATGTGGTGATCGTCAATGGCCTTGGTGAGCTTGTCGGCGTGGAAGTGAAGGCGTCCGCAAGCCTGAACAGTGGTCACTGCGTCGGCCTGCATCGCTTCGCCAGCCAGGCCGGCGATCGCTTCCTCGGTGGCGTGATCCTCTACGACGGCATCCAGAGCATGCCCCTGGCCACGGCTGCCGGCCGCCCCATCTGGGCCCTGCCGCTCGCCAGTCTCTGGCATGGCCCCTCCAATAGTCCAGTTAGCGAATCTCGGCGTGGTTTGTGAATCAGCTTTACAGCCTCATCCGCCAATTCTTTCGATCCCTCGATGCCTGGGGTAGGCAAACCCGCGCCCTATTCGCCATACTGGAGCCACTCCGCCCGCCCCCGTGACCGACTCAAGCCGCCATCTTCCCTGCTGAGGCTGTTGGAGAGGAGGTTCTGGGCGATCTGCTGCTCGAGGTGCTCCCTGGCGATGGCAGCAGCCTGGGCAACCTGTCCGCCAGGGAGGCCCTTGGCAAAGCGGCGGGTCTTGCTTGGGAAACATCGAATCGTCATCAGCGAATCCGCCCAGGCGACTTCGTGGAACTTCCTTTCTGCCTTCAGCAGGCCTGTGGGATTCTGCTTCATGCCTCTTGGCCGATCGTCTGGAAGATTGCTCTCTACGTCGGCAGGCCTCCTTCGCCAAATCAGCCAACCGCTCCTTGGAGGCCGCCCAGGTGATCGAGGAGCTGATCGCCATGGCGAAGCAGTTCCGCGAGGAGGCCGAACGGGTGGCCGCCCTGGGCCTCAGCCCCGCAGAAGAAGCCTTCTACGACTCCCTGGCCAACAACGCATCGGCCCAAGAGTTGATGGGCGATGAGCTGCTCCTGAAGATGGCCCGGGAGCTGGCGGACAAGCTACGCGGCAATCTCACCATCGATTGGGAATACGAAGACAACGTGCGGGCTCGACTGCGCACCATGATCAGGCCCTGCTCAAGCGCTACAAATACCCGCCTGATGAGGAAAAGGCTGCGATCGAGCTGGTGCTGCAGCAGACCGAACTCGTCCTGCGCAAGGTGCGCAACGACTTCGCCCATTCCACCGCCGATATCGCCCTCAGCGAACCAGCCCAGCAGAGCCGCCTGGCCGAGTGCTACCGCCAGGCCCGCACCAACCCCCTCTGGGAGCCGCTGCAGCAGCAGGGTGCAACAGCAGCTGCTCCCCAACAACCCCGCCCTGATCGGCACACCCACCGCCCAGGATCCCGCCCTGGTGAATTTCATCCTGCTGATCACCATCCTGGTGGCTTTCCTGGAAGCCACAGCCCGCCAGATCAAACCCGTTCCCCCTGCCTTGGTGATGGGTTTTTCCGGGGGAAGGGTGGGGCTTTGGATTGGAGCTGACGCCGCCCCCCGCCATGACTCCCATTCCCTCTGACTTGGCTCGGCCGCGTGGGTTGGGCGGCGTGCTGCTGGCGGTGACCTTCGGGCTGCCGATGCTTCCGGTGAGCCTGACGGCCGCTCGGGCTGATCAGCCCACCCCCGCCCCTGCCGCCCCTGCCCCTCCCGCCGCGGCCCCAACCAGCAACAACTTGCAGGAGTCCCGGGAGCGGTTCCATCCCATCCCCTCTCCTGGGGGCATCGTGGCCGCCCAGGATGGTTTCGCCGCTGGGGCGGGGGCGCGCCAGCTGCGGGCTGGGGGCAATGCGGTGGATGGGGCCGTGGCCACCGCCTTTGCCCTGGCCGTGACCCATCCCCAGGCGGGGAACCTGGGAGGTGGAGGGTTTCTGGTGCTCTGGTTGCCGGGCCCGTCGCCGGCCCAGCGGCGGGGCTGCCTGCCGCGCTCGTCCTCTCCGGAGCGGGGTGCGTCTCCGCAGCGAGCGGCTTCGCCGGAACGGGCCATCGGGGGCGGAACCGCCGTGGCCATCAATTTCCGGGAGCAGGCGCCCCAGGCCGCCACCCCAGGCCTCTTTCTCAAGGCCGATGGCACGGTGGATCGTCAGCGGGCCACCCGCAGCGTGCTCAGCTCCGCTGTGCCCGGTACCGTGGCGGGGTTGGTGCTGGCCCAACGCTGCTACGGCCGGCTGCCCCTTGCCCAGGTGATGGCACCGGCGATTGCCCTGGCTGAGCAAGGGTTTCCCGTGCCGCCATCCCTGGCCGCTGCCCTCACCAGCGCCGCCCCCCAGCTCCAGGCGGATCCCACCACCCGGGCCCTCTTCTACCGACCCGAACCTGCCGGTCTGGCTGGTCCCGGCTCTGCTGATGCCGGCTCTGATGGCTCCAGCCCTGCTGGTTCTGGCCTGAGGGCTCCGCGGCCCGGAGAGCTCCTTCGCCAGCCCGAGCTCGCCCGCACCCTGCGACGCATCGCCACCCAGGGCGCCCCCGGCTTTTATCAGGGGCCGGTGGCCCAGGCCCTCACGGCCCTGATGGCCAAGCGGGGTGGCCTGATCACCGCCGCCGACCTGCGCTCCACCCGGGCCCAGCTGGTGGCGCCCCTGCAACGCCCGTTCCGCGGTCACCCCATCATCACCACGCCGCCACCGGGCGGCGGCCTCACCCTGGTGCAACTTCTGGCCCTGCTGGAGCCCTTCCCCCTGGACACCAGCGGGCTCAACAGCGCCCGCTCCATCCATCTCCTGGTGGAGGCCAGCAACCTGGCCTACCGCGATCGCAATGATCTGCTGGGCGATCCGGCCCAGATCGCCATTCCCTCCCAGCAGCTCCTGGGGGAGCCCTACCTGGCGGCCCTGCGGCGGCAGATCTCTGATCGCCATCGTCCCCCCGCCTCCCTGGTTCCCCGACCCCCGTGGCCGGAAGGCACCAACACCACCCATCTCTCCGTGGCGGATCGGCAGGGCGGCCTGGTGGCTCTCACCACCACCCTCAATTTCCCCTTCGGCAATGGCATCGCCGTGCCGGAGGCGGGCTTCCTGCTCAACAACGAGATGGACGATTTCACCGCCAGCCCCGGCTCCCCCAATGCCTTTGGCTTGGTGCAGGGCCAGGCCAATGCCATCGCCCCCGGCCGGCGGCCCCTGAGCTCCATGGCTCCCACCCTGGTGTTCCACGCCGATGGGCGGCCCTGGATCGCCACGGGCAGCCCGGGCGGCAGCCGCATCATCACCACCATCGCCCAGGTGCTGCTGAATCGCCTGGTGCAGGGCCGCAACCTGGCCACCGCCGTGGCGGCCCCCCGGGTGCACAGCCAGCACTGGCCCGATGCCCTCAGCCATGAGGAGGGCATCAGCCCGGACACGGTCCTGCTCCTCCAGGGCATGGGCCACACCCTGCGGTTGGTTCCAGCCATGGGGGCCGCCCATTCGGTGGAGGTGCGGGCCCTGGGGGGCAGTGAAGCCGCCGTGGATCCCCGCAGGCCCGATGGGGCCGCTATGGCGGAATAGCTCCGCCCCGGCGGTGGGGTTCCGGCGGGCTGGTGAGCCGCCTCAGGCCGCGGTGGTGGTGGGTGCGCCGCCGCTGGGGGGAGCGGTGAGCAGATTCACCGCCGAGAAGGCCAGGGAGATGCCGAAGAGGGTGCCGATGGCCCAGAGACTGTCGCTCGGCCACTCGGCGATCAGCATGCCCCCGAGCACGGCGGTGATGATGCCATCCAGCAGCGCCATGCCCCGGGCCGGCAGCTGCTGGGTGGCCGCCGCCGCCAGCTCCATTACCCCCTCGGTGGCCAGCAGCGCTCCCACGAACAGGGTAAGGCTGATGGTGCTCTGGATCGGGAACAGCACGCAGGACACGCCCCCGATCAGATACAGCACCCCGGAGAGGGCGCGGAACACCTTGCCCCGGGTGTCGGGTTCACCCCCCAGCCGCAGAAACTGGGACACGGCCGCCACCACGGCCGCGCTGCCCAGCAGCAGCGTGAGGAATGTGGCGGAAACAAAGGGCAACACCAACGACAGCGCCGCTCCGGCGAAGAGCAGGGCCGCGGTGAGCCAGCGCAGGCGAGGGGAGGCAGGGGCTGTCAAAGGAAAGAAGACGCTTTTTTGCACCCTAATTGCTTCTGTTTTCCCGTCCCGCGCCTGTTCACTTTTCACCATTCACCTCACCATTCACCGGGCTTCGCCCCCCAGTCTCTGGGCTCCGGCCCCACAGCAATCGACCGCTCGCCAGGACGGATCAAGGGCTGATCGGGGGGATCAGGCTGCGGCCGCCTCGGCATCAACCTCCTGGGGGGCTGGGGTGTCCTTGTCCTCCAGGTTCGCCCGGTAGAGCCCCACATCCACCCCAATGTGCTGATCCGGCCGGCCCGTGATCAGCAGGGCCGTGCGCTGGCGCGTGGCGATCTGCCACATCCACTTGCTGAAGAGCGCGATGCGGTTCTCGGTGTCGGGGATGAAGGCCAGGTGGGCCAGGGCCCAGAGGATCCATCCCGCCAGCCCCGTCACATGCCAGCCCCGCAGATCCGCCACCGCATACCATGGGCCGATCACGGCCATGCTG
>JBJTQT010000248.1:0-10716 GCA_046075745.1 Cyanobium sp. | reverse complement strand
CCGCAGGGCTGGCGCTGGCGGGCCTGGCCACTGCCTCAATTGCCAGCATCGGCGGCCAGGGGCCGCTGGCCCAGCGCGCGTCGGCCCAGGCCCCGCCCAAGCCCCAGACCCTGCTGGTGGTGACCTATGCCGTCACAAAGGAGGCCTTCGACAAGATCTTCCCCCTCTTCATCGCCGACTGGAAGAGGAAGACCGGCCAGACCCTCACCAGCAAGGATAGCTACGTCGGCTCCGGCAGCCAGACCCGGGCCGTGATCGATGGCCTGGAGGCCGATGTGGTGAACCTGGCCATGGCCGCTGATGTGGCGAAGATCGAGAAGGCTGGCCTGATCAATCCCGGCTGGCAGAAGGAGTTCCCCTACAACTCCGTGCCTGTGAATTCCACCGTGGCCGCCTTCGTGCGCGCCGGCAATCCCAAGAAGATCAACACCTGGAAAGACCTCGACAACAAAAACGTTGATGTGGTGACGGCCAACCCCAAAACCTCCGGTGGGGCCCGTTGGAATTTCCTCGCCCTTTGGGGCGCCATCACCCGCACGGGCGGCAATGAGGCCGGCGCCAAGAGCTTCATCACCGGTGTGTATAAGAACGCCGATGTGTTGCCCAAGGATGCTCGGGAAGCCACGGACTTTTTTGTGAAGCGCAACCAGGGCGATGTGCTGCTCAACTGGGAGACAGAAGCGATCCTGGCCAAGCAGAAAGGCGAATGGACCGTGCCCTACAAGGTGTTCAGCCCCAACGTGCTCACCGAGCAACCCGTGGCGATCGTGGACAAGGTGGTGGACAAGCGGAGCACCCGCAAGGAGGCCCAGGCCTTCCTCACCTATCTCGATACCCCCACGGCGCAGAAGATCTTTGTCGACAAGGGCTTCCGGCCCGTCACCCCCGAGGGCAAGGCCTATGCCCGCGGCAAGTTCCCTACGGTGAACTTCTTCAAAGTTGGTGATTTTGGCGGTTGGGGCGCCGTCGATCAGAAGTTCTTCGGCAAGGGTGGGGTCTGGGATGCGATCTTCGCCGCCAAGAGCCGATGAGCTCCCTGCGGCGCCTGTTTCGGGCGCCGCTCCTTTAACCCCCTCGGGGTGTTCCTTTTCTCCTCCTTCCCATGGGCATCCGCGTCAGCGACGTCAGCAAAACCTTCGGCTCCCTGAAGGCCATCGATTCCCTCAGCCTGGATGTGGAGAGCGGCTCGCTGGTGGCCCTGCTGGGCCCCTCCGGCTGCGGCAAGAGCACCCTGTTGCGGATGATCGCGGGCCTTGAGAGCCTGGATGAGGGGAAGATCTACATCAATGGCTCCGACGCCACCACGTTGCCGGTGCAACGCCGCAACGTGGGTTTTGTGTTTCAGCACTTTGCCCTCTTCAAGCACCGCACCGTGCGCGACAACATCGGCTTTGGCCTGGAGCTGCGGGGGCTGAATTCCGCGCGGATTCGAGAGCGGGTGGAGGAATTGCTCTCCCTGGTGCAGATGCAGGATTACGGCGACCGCTACCCCTCCCAGCTTTCCGGCGGCCAGCGCCAGCGGGTGTCGCTGGCCCGGGCCCTGGCGGTGAAGCCCGATGTGCTCCTGCTCGATGAGCCCTTCAGCGCCCTGGATGCCAAGGTGCGCAAGGAGCTGCGGGCCTGGCTCCGCAACCTGCACGAGCAAACCAATGTCACCACCGTGATCGTGACCCACGATCAGGAGGAGGCCATGGAGGTGGCCGACAAGATCGTTGTGATCAACGAGGGCCGCATCGAGCAGATCGGCACCGCAGAGGAGATCTACGACCATCCGGCGAGTCCCTTCGTGATGCAGTTCGTTGGCGAGGTGAATGTGCTGGAGCCATCCTCCCACCGAGCCGGTGATGGCGCCCCTCTCTTCGTGCGTCCTCACGAGTTGGAGCTGCTGGATGGTCCCCAGGAGGATTCCATTCCTGCCACCGTGCGGCGCCTCACCACCTTTGGCCGGGATTTTCAGGTGGAACTGGAGCTCGAGGATGGCCAGCGGCTGGTGGCCCAGCTCAACCGCGACCAGGTGAAGCACCGCCTGGAGCAGCTGGTGGCCGGCATCCGCACCCACGCGGGGCTGCGGGGCGGAAAACAGTTTTAGCTCGTCGTCATCAACCCAGTGTCGAGCGACAGCCCAGGGTCCAGCGAGGCCTTGGGCAGCAGAGCCTCGAACCGACTCATCAGCTGGGAATCCTGCCGGTGTGGGCTGCGCACCATCCAGATGGCCTCAGCCCGGAGGGTGTGGCCCGTGAGGGTGACGGGCCAGAGCCGTTCCGCGGCGATGTCCTGGGCCACCATGCTCGCGGGAAGGGCTCCCAGAGCAGGACTTGTTGCCACCATGGTCTTCACCATTTCATTGCTGTGGAGTTCCTGGTAGGCCTTCAGCTGATCGATGCTGAGCCCCATATCCACCAGGCAGCGTTCCAGCATCTGGCGCGTTCCTGATCCTGGCTCCCGTAGCAGCCAGGGGGTGTCCAGGAGATGGGCGGGTTTTTGGGCCCTCTGGCCAAACCAGGGATGGGTTCTTCCGGCCACCAAGGTGAGGCTTTCCCGTCCCACCTCGGAAGCATTCCCTGGGGGCGGACGGCCCGTGACAAAGCCAAGGTCGAAACGGCCGGCGTTGGTGCCCTCGAGGATCGCTTCCGCATTGCCAAGTTGACAGTGAATGTCGATGGCTGGGTACCGCGTCCGGAAGCGGGCCAGGTGAAGGGGCAGCCAGTAGTTGCCCACGGTGAAGCTGGCTCCGAGCTGCAGGGAGCCCCGTTGCATGCCACTGAAGTCCTCCAGTTGGCGGTGCAGCTCCTGCGCCTGGCTGATGAGCCGTTGACCCTCCTCCTGCAGAAAAACGCCGGCCTCGGTGAGTGCCACCCGCCGCCCGATCCGATGAAAGAGGGGAACCCCGATCTGGCTTTCCAGCTTGGTGATCGAGGCACTCACCGCGGGCTGGCTGATGTAGAGCTCATCAGCGGCCTTGCTGAAATGCAGATGCTTGGCCACGGAGAGAAAAATGTGCACCTGATCGAGATTCAGCATCCCTCAGGGGCAGCACCAGCCCATGGTGGGCCGCACCGCTTGGGGATGATGTGATTTCAGGAACAGGGGCTCAGGGGAAAAAGCGCAGGGCCAGGGCTGGTGTGAGCAGACAGAGGCAGGCCGTTAGGGGGAGGCCCAGCTTGAGAAAATCCACAAATCTGTAGTTGCCCACGGCATACACCATGGCGTTGGTCTGGTAGCCAATGGGGGTGAGGAAGCTGTGGGAGGCGGCAAAGGTCACCACCGCCATCGCCGCTCCGGTGTTGAGGCCCATGCCCTGGCTCAGGCCCAGGGCGATGGGCAGCATCAGGGCCACCGCCGCCTGGTTGGCCATCACTTCTGTGAGCAGGGCCGTGATCAGGTAGAGCCCCACCAACAGGCCATAGGGCGGCGTGTTCAGGGACACCAGCTGCAACTCCTCCACCAGCCATTGATCGGCACCGGTGCGGCTCATGAGGGTGGTGAGGGGCAAGAGCGCGGCCAGGAGCACCACCACGTCCCAGCGGATGGCCGCATACACCTCCTGGGCCGTGAGCACCCGGGCCAGCAGCAGGCCAATCACCGCTAACAGGAGCCACACCACCACGGCATCACTGCGCCAGAGGCTGAGAATCAAGGCGGCGAGAGTGAGGCCCAGGGCCCAGGGGAGGCGATCGCGCCGGTCTTCCGGGATCTCCGCGGTGTCCACCAGCAGGAAATCCCGGCTCACCTGCAGCCCCCGCAACGAAGGTTGGGGGGGCTGCAGCAGAAGGGTGTCTCCCATTCGCAGCTCCACCTGCCCCAGGCGCGACCGCAGGACCTCCCGGCTCCTGCGGATGGCCAGCACCACGGCATTGAAGCGCTGGGCGAAGCGCATCTCCATCACGGTCTGCCCGATCAGGCTCGATTCCGGAGGGATGAGGGCTTCCACCAGGCACAATCCCTGGTGCCCTTCGGTGGGGTCTTGCCTGCGGAGTGGCACGTCTTCATCGGGGAGATCCAGCCCCTCCTCCTGGCGGAGCGCTAGCACCTGGGCGGGGGCCGCCCGCACCACCAGCAGATCCCCCACCTCAATGCGGCGGTTGCTCAGGGGTAAGGAAAACCATTCCCCTTTCCGAATTAGGGCCAACACCCGCACATCAAAGACGTGCTCCAGAAGGGTGCTCTGTAAGCTCTCTCCCACCAGCGGCGATTGGGGTGTCACCCGCAGCTCGGTGAGGTAGCCCTGGAGGCCGTAATCGGTTTCCAGTTGGTCTCCCTTGGGGTCAGCCAGGGGAGCCAGCACCTTGGGAGCCAGCCAGCTCAAGAGAGCCACCCCGGGGCCATACACCCCCAGGGCCAGGGGTGTGAATTGCAGCAGCCCGAACCGCCCATAGCCCAGCTCTTCGGAAATGCCGCTCGCTACGAGGGTGCTGGAGGTGCCGAGCAGGGTGCCCACCCCTGCTAGCACCGTGATGAAGGAGAGGGGCATCAGCAGCTGGGCTGGGGAGATCCCCAGGCGCCGGCTCCAGCGCTCTACCACTGGGATGAACATGGCCACCACGGCCGTGTTGCTGATCACCGCGCTCAAGGGACCCACCACCAGAGCAAGGAGGAGGAGTTGTTGCCAGCCTTTCTCCAGCTTCAGCTGGCCCAGGAGGCGTTCGATGGGAGCCAATCCCCCCGTGCGCACCATGGCCGTGCTGATGACAAACATGGCTGCCACGGTGAGGGTGGCTGGATTGGAGAAGCCGGCCAGAGCCTCAGCTGGTGTGAGCCATACCCCCAAAACGGCCGCCAAGGCAGCCACCAGGGCGGCCCATTCCAGGGGCAGGCGCCGAGTGCCTGCGGCGGCCACTGCGGCCCCAACCAGAATCAGGGGCAGGAGAGCCGACAGGGCGATCAGGGGCATGGCATAGGGCACTTAAATGCCAGTAAAGCGATCGGCTTTGTGGTGTTTAGGGTAAGCTGATTCGCCCTCTTCCCTTGCAGGTGCATCCCATGGGCGTTCTCCGGCAGATCAAGCACCTTCTCGCTGGGCCGGACCCTTGGCGCAAACTTCCTTTCGTCGCTCTTGTGGCCCTGGGTTGGTTGCTCTCTCCCCTCTGCTGGTGGAACGACCTGCTCATCAACCTGCCGATCGCCTTTGGCTTCGCGAAGGTGGTGAGCCTGTTCAACCCCGCCTGGCTTCTCCCCGGCCTGGTGGGCGGCTACTGGTTGAGCAATGTGGCCGGGGTTCTGCTGATGCAAAACGGAGCCCTCGCCTTGCTGCCCCAGGAGCGCAAGCCTGAGCGGGCTAAGGAGTTGCTCTGGTGCGTCTTCACCAGCAGTCTCTACACCCTGGCCATCGCTCTGGCCGTGAAATTCGGCTGGTTGGCCCTCCCCCAGTTCGATGCGCTGGTGGCTCCTTCGCTGGTTCAAGGTCTGGCCGGCTGAGGTTGAAGGAAACCCCACCCCAGAAACGCCACCATCAAAGCGAGCATGATGGGGTCGGGAGGAGCAAGGGCAGGGAGGAGTTGCTCGGCCATCAACCGCAATCCCACGGCGAGCACGGTGAGGTAGCCGGCATTGGCCAGATTCGGAAAGTCCTCCATCCAGCGCAGCAACCAACCAGCCACACCTCGCAGCACCACAACCCCAGCCGCGCCGGCAAGCATCACAAGGGGCAGGTCATCGGTCAGGGCCAGGGCAGCGCAGATGCTGTCCAGCGAGAAGGCCAGATTGGTGCCGGCCAGCAGCAGCACCATGGAGAGGCGGCTGGGGTGGGATTGGGCTGTTGTCTCCGAGTTGGCGCCATCCTCCCCTGATGGGCCGCTGCTGGCCAGCTCCCCCCGGAAATGGTTCCACCCCAGCCACACCAGATAACCGCCTCCAAGAATGCGAACCACCGGGATCTGGATCATGGCTCCGGCCGCTGCGATGGCCAGCAGCCGAAGCACGACGGCCGTGGCCATCCCCCAGTTCAGCAGGAACCTTCGCTCCCTTTCGGACTGCACCGGCTTCAGCAGGGAGGCCAGGGCAAGCGCATTGTCCGCGGAGAGCACGGTCTCGAGCAGCAACAGGCTGGGCAGCAACGTGAAGCTAGTCGACAAGGAGAGGAACATCACTGGCTTCGAAGGGAACCTGGAAGATGTAGAGCACCACAAAGGCACCCAGGCAAAGCAGAACAAGAGTGGAGAGCAGCACCCAGCGATCGGGCGGTTCGTAGCTGTCGTCTTCGATGTCGTTGCGCACACCGAAATAGTGCAGGCTGGCCAGGCCCAGCATCACCAGGCCCACGATCGAAAAGGCCAGCCCGAGCTTCCAGCCAATGCCCGGGGGATGGGGAGCCAAGGGTGGACGCAACACCCGGATTCGCACGATCAACACCCCAAATCCCACCAGGGAAATGCCGCTGCGCATCCAGGCCAGGTAGGTGCGCTCATTGGCCAGGTGATCGCGGATGCGATTCGGGTTGCGGTGGCTCCTCCCCTGCGGAACCCTCCGGGGTCGCCATGGGTTCAGTCAATTGGAGCGCTTTCGGGTTGGGCATCGAGCTCCTGCTGGCTGAAGGTGGGGAGGGCGCCCAGTTCAGAACTTTCGCTCTCCAGCGCGAAGGCTGGCAAGTTGAACTGGTATCCCGTCGGGGCTTCGGTGTCGTTCACCTCCAGGGATTCACCGGGAAGCAGCGGCACAATACGGGCAGGGGTGGTGCCCGTTTCCGGCTGGCGGCCTGGCCAGCTCACAGGCACATTGGCGGGGATGATGAGGGCGAGGCTGGCAAAGTCGTCATCCGTTTCGTGCCCGGGGCCGAGCACCACGAAGGTGGCCGGCTGCTCAGCGCTCTGCCGCTTGGATCGCACAAACACCCCCAGGCTGTGGGAGGTGTTGTTCTCCACCGTTGGGCGGTCGTTGGAGCTGGCGATGGCCGTTTCAAGCCGGCTGAGATCGGCTAAACGCCTGGCCTGTTGCACGGTGTAGATGCCCTGTTGGGTTTGCAGGCTGGTGAGTTCCTTCTGGAACTGTTGGCCAAGGGGAGAGGATTCAGCGCTGGCGGCATCAGCGAGGGCTGTTGTTGGAGCGAACAGAAGGCTCAGCAGAATGGCGAAAACGATGCCCATTCGGCGGAGCTGGATCTGCAGGGTGGAGAGAACGTGGTTCATCGGAGTCGGCGGGAGAAGGAACAGGAGGCCCGGCTTGGATGGGAGTGAGGGCGGAAGGGCTGACCGCTCAGGGGGGAGAGCGGGGGGAGCGCCTCCATCCCTGGCAAGAGGGACGGGGAGTCATGGTTCGGAGACTCCAGCCAGCCGTCTCCCCGCCAGAAGCAGGCGCAACTGCTGGATCAGGGAAACCACCATCACAGCCAGGCAGCCCAGGGCCACCATGGCCAAGCGAGTGGCACTGTTTCCGCCAACAGCCGACTGGCCAGAAAGCTGGCTGCCATCAACACTGTGAAACCCAGTAATTCCCCGGTGACGATATGAACGGGCCGAAAGGTCCGGTCGGTTTCACTGAAAAAGCCGGTCAGGTAGATGTTGTCATCAAATGTTGTCGCCATGGCCACTGCAAGAGCGGCCTGCAGGGTTGCGATCAATGCCTCCATTCCATGCCTTGAGGCCTTGAATCCAGCACGTTGTCCGAACCTATGCAGACTTTCCCGCTCCCCAGGTGGATCCAGGCACAGCCCTGTGTAGCCCGAACTGCATCGCGGCTGATTGCTCCTTTTGCCCATGGTGTTGGATGGAACTGAACTGCTGATCGCCTGTGAACGCCCCCCAGAGGCGTCTCCTACTGGCCTTGCTCTTAGGCGCACTTGTCGTTGCACTGCTGGGCCTCTATGCCCAGAGCCTGCCCACAGGTCGCCGTTCCTGGGAGACGGTGGCGTTGTTTCTTGCTTTTGTCCTCTTCTGTCTGGTGGTTGATCGTTTGTGCATGCTTGGCAGAAGAGTTCCGCGATCCCCTGTTCCTGCGCTCTCTGCAGCGGGTGAGGCGCGATCGTTAGGGCAACTCCGGATCGGTGTGCCGGAAGGTCTGGTTCATCTCCAGGCCCTACGGGTGCAGGAGCGCTTGGAGCGTCAGCTTGAGCCCCTCGGCGTGAAGGTGGTGTGGCGACCTTTCCTCTCTGCCTCCGCCCTGCTGCATGCCCTCAATGCAGGAGAGATTGATTTTCTGTGGCGGCGGAGGCACACCCAGCATTTTTGCCCAAGCCGCTGATCTGTTGTTTGTGCGAGTGGCTCGTGACAAATATACGAATCCTGGAGGAGAAGCGATCCTTGTCGCCAGCGATGCTCCCATCCAGACCCTCCCGGATCTTCGCGGTTGTCGCGTCGCCGTGGAAGAAGGCTCCACGGCGCACTATGTGTTGGTCCGTGCCCTGCGCAAGGCTGGTTTGCTGCCCTCTGATGTGGATATCGTTTTTCTGCCCCGATCCGATGCACTGGATGCTTTTCGTTCAGGAGCCGTGCAGGCCTGGTCGGTTTGGGTGCCCTATGCGGATTCGCCACGTCGAAAGGACTATCCAGGGCGGTCGATCGCCAGTTTGCAGGACCTCTTTGAGAATGACCCTAGTTTGCAACTGCCTACCCTGTATTACTCCTCTCTCGAACTCACACGCGATTATCCCTCGATCCTGAAGCTCCTCTTGGAGGAAATCAATGAAGCTGGTGCCCAGGTGAATCGAGACAATCTGGCAGCGGTGGAGCGCTTACGAGACCAGCTTCAGGTGAACGATGAATGGCTGGCCAGGCTGCGTGATCTCACCCATGAACGGTCGATTGTGCCTCTCGATTCCCTTGCTTTGAAGGGTCTTCAACATCAGGCAGACATGCTGCATGATTTGCGTTTGATCTCGCGGCGTGTGAACGTGTCTGATGGTACTTACAGCCTGGTCATGCGCCAAAACTGGACCGTTTGAAGCAGTTTCATCCACCCCTGTAGTTGTGGAAAACTCAGCTCTCCATTGGCTTCCCGCAACAGCGCAAAACCAGTTAGCAACAACACCAGCCCCACGCCCACTGGAGCACTGACGGCACCAGCGATGATCAGCAGAAGGGAGCCAAAGTTGTTCGGGGGATTGGTCATGTTGGAACGACTGGGGACGCATCCCTGGATCATGCGTTGTCTTGTTCGATGCAGGCGTTGTGGCAGCCACAGCACCCATCGTTTCTGACCACATCCCAGGGCGTTGCGGTTCAGCCCCAGATCGGTGCCAGCACCGCGAGCGCCGCACCGATGGCCGCCGCAGTGCCGATCAATTGGAGCACACTCCAGCCCAGCCGCAGCTGCGCAAACAGAGCTGCCGCCACCACCAGGGCAGCCCATGGGCTGAACACTCCACCGGGCCAGAGCACCGGGCCAGCGAAAAAGAGGGCCAGACTTGCGATCACTCCCACCACCACAGCCGTGATGGCGCTCAATGGCGCGGCGAAGCGTTGATCGCCTCGGCTGGCCTCCACCAGGGGCCCTCCAGCCAGAATGAAGCCGAAGGAGGGCAGAAACGTGAACCACACCGTCACCAGCACCGCCGCCAGGGCCAGGGGCCAGGGGTTGGTGGCAGTGGCGAGGGACTGGTTCCAGCCCCCCATGAACCCCACAAAGGCCACCACCATGATCAATGGACCGGGGGTGGTTTCCCCAAGGGCCAGGCCATCCAGCATCTGGCTGGCTGAAAGCCAACCGAATTGCTCCACGGCTCCCTGGGCCACATAGGGCAACACGGCATAGGCTCCCCCAAAGCTCAGCAGGGCCACCCGGGTGAAGAAGCGGCCCATCAACGCCAGGGTGCCGTTCCAGCCGCCTGCGATCGCCAGGCCCGCCAGGGGCAGCACCAGGGCCAGGGCCCAGATCAGCAGGGTGATTGCCAGGCGCCGGCGGGAGAAACGGGCATGGGCGGGGCTGGCAGAATCATCGTCGTGCAGCGCTCGCGCCTGGGGTTCCTCTGTGCTCGGCCTGGAGCCACCGCCATGGCCTTGCCCCTGCAGGAGCAGGGAGGGCCTCCAGCGGGCGGTCACCAGCCCGATCAGCCCGGCGGTGAGGATCACCAAGGGATAGGGGAGTTTGAACACTCCCAGGGCCAGAAAGCCTGCGATCGCCAATCCCACCAGAAGGGGGGTGCGCAGGGTTCGTTTTCCGATGCGCCAGGCCGCCATCATCACGATGGCGAGCACCGCGGGTTTGAGCACGGCAAACACCGACGCGATCACGGGCAACTGGCCCCACAGGGCATACACGCTCCCCAGGGCCGTGAGGACGGCCACGGATGGCAACACGAACAGCCCCCCGGCGATCAACCCGCCGGGAACTCCATGCATCAGCCAGCCCAGGTAGGTGGCCAGTTGCATCGCCTCCGGCCCGGGAAGCAGCATGCAGTAGTTGAGGGCGTGCAGATAGCGCCGCTCTGAGAGCCATCGGCGCCGATCCACCAGTTCCCGATGGAGCAGGGAGATCTGCCCAGCCGGCCCCCCGAAGCTCACCCAGCCCAGCTGAAACCAGAAGCGGGAGGCTTCCGCCAGGCTGACGGCAATGGGTGAGGGTGTCATGGAGGGGAGGTCGTCATCAGCGGCTGTTGGCGAAGAGACGATCCCAGAGGCCGCCCTTGTCGAAGAAGGTCTGGTTCACCGCTGGCCAGCCTCCGAAGTCTTTCACGCTGAACCATTGCTTCACGGGAGCAAAGCTGCTCTGCACGCGTCTCCAAACCTTTGGGTTGGTGGGTCGGAACCCCTCCTCGGCAAAGATGGCCTGGGCTTCTTCTGAGAAAAG
>JBJTQT010000247.1:0-6205 GCA_046075745.1 Cyanobium sp. | reverse complement strand
ACCCCCGGCGGTGCCACGCCCCGCAGGTAGAAGAGGGCGAAGCCGAAAGGGGGCGTGAGAAAGGAGGTTTGCAAGTTGGCGCCGATCACCACCCCCAGCCACAGCAGCCCCTCCGCACCCAGGAGCTGGCGGGCGGTGGGCAGGAGCAGGGGCACCACGATGAAGGCGATCTCGAAGAAGTCGATGAAGAAGCCCAGGGCGAAGATCACGAGCATGCTCACCGCCAGAAACCCTGCCCGGCCCCCGGGAAGATTCATCAGCAGATCGCTGATCAGCACGTCCCCCCCCACGCCGCGAAACACCAGGCTGAAGGCGGTGGAGCCGATCAGGATGGCGAGCACCATGGCCGTGGTGCGCAGGGTGGAATCGCACACCTGCCGCAGGGCCGCCCGGCTGAAGCCGCCCTGGAGCGCTGCCAGGGCCATGGCCCCCACTGCCCCGAGCACCCCGGCTTCGGTGGGGGTGGCGATGCCGAAGAAGATGCTGCCGAGCACCAGCAGGATCAGGCCCAGTGGAGCCGCCAACACCTTCTGCAGGCCGCCGGCGGTGAGTGGCGCCAGGCCGGACGTGTCCAAGGGGGGAGCGAGCTGAGGTTTCAGGGCGCTGATCACCACCACGTAAAGGGCGAAGGCGGCGCTCATCAGCAGGCCCGGGATCGCCGAACCCAGAAACAGATCCCCCACCGGCACCCCCAGCTGATCGCCGAGCACCACCAACACGATGGAGGGGGGAATGATCTGGCCGAGGGTGCCGGAGGCGGCGATCACCCCGGTGGCCAGCGCCTTGTCGTAGCCGGCGCGGAGCATGGCCGGCAGGGAGATCAGGCCCATGGTGGTCACCGTGGCGGCGATCACCCCGGTGGTGGCGGCCAGCACCGTGCCCACCAGCACCACCGCCAGGGCCAGGCCCCCCCGCAGGCGGCCCATCAGGCGGCCCATGGTTTCCAGCAATCGCTCGGCGATGCCCGATTGCTCGAGCATGGCGCCCATGAACACAAAAGCCGGAATCGCCAGCAGGGTGATGTTGCCCATGATCCCGAAGATCCGCTGGGGCAAGGCCGCCAGGAAAGAGGCGTCAAACACCCCCAGGGCCATCGCCAGGGCGGCGAAGAGCACCGCCACGCCGCCCAGGCCGAAGGCCACGGGGAAGCCGCTGAGCAGGGCCACCACCAGCACCAGAAACATCCCGGGCCCCAGGATCTCCCCGGGTTCCAGGGAGAGCACCCAACCGAAGGCTTCGATCTCCACCGCTCAGCCCTCCTCGCGGTGGTCGTGCTTGCCAACGCGCTGGCCATTCAGCAGGCGAATCGCCTGGGCCACCCCCTGCAGCCCCAGCAACAGAAAACCAAGCGGAATCAGGCTTTTCACCCAGGTGCGGGGCAGCCCGCCGGGATCGGGCGACACCTCGCCGATGCGCCAGGCATGGAGGGTGGGCTCCACCGAGGCCAGCAGCACCACCAGCACGAAGGGAAGCAGCAGGGCCAGGATGCCGCCCAGCTCCACCCGGGCCCGCCGGCGCGGGCTCCAGCGGCTCTGGAGCACATCCACCCGCACATGGTCGTCCCGCTGGAGGGCGTAGCCCATCGCCAGCAGAAACATCAGATCAAACAGATACCACTGGCCTTCGATCAGGGCATTGGAGCTGAGGTTGCGGCCCACCGCCAGGCCCACGTAGCGACCCACCACGTTCCAGGTGCCGAGGGCGAGCATCAGCAGCAGGGCCCAGCGGCCCACGGCCGCGGCAGCGCGGTTGAGGGCATCGATGCGATCAGCGAGGGTCAACCAAGGGCCCGCGGGGCTTCCTTTCATGGCGCTGTCTCCGGCTCGCCGTAGACGAAACGGGCATAGGAGAATTCATTCACCCGATTCCAAGCGAACACCTCCTGGCGGAAGGCCCGCCATTGGTCGTAGATCCCCTTGAAGGTGGGATCGGCGGCGTTCTGGGCCAGGATCTGATCGGTGGCCTCCTGGGCGGCCTTGAGAATCGGCTCGCCGTAAAACTCCAGCTGGGTGCCGCCCTTCACCAGCCGCTGCAGCACGGTGGCGTTGCGGGCGTCGTAGCGGCTGAGCATGAGCCCATTGGCCTCCTGGCAGGCGGCGGCGAACATGGCCTGGTACTCCGGGGGGAGCTTGCGCCAGGCCTGCAGGTTCACCAGGGCGGTGAGGGTGGGGCCGGGCTCCCACCACCCCGGGTAGTAGTAGTAGCGGGCCGCTTTGTTCAGGCCGAGCTTCTCGTCGTCGTAGGGGCCGGTCCACTCGGCGGCGTCGATGGCGCCCCGATCGAGGGCCAAAAAGATCTCGCCGCCAGGGAGCACCTGTACGTTCACCCCCAGGGCGGCCATCACCTTGCCGCCCAGGCCAGGGATGCGCATCTTCAGGCCCTGCAATGACGCCAATCCCTCCAGCCGCCGCTTGAACCAGCCGCCCATCTGGGCGCCGGTGTTGCCCGCCGGGAAGCTGCGCACACTGAAATCGGCATAGAGCCGATCAATGGCCTCCAGGCCGCCTGCCTCGTAGAGCCAGGCGTTCTGTTGCTGGGCCGTGAGGCCGAAGGGCACGGCGGTGCCAAAGGCCAGGGCCGGATTCTTGCCCAGGTAGTAGTAGCTGGCGGTATGGCCGCATTCCACCGATCCGTTCTGCACCGCCTCCAGCACCTCCAGGCCGGGCACCAACTCGCCGGCGGCGAAGGGCTGGATGAGAAAGCGCCCCTGGCTCATCTCCCGCACCCGGCGGCTGACCGTTTCGGCGCCACCAAAAATAGTGTCGAGGGAGTGGGGCCAGCTGGTGGCCATCCGCCAACGCACAAGGGGCAAGGCGGATCCCGCCTTCACATCGTCCGCTTTCCGAACGCGACAGGACGACAGGACTCCTGCGGTGGTGGCCAGGGCCGCCGCGCCGAGCAGCCGGCGGCGCCTCAGGGGGAAGTCGGGCATAATTAAGAGCTTAAGGAGGGCTGACAAGGGGCAGGAGCGAGGAAGGCCGGTAGAATGTCGGAGTTGGAGGAATTCAGAGGAAATGCATTGATAACGAAACTCAAATCGCTCTATATTATTTTTTGCGAATTCGCCACTGCAGTTGACTGGCTCCCCGCATGGCGTCTGGCGCTATGGAACGGAAAGACAAACATCCACGTTCGACCAAAAGGGATTTCAGCAGATTTGCTAATCAGAGGCAATTCAAGTGACTTGGATGTATTTCGCCAAATCTTTATACAGAAGGAATATGATTGCCTGCTTGACTTAGAAAATATTGACTTCATCATCGACGCAGGAGCCAATGTAGGCTATTCAAGTGCCTACTTTTTGTCTCACTTTCCAGGCTGCCAGGTCGTAGCCATCGAACCTGATCCCGCTAATTTTTCAGCGCTCAGCATTAATCTTGCACCCTATCGCGACCGTGCACATCTCCGCAATTGTGGGATCTGGTCAAGGCCAGCCCAACTGGCAATCGAAAGTGAAAACTATCGGGACGGTCGAGACTGGACACGTCAGGTAAGGGAGTGTGCTCCTGGGGAAAAAGGAGAGGTTGAAGCAATCACGATTGGTGACGTCCTGGGTGAGTCAGGACAAAATCGACTGTCCCTGCTCAAGATGGACATCGAAGGTGCTGAAGCTGTGGTCTTCGCGGATGCATCCTATCGGGATTGGCTGAGTCGCACAGATGCCATCGCCATCGAGCTACACGACGATACAGGTTTTGGCGACGCCAGACAATTGTTTGCTGACGCCATTGAAGATGAACATTTTCAAGTCTCCCACAGTGGTGAGCTCACCATTTGTCGCCGCATTTAGGAATCAGTCTTGGGACATTCGCCAGGTTCTATCCTGGCGGCTGAGGGTTTCTCTCT
Organism: Cyanobium sp.; assembly: GCA_046075745.1. Taxonomy (GTDB): domain Bacteria; phylum Cyanobacteriota; class Cyanobacteriia; order PCC-6307; family Cyanobiaceae; genus Cyanobium. Next base: position 2,359 of record JBJTQT010000247.1, on the reverse strand, counting down.
CAAACAAATGACACATGGTCGCTTGCTGATCCCATGACCCCATCACCGGCAGCGCTGATCTTTCGTGGCGGCACGATCCTCACCATTGTGGACGCCTGGCCCCGGGTGGAGGCCGTGGCGATCGCCGCTGGACGCATCCTGGCCGCCGGGACGGAAGACGAGGTGATGGCCGCTGCTGGAGAGGGTGCGGAAGTAGTGGATCTGCAGGGTCGCACCCTGATGCCCTCGTTCATCGATGCCCACGGGCACTTCACCAACGCGCTGCAGATCGTGACATGGGCGAACGTGTCGGGGGGGCCGGCCGGCCCCGTCACCTGCATCGCCAACATCCTGCAGGTGCTGCGCGAGCACGTGGCGGCGCATCCCGTGAAGCCAGGGGAGTGGATCATCGGCTACGGCTAAGACGTGTCGAACCTCAGCGATGGCCGCCAGCTCAGCCGCGACGACCTGGATCCGGTGTTTCCTGCCAATCCTGTGCTGCTGATCCACAGCTCCAACCACGGCGCCGTGCTCAATTCCGCAGCCTTTGCTGCGGTGGGCATCGACGCCTCCACTCCCGATCCGGCAGGGGGTTTGATCCTGCGCAAGGTGGGCAGCACGGAACCCGACGGGCTGCTGATGGAGACAGCCTTTGTGCCGCTTTTTGCGGCCATGCCCCAGCCCACGGAGGAGGAACTGCTTACCCATTTCGATGCGGCCCAGCAGATCTATGCCTGCAAAGGAATCACCACCCTTCAGGAAGGGGCCACCAATGCCAAGGACCTCAAGCTCATCATGAAGGCGGGCCACCAGGGGCGGATCTATCTGGATGTGGTGTGCCTGCCGTTGGTGCTGGAGGTGCCAAAGCTGGTGAAGGAGTCTTTCCCGGATTTCACTGGCGGGCCGATGGAGCTGCCCGACACCGCTTCCGAGTCGTTCGGCACCTACCACCACCGGGTGAAGCTGGGCGGCATCAAGTGCCTGATCGACGGCTCCCCCCAGGGCAAAACCGCCTTCTGGAGCCAGCCGCTGCTCACCGGTGGCCCCAACGGCGAGCCGGACTGGCGCGGCCAGCCCCTGTTTCCACCCGAGCTGATCCACCAGATCGTCAAGGAGCTCGCATCGAAGAACATCCCGATCTTCTGCCATTGCAATGGCGATGCCGCCATCGACCTGATGATCGACGCGGCCCGCGCCGCCGGCATCACCGCCGCCCAGGACAAACGCACGGTCATCGTCCATTCCCAGTTCGTGCGGCCCGATCAACTCGATGCCTATGCGGAACTGGGCTTCTCGCCGAGCTTCTTCACCGTGCATGCCTTCTTCTGGGGCGACGTGCACGTGGAAAACCTAGGCCGCGAGCGGGCCTATTTCCTCAGCCCCATGGCCTCGGCCATCGCCAAGGGGCTGCACTGCTCCAACCACAACGACTTCTCGGTGACGCCAGTCGAACCCATGCGGATGATCTACACGGCGGTGGAGCGGCTCTCCCGCAAGGGGGAGGTGATGGGCCCCGATCAGCGTGTGAGCCCCTGGCAGGTCCTGAAGGCGCTCACGATTGAAGCGGCCTGGCAGATCCGCGAGGAGGGGGAGAAGGGCACGATCGAGGCGGGCAAGCTCGCCGATCTGGTGATCCTCGACGCCGATCCCACCACCGGTCCCACCGCCAAGATCTTGGACATCGCCGTGGTGGAGACCTTCAAGGAAGGCAAAAGCGTCTACCGGGCTTCGGCCAGCGCCTGAGCCCCCTCCCGCCCCATGCGTTCCGCCCCTTCGCCGGCCCTCCCCTCCCAGGTGCCGCCATTGCCACTCACCGTGCTCGGCGGCTACCTCGGCGCCGGCAAGACCACCCTGCTCAACCACCTGCTCGCCGATGCGGGCGAGCTGCGCATCGCCGTGCTGGTGAACGACTTCGGCAGCCTCAACATCGACGCCGCCCTGGTGCGCGCCCATGCGGGCGACACGATCGAGCTGGCCAATGGTTGCCTCTGCTGCTCCTTGGTGAGCGGCTTCGCGGAGGTGTTGAGCCAGGTGAAGGCCCGCGCCGCAAAGTTCGACCACGTGGTGATCGAGGCCAGCGGTGTGGCCGAACCGCTGCGAGTGGCCCAGATGGCCCAAGGCTTTGGCTTCACGATCGATGCCCTGCTGGTGGTGGTGGACGCAGAGCGGATCGAACGGCAGGCGGCCGACAAGTACGTGGGCGATGTGGTGCGGCGCCAATTGCGCCAGGCCGATCTGCTGCTGCTGAACAAGCTGGATCTGATCAGCCAGGAGCAACGGGCCGCCCTGCCGGGATCCCTGGAGGCCCTGGCTCCCGGGGTGCCCCGGCTGGAGATGGTGCGGGGCCAAGTCCCCCTGGCGCTGGTGTTGGGGCGCCACC
>JBJTQT010000246.1:0-2553 GCA_046075745.1 Cyanobium sp. | reverse complement strand
ATCGGCCACCAGCAGCAGGCCGCCCATGATCGCCAGGTTCTTGAACAGCTGAATCCGCTCCATCTTGTCGGCCACATCGCCGTGGAACAGCAGGGTGGTGGGCACCAGGAACACCAGCAACAGCACGGCTCCGAGTCGGGCCTTCCAGCCGCTGATCACCAGGGCCGAGCCCACCGCCATCAGGGCCATGGCCGCCACCAGCAGCAGCGGCGCCAGCGGCAGCCCCTTGGCGGCGATGGCGCCGGCCAACCCGGCAAAGCCTGTGAGCTTGCCGATCACCGCATGGATGAACACCAGGCACAGCAGCACCCGGGCAATGCGGTTCAGCAACGAGGGCTGGTGGTTCATGGGGGGCAAGGTCTGCTGCTGGCATTGTGCGGCCGCAGCGGCTGTTTGTGCGCGAGCAGCGTCGGCTCGACGGGCGCCCGGGCGGTGTCACCGAACCCTTCCGCTGTCTGGGCTTTGCCACCGATGCAGACCATGAGGGCGAGCGGCCCATGGCGTGGGGGAGCCTCTGTGGCGGCTGGAGCGGAAGATCCCGGCGGGGTGGCTTCCGGGGATGGGGTTGGCGGTTTGAGGGGGGGGTGCGTCAAACAAGCTGGAGAGCGGTGACCCCTGACTTCTGTCCATTGTCTTCCCGAACCCATTCAGCCGCCAAACAACAGAAGGCGCGCCAGGTCGGGGCGCCTTCACACCGGTTGCGGACGTTCGCCTTGGCATCTGGGGCCGATCCGATCGGGTGCCTGTGGGTTCACGCATGACCTGTCTGGGGCCTGGCAGGAAAGGAAATGAGATCACGTCTGGGAGAAGAGATGCTCAAGGCTTGACCTTCTCGGCTGTGATCCCGGCCCGGGTACTGCAGCCCGGGATGTCAACAAGCGGGAATCAGAAGTGGCCTATGGCTCATCTCCAAACTCTGCTCACCGGCTCGGATGATCCCTAGCCGGACTCTTGTGGAGGCAGAGGATCGGGTTGGCTCCCGGGCCTCCCCTCAAGTTCAACTTACGCCTTTTCCCCAGTGGTGGTGGCCTCTGGGGGTTCCTCTTTCCGTACTGAAAAGCTCCACCGGAGGGGGGGATCTGCAGGGGCGTGGCGTTGGGAACAGCAGCAGCTCCATGGGCTCCATGGGCTCCAAAACCCAGAGCCCGCAGGGCTTTTAAGCGATGGGGGCAGGGGGACTTGAACCCCCACAGTCTTGCGACCTGCGGATTTTAAGTCCGCTGCGTTTCTACTCGCCGTGCCGCTTGCTGGTTATTCCGTGCCTAAAACGTGCCTATCTCGCTGTCTTTCTGGCTTCATTTGATCCCAAGGCCGAGCCTGCCCCTTGGCCCCTGGGGGACTTAGCAGGCACTTTCGGAAGCGTGCATTGAGCACAGACCGCTACATTTGGTGACAGATTGACCGATCGCCCGATGCTTCGCGCGTCAAGCCTGTATTGGTGCAACATTTTTAAGGAGGAGATGCTGAAGCATCACAAGCAGTTCATCCGCTCAGAATTTCGCTGGGCTCAGGAGCTCATGCGTCCACATATTTATGCACAGCGGCAGTTGCTCTCCATCTTGGGCCCGCCTGATATTTCAAAGATATTCGATGAAATTTATCAAGCCCAAAAGAACCACGATAGGGAGCGTCGCACAGTCGAATCGCTTTCGTCAGAAGCTCTAGCCAAGTTTCTCTTCCTTGCACCATCAACGCTTACCCGAAAAGCGGCCGCTGCTTGGAAGAAGGAGTGTGGGCCGGCTCCATTGCAAGGAATCCGCGACTGGTGGGTCGTTGAAGCTCCAAACAATGCAGACGGAGGCCGCGGCTGTGGATGGCGTTTTGCCCGTGCTCATGAAGCTCGCTCGCTCTGGTGCTGATGAGTTCTCCGGCCGGATTGGGCACATCATCATCAGGCGGGGCGCTCCAGTTGGAGTGCAAGAAAGCCATCTTTCTTTCATCCGCTGGTGTGAGGATCACGGGGAGAATCATCAGGTTGAGATAATTCTATACCCTCATTTCATGGGTGTTTGTTGTAAGCAAGGCTCCCGATGCTGATTGCACCAGGAGCCTGCCGAAATGGCCCTGGCCTTAGAGGGCTTCTTCGTAGAACGCTTCGGCTGTCTCTCGCTCGATGTGGCCATCTTCAACGAGCTGCTCTGTCACCTCCACCAACCGGGAGGGAGGCTCAGCCAGTGGGTCTACGTGATCCAGGAGAGCGGCAACTACCTGGATTAGGTACGAACCGCTTGGAAGGTCTAACCATGAGCTGTAAGCGGACCCGCTAAGAGATGGCGCGTATGCACCACCCGAAGTTTCCAGAAACTGGTCATAGACCGTTTCAAGGAAAGCCTTTTTCCTTCGAGACAGCCGTCGATCGGCAATCCAATCGTCGATCACCTCAGTGATGTCGTTCATGATTTTTGGGCACAGGGGCCGTTGAGTGAGTTGGTAGCGACACGGACGCCAGAGGGTCCGGGATTGCTCGCTTGGGCAGTCCTTATCACCACCTCACCCCCCCAGCAAGCTCCGGGCCGCCTCCGCCTTCTCCCGTGCAGCATCCTGATCCAGGTA
>JBJTQT010000245.1:0-4434 GCA_046075745.1 Cyanobium sp. | reverse complement strand
GGTTCGGGTCGGTGCCCGAGTGGTTAATGGGGGCGGACTGTAAATCCGCTGGCTCTGCCTACGTTGGTTCAAATCCAACCCGGCCCACCTTTCCACATGCCCTTGTAGCTCAGCGGTAGAGCACTCCCTTGGTAAGGGAGAGGTCACGAGTTCAAGTCTCGTCAAGGGCTTCCTGAAAAGGGCGATGAGGAGAGCGAAAGCTCCCAATCCGCCGGCACACGCTCGGTTGATGAGAGTTACGGGCTCTGAACGCCCCTACTGTCGATAGCTGACATGGCCGGAGGGAACGGCAAGGCCGCAGGGCTTGGGCTGATCGCCCCGGCCGTTTTCCGCCATGGGCTGAAGATAAAGAATGGCCTGCAGGGGCACCCTCACCACCTCGGATTGCAGCTGCCGTCGCGCCCCTTCCGAGGAGGGCAATCCCCCCCGGGGCTCATCCACCGGCGCGCAGCACTGAAGCCCTGTCCAGCCCATCAGCCGCTTCTCCTAGCGAATCGGTCACCGCAGCCCCTATAAGGACGCCACGGAGCAAACCTATGAAGCGATCCCAAGACTCGACTGTGGCGATTGCTACCGAATGCGCCCTCCTTCTGGCGCTTCTGGGCTGTGCGCCTCCTGTGACAGCCACCCCCGATGTCTGTGTGCTGGCTCCCTATTTGGAACCCACCAGCACCCTCTCCCAGAAGGCCCCAAGGGCCCTGGTTCCAACCAGCCGCCCCACGCTTTTCCTGCGGGAACCCCTCACGGAGCTCCGGATTGAAGCGGGAACCCCGCCCACAGCCCCAGGGCGAACGGCCCTTCTCTGGAGCCGGCAGTGGCAGATGGGCGAACCCCTGGAAGGTCCCCAGCCATGGCCTCTGGCGCCCCTCCAGCCCGGCCAAACCGTCACCATACGGATGCGGCCCCTCGGTGCCACCTCCGATCATTTCGCCTCCATCGAACTCGAGGCAGCTGGTGCCCGACGTCTCCGGGAAGGGGATCAGCTGCTGGCATCGCTGGCCGGGCAGCCGGCCGCCTGGCGCTCCACCATCGATAGTCTGCTGGAGAAGGGGGATCGATCCCTGGCCACGGCCCTCCTCTTCGCCACTGAAGGCCCCAGTGTTCCAGATCTCAATGACCTTCGACGGGTGGTGGCCCAGCAGAGCTGCCGTTGATCACCATGTCTGAAATCACTTCTCCTCTCTGCCCTTCCGTTGAGGCGATGCGCCAACCGGTGCGGGACGGCACCACGGGCCCGCTGCGCTGGCGCCTGGAGCAGCTCGGCCGCCTGGACATCCTGTTGCATAGCGCCGAATCCAAGCTGCTTGAGGCCCTGGCCCGAGACCTTGGCAAGCCCCCCCTGGAGGCCTACGTGGAACTGGCCGGCGTGCGGGAGGAGCTTCGGCATACCCGTCGCCACCTGAGCCGGTGGATGGCCGGGCAGGGGATCGGCCTTCCCCCCTGGAGCTGGCCCGCCCGGGCCAGGGTGCATCCCGAGCCGTTGGGCTGCGTGCTCATTCTTGGGGCCTGGAACTATCCCTTTCAGCTCTGCCTCCAGCCCCTGGTGAGTGCCCTGGCTGCGGGGAACACCGCGGTGATCAAGCCCTCCGAGCTGGCCCCAAGCACCGGAGGCCTGATCGCCAGCCTGCTGAAGGAGGCCTTCCCCTCTGAAACCGTGCAGGTGGTGCAGGGGAACGGGCAAGTGGGGGCCCAGCTCCTGGACGAACGCTTCGACCACATCTTCTTCACAGGCGGTGCCCGGGTCGGTCGGCAGGTGATGGCGGCAGCAGCCCGCCACCTCACTCCCATCACCCTCGAGCTTGGGGGAAAGAGCCCGGCCATCGTTCTGGGGGACGCACCGATCGCCACCACGGCGCGTCGACTGGTGTGGGGCAAGGGTCTCAACGCGGGGCAGACCTGCGTCGCCCCGGACCATCTGCTGGTGGTGCCGGAGGTGGCGCCCCGCCTCCTGGAGGCCATCGCAAGGGAGATCGGTCGCCTGTATGGCCCTGATCCCCTCGCCAGTGAGGATCTGGGCCGTCTGGTCAATCGGTCGCAGTTCGACCGACTGGCTGGCCTCATCTCCGAAGCCAGCCAACGGCAACAGGTCCTCCTGGGGGGTCGAGCCGACCAGGAGCAGTGCCGAATCGAACCCACCGTGCTGCGGGTGGAGGATCCGGAGACCGACCCCCTGATGCAGGAGGAACTCTTCGGCCCCCTGCTTCCGGTGGTGACAGTGCCGAATCTGGAGGCAGCGATCGCCAGGGTGCAGGCAGGTCCCAAACCCCTTGCCCTCTATGTCTTCGGGGGGACGCGCCGGGATCAGGAACTGGTGCGGCAACGCACCAGTTCGGGCAGCCTGGCTTTCAACGACGTGGTGCTGCAGGTGGCGGCGCCCCAACTGCCGTTCGGGGGTGTGGGGGAGAGCGGGATGGGGGCCTATCACGGACACAGGGGCTTTCTCACCTTCTCGCACCAGCGCAGCATTCTCAAGAGGGGAGCCTGGCCCGATCTCCCCTTTCGCTATCCACCCTATGGAGACAAGCTGGTCCTTCTGAAGCGCCTGATCGGTTAGATCCGTGCAATTCCCCTGCCGGGGACTGGATGAGAGGGGAAACTCTCCTTAAGGTGCGCCGAGCTTGACGATGATTGATGGTGACGCGCGCTGCCGCTGCTGCCCTGGCGCTGGCCCTGGCACTCCCTCTGCCCTCCATGGCGGGAGCCGTGAGGGTGCAGCCCGGGGAAACGCTCTCCGAAATCGCCGATCGGCTCGGCGTGAGCGTGCAACGCCTGATTGAACTGAACAAGATTGCCGATCCCGATCACCTGGAGGCTGGAACCCAGCTCAAACTCCCCCCTGGAGTAAGCAGCAGCACGGCCAGTGGCAAGGGTCCAGCCCGCACGACGGTGACGGTGGGGAATGGGGAAACCCTCTCAGACATCGCCGATCGCCATGGTGTGCCGGTGAGCACCCTGATCGCCATCAACAGCCTGAAGGATCCCAACCATGTGGAGGTGGGCCAGGTGCTGAAGCTGCGCGGAGAAAGTCGGGTAACCCAAAGCGCCCCCCGACCTGTGAACAAGCCCTTGGGTTTCACCTATGTGTCTGGGGCCAGTGAGCATGTGGTGCGCAAGGGTGAGAGCCTCTCAGCCATCGCCAAGGGTTACGGCCTCCCCATGAGCCAGCTGGTGGCCCTGAACGCCATCAGCGACCCGAACAACGTGCATGCCGGAAGCACACTGCGCCTGAAGGGACAGCCACCCGAGCGCAGGGCGGTCTCCCAGCCCACGCCGACCCGCCCCCAGCCTCGCCCGAGCATCGAGCGTCAGCCCAGCAGGCCAGCCGCCACCCCGGTGGCCGCCGCTCCTCGCCCTGCCACCCCAGCAGTGCAGCAGGCCGCCAGCGGCAAGAGCGACTGGCGGTCCTACGGCCCGCTGCAGGTGGACTGGACCAGCTGGCAGCCGATGGGCGGCAGCATGGTGGCCGCCGCGATCAATGGCAAGGGGGAACAGCTCTACACGTCCATCAACTGCGGCGCCCGCAAGATCAACAGCACAGATGCATCTGGGCAATGGGGGTCCTGGAATGATCCTGCGTCAGATGTGGAGAGCAAACTCGTGAATGATTTCTGTTCACGCCGCGGAGGCTGATCCCACCGGTGGGGAGGGCCGACACCAGTGCAGCGGCCAGGGAGAGCGAAGGAAATGCTCGCCGCTGGTTCTTGTCCACAGCCGCTGAAAACCATCATCACTCTCCTGGAGCAGCTCCTCCTCCACAAGCCGGTGGCAGAGCCAACTCCACTGTTCTGAATCCCCACCGATCTCGTCGGCCAGCAGATCCGCAAGGCTCCTGAGGGATTGGCCCTGTCTCTCTTGAAGAGCCTCCAGCAGAAGTGCCGCCTGGGATGACCAATCCTGGGAGCGCTCGGCGCCACGACAGCAGCGGTCACAGCGGCCACAGGCCTCCACCACCTCCCCCACAGCGCGCAGGAGGGCCTGCTCCCTGCAGCTCTCCCCCTCGGCGATGGCCTCCATGCGCCGCAGCTGCCGCTGGGCGACCGCCCTGCGCTGGACCTCCGGATCCGATGGCTCCAGGGTGGCCTGGCTGCCCCCGGAACCTCTGATCGCCCAGCGAAGCCGACCACGGTCGGCGGGATCAAAGAGCAGCAGACAGTGGGCCGCAGCTCCGTCCCGGCCGGCCCGTCCGGACTCCTGCAGATAGCCCTCAGGGCTTGCTGGCAGGTGCAGATGCAGCACCAAGCCCACATCTCCCCGATCCACCCCCATCCCGAAGGCCACGGTGGCCACCAACACTGGACGGGGATGGGTCTGAAAGTGCTCGAGCGCCTGCTGCCTGCTGAGGGAATCCATCCCGGCGTGGTAGCCGATCGCAGACACCCCCGCCTCCCGCAGTCGACAGGTCCAGTCCTCCACTGAGCGGCGGGTGCGGGCATA
>JBJTQT010000244.1:0-13618 GCA_046075745.1 Cyanobium sp. | reverse complement strand
CGGCCTCGAGGGTCACAAAGGCCACGATGCCCTCGCCCTTGAGGTCGTCGGGCCGGCCCACCACAGCCGCTTCTGCCACGGCGGGATGGCTCACCAGAGCGCTCTCGATTTCCATGGTGCCGAGGCGATGGCCACTCACGTTGATCACGTCGTCAACGCGGCCCATCACCCAGAAGTAGCCATCGGCGTCGCGGCGGGCGCCATCGCCAGCGAAATAGAGATAGGAGCCATCAGCAGGGCGGATCTCTTCCCAGTAGCTCTTGCGGAAGCGATCAGGGTCACCGTGAACGGTGCGCATCATTCCCGGCCAGGGTCTGCGAATCGCCAGGTACCCCCCCTGATCGGCGCCCTGGGAATGGCCGTCATGATCCACGATGTCGGCCTCAATTCCCGGCAGGGGGAGGGTGGCGGAACCGGGCTTGGTGGGCGTCGCACCTGGCAGGGGGCTGATCATCACGCCCCCGGTCTCGGTTTGCCACCAGGTGTCGACGATCGGGCAGCGATCGCCTCCGATCACATCGCGATACCACATCCAGGCCTCGGGATTGATCGGCTCCTCAACGGTGCCGAGGATGCGCAGCGAGCCCATGTCGTAGCGATCGGGCACCTCGCGGCCGCTCTTCATGAAGGCGCGAATCGCCGTGGGTGCTGTGTAGAAGATCGTGCAGCGGTGCTTTTCAATCACCTCCCAGAACGCCCCAGGCTTGCTCGGGCGCGGCGCTCCCTCATACATCACGGTGGTGGCACCGTTGGAGAGCGGGCCATAAACGATGTAGCTGTGGCCGGTGATCCAGCCCACATCCGCGGTGCACCAGTGGATGTCGTTCTCCTTGATATCGAAGATCCACTGGAAGGTGAGATGGGCCCAGAGGTTGTAGCCAGCCGTGGTGTGCACCACACCCTTGGGCTTGCCAGTGGAACCTGAGGTGTAGAGCACGAACAGGCGATCTTCGCTGGCCATCGGCTCAGCGGGGCACTCGGCGGCCTGCTGCTCCACGAGCTCATGCCAGCACACATCGCGGCCGCTGGTCATCGCGCACTCGCCACCTGCGCCATCCAGGCGCTTCACCACGAGCACATGCTCAACACTCGGCGCACCGCCATTACCGGCCAACGCCTCATCCACCGCCGGCTTGAGCGGCACCGGTTTGTCTTTGCGGAAGCCGCCATCGGCGGTGATCACGAGCTTCGCTTCGCCATCGATCAGGCGATCACGCAGAGCATCAGCGGAAAACCCTCCAAACACCACCGAATGAGGAGCGCCGATGCGGGCGCAAGCCAGCATCGCGATCGCCGCCTCCGGCACCATCGGCATGTAGAGCGCCACCAGATCGCCCTTGCCAACGCCCAGTGCTTTAAGGGCGTTGGCTGCCTTGCACACCTCGGCATGCAACTGGCGATAGGTGAAGCGGCGGGTGTCCCCGGGCTCTCCTTCCCAGATCAGAGCGGTCTTCTCAGCACGGGGCCCGGCCAGATGCCGATCTAGGCAGTTGAACGAGAGGTTGGTGGTACCGCCCTCAAACCAGCGGGCAAAAGGTGGATTGCTCCAATCGAGAACGGTGTGGAAGGGCTCAAACCAGTGCAGTTCGCTGCGGGCGAAACCTCCCCAGAAGGCCTCAGGATCGGCCTCGGCCTTGCCCACCAGGGCTTGGTAGGCCTCCATCGAGCCGATCCTGGCCTGGGCAGCGAGGCTCTCAGGGGGTGCAAAGAGTCGCTGTTCCTGCAGCACCGACTCGATGGTGACCTCAGGCATTCGCTGGCTGGTGGCAACTGGCCCCTACTTAAGCGCAAGTTGCCCGCCATCCGTCATCGTGGCTGCAACCGACCGCCCCCCATGCCGGCCTGGCTTCCAATCGCCGTCCTGGTGGCCCTCGCGATGGCTGCCGTGGTGGCCCTGCTCACCCCCTCCAAAGACGACTTCGCCTGGTTTCTGAGGCTGCGCCGCCCCCGTTGGCTCACCTTCGAGCGCTGGATCCCCCTGATCTGGGTGACGATCTATGCCTGTTTCTATGCCTCGGCTCTGGTGCTCTGGCAAACCGTTCGCCAGCCCTGGATTCTCCTGGGTTATCTGGGGCTCCTGGTGCTGGTGCAGAGCTACACCTGGGTGATCTGCCGCACCCGCAGTCTTCGCAGCGGTACAGCGGTGGGGTTTGCGGGATGGGTGTGGGGTGTGGCGCTGGCCCTGGTGGTGCTGGCCCAGAGCCTTCCGGCTGCCCTCCTGCTGGTGCCCTATCTGCTGTGGAGCCCGGTGGGCACGTTTGTCACCTGGCGGATGGAGAAGCTCAACCGCTGAGGCGCCTCACACCCTCAGTTCCAGGCAGCCATCGCCGCTCTCACTAGGGCTCCGCTCGGTTCTTCCTGGCTTTTGGCGGCCGCCCCGGGATTGAGCACGGTGCCGATCACCTCGATGGCACGCCGTTCACCGCTGCGCAGATCAATCCGCTCCACTGGCACATCGTTGATCCAGCGATAGGCGAAAGGACCATGGAAAGAGAATTGATCCATGGAGATGCCTCGGCAGAACTCCACCCTGATTCGGCGGGGGGGCCTCCCGTCAACCCCTCAGACGGGGAGGGATGATCAGGTGTGCTGATCCCTGCTTGGCAAGAGCCCTCCACAGCGTTAGTTAGAGAGAGACTTCGCCAGGAGACTATGGCGTGGAATCACGATCCGGCCCCGGAGCCCCCTGTCACCCCCCATGCCGGGCCGAGCCTGGATCAGGAAGGGCAGCTCTCCTATATCGGTGAGGATGGACGCCGTTATGTGGTGGGTCTGCCGCCGGAGATGGATCCGGCCAGCCTGGAACGGGTGATGCGAACCATTTCGAAGGAGGGGTCTCTGTTTCATCAGATCGAAAGCCTGGCCTGCCGCTGGATCGCCCAGGTGAGCGGCCCTGATCTGGATGGAAGGGCCGCCATGGAGCTGTTGGTCACCACCCTGGAAACCTCTCTGGAGGAGCTCTTCCCAGAGGATGGATCCTCCACTGAATCTTGAGCAGGGATGCCCCTTCCCTCTGCTTGCCTGTTCGACCTGGATGGTCTGCTGCTCGATACCGAGCCCCTGCATGCCCAGGCCTGGAGAGAGGCCGCCGGCACCTTCTCCACCCAGCTGAGTGAGGCAGACCTGCTCCATCTGAGGGGCCGCCGTCGGGTGGATTGTGTGGCCCAGGTGAAGGAGTGGATTGCCAGACGAACAGGGGGATCTCCTCCCTCGGATGAGGCCCTTCTGGCTGTTCAACAGCCGATTGCCCGTCGTCTGATGCCCCAGGCCCCGCCAGTGGAGGGAGCCCAGGCCCTTGTGGCCGGTCTTCAGGAACGGGGAGTGCCGATGGCGCTGGTCACCAGCAGCACCAGTGAGGCCGTTGCCTTCAAATGCGCCTTCCATCCCTGGTTGGATGTGATTGCCATGCGGGTAATGGGCGATGATCCTGATCTGCGAAACGGCAAGCCTGCTCCCGATCCCTTTCTGCTCGCTGCCCGCCGTCTCAGCGTGCCACCGTCGGACTGCTGGGCGCTCGAGGATTCCCCGGCGGGAGCGCAGTCCGCTGTGCTGGCTGGATGCCAGGTGCATGTGCTCCTCGCCCCTGGCCTGGACTGTGAAGACTATCCAGCCGGTGTGCAGTGCGTCCGATCCCTGCAACAGCTGAGGCTGTGAAGCCTCAATCCTCAGCTCAGGCGACTCAGCACGTAATCAGGCAGTGCTCTAAGGGCACTGCGGGGTTCCGAAGGTGGCAACCACTCGATCGCCTCCAGGGCCTGTTGGGCAAACTCAGCGGCAAGGGCTCGGGAGCGGGGAATGGCCTCGCAGTTTCGGACCAGGGCCAGGGCCTGCTCCAGGTCGCCGCTGTTTGCGAATTCCCGCTCGATCAGCCGGCCTAGGGCAGGCTGTTCTTCCAGGGCGTAGAGCACCGGTGCCGTGAGGTAGCCCGAAGCCAGATCGCTCGCTGCAGGCTTGCCGAGCTGCTGTTCGCTCCCCGTGAAATCGAGGATGTCATCGACCACCTGGAAGGCAAGACCCAGCTGGCGCCCGAAGCGATGCAGGGACTCCAGCTGGTGATCCGGCAGCCCGGTGAGTACCCCGGCAGCCCTGGCACTGTTGGCCATCAGGGAGGCCGTTTTGCAATAGCTCTTTTCGATGTAGGTCTCGAAACTCTGGCCGGTGTCGTAGCGGTAGAGGCCCTGGCGCACCTCTCCATCCGCCAGATCCATGATCACTCGGCTGAGGAGTTTCACCACTTCAAGATCATCCAGGTTGGCGAGATGCCAGCTGGCCTGGGCAAAGAGAAAGTCTCCGGCTAGCACTGCCACCCGGTGATTGAAACGGCTGTGCACCGTGGCCACACCACGCCTGGTGGCGGCTTCATCCACCACGTCATCGTGAACCAGGGACGCCGTATGGATCATCTCCGTGATCTCCGCCAGCCTCCGGTGGCGAGGGGTGAGCAACCCATCCGGGGAAATGGCTCTGGAGATCAGGAGAACGAGTCCGGGTCGCAGACGCTTGCCACCCGCTGAAAAGAGGTGTTCAGCAGCGGCCTGAAGGATCGGGTGGCGTGCCCCGATGAGTTGGCGAAGATCGGCCAGCAGAACATCAAGATCGGCCGCGACCGGCTGGAGCAGCTCTGCAACCGTGCTCACGACACCTCCCTGTTTCAAAGAGTTTAGGAGGCTTGCGGTGGCCACTGTTGATGGGGAAGCCCTGCCGGCAGAGAAAGCGACAGCCCAGAGGCGCCACCTTCGCTCCAGCGGATTTCCCCGCATTCGGGAGTGATGCCCAGCAGCCGGCTGCAGGCTGCAGAGAACTCCGCCGCTGCGCCGCTGCTGAGGAAACGGTGCACGCCCCGGGCATCAGGACTGGCCGTGAGCCCCCGTTCGCTGAGCACCCGGGCCAGGTGTGCTGCCACCGCAGGGGCTGGGTCAATCACCCGCAGTTCGGGGCCCACCAGTCGACGGATCGTGTCGATCACAAAGGGGTAGTGGGTGCAGCCCAGAACGATGGTGTCGGCATTGGCCTCCAGCATGGGTGTGAGAAAGCCTTTCAGCAGCGGCTCGAGATCCTGCTCGGAGGCTCCGGATTCCACCCAGTCCGCCAGTCCCAGACACACCTGCTCCACCACCTTCACATCGGTGGCACAACGGCCAACCGTGGCTCGGAACAGACGGCCCTGAAAAGTCGCTGGTGTCGCCATCACCCCAACCACCTTGGTCTGGCTCAGGGAGACGGCAGGTTTGACGGCGGGTTCCAGGCCCAGGATCGGCACGGATGGATAGCGGGCCCGCAGGGCCTCCAGAGCCACGGCCGATGCGGTGTTGCAGGCCACCACAACGGCTTTGCAGCCCTGGTCGATCAGAAAGCTGCAGATGGCATCGCAGTAGGCAAGCACCTCCTGACTGGTGCGGTTCCCGTAGGGAACATGATTCCTGTCTGCCAGGTAAAGAATGGATTCATTCGGAAGCTGTCGCACGATTTCCCGCCAGACGCTCAGCCCCCCCACGCCGGAATCAAACACACCGATGGGCTGATTGTTCACCGCCATCTCATTGGCCCAGGTAGGTGAGGATGCCTGTGGCCAGGGCCGCGGCCAGCCGTTGGCGATAGCGGGCATCCGCAAGCCGCGGCGCATCGATGTCTCCGGTGACGAATCCCATCTCCGTCAACACCGATGGCATCACCGTGCGGCGAATCACGAAGAAGCGCCCTGGGCGGGCTCCACGATCGGGTGTTCCCGGTGAAACGGCCATGAGTTGCTGCTGAATGGAAATGGCCAGCTCGTAGGCACGACCCCCCTGGTAATAGAAGGTTTCAATGCCATTTACATCCGGTCGATCCATGCTGAGGGCATTGGCATGGAGGCTCACAAAGAGATCGGCGCCGGTTCGGTTGGCCAGCGCGACCCGCGGTGGAAGGTCGACATCCACCTCGCTGGTGCGGGTCAGGAACACCTGAACGCCGCGGCTCTGCAACAGCTGGGCCAGCTGGAGTCCCACATCCAGCACCACATCGGTCTCCCGCAACCCTCCGATCCCCACGGCGCCTGGGTCGGGTCCGCCATGGCCGGGATCAATCACCACCCGAAACCTGCCCCTTGGCACTCCAGGAAGATTGCGGGCACTGGGCACCCTGCCGGTGAGCACCGGGGTGATCGTGGTGGGGCTGAAGCCGCCACCAAAGCCAGAACTTCGTCCCGCCCGCATTGGCGGGGCATCGATGTCTCCCTCTCCGATCTGGGGGAGGCTTCGGCTGGAGACCCCACGGAGATCCATGCGCCAGCGATCCCGCGCGACGCCCACCAACCGCAGCTGGCGCGGATCCAGCCGGGTGCCGGGACTGAATTCCAGCACAAGCCTTGTGGTCTGGTCGTTTGGTTTGCCCACCCGTACCTCTACCAGGGACCCTCCCCCCCGCACGCTGCGACGTCGCATGGGAGCCCCTGGCAGGTCGAACCACACCCGGGGGCCCTGTCCCCGTCTGCCCTCCTCGAAATAGGCGCGCACATTGGTTCCTGGAGTGGTGCGCAGCTCCAGTTGTCCCTGACGGTTGATCTGCCAGGCGAAGAGGCTGCTGGCGGCCCAGGAGGGTGTCGCCGCGACCAGAAGCCATCCCACCAGGACGGCGACCGTCTGTTGGCAACAGCGCAGGGCCGTTCTTCGGCTTCGCCAGCTCAGCATGGCCGCTTCAGAAGAGGGCCGGTTGCCGGTGCCGCAGGCTGGGCATCTGGGCACGAACTCTTGCCACGTGGTTGGTATCCACTGGGGCCATGGCCAGACCAGGCGTCTGGCCCGCATCCGCCAACACGGTTCCCCAGGGATCGATCACCAGGGCATGGCCATGGGTCTGCCGTCGGCCCTCGTGCTGGCCGGTCTGGGCAGGTGCGAGCACGTAGGCGGTGTTCTCAATCGCCCGGGCCTGCAGGAGCACCTGCCAGTGGTCTTTCCCGGTGTAGGCCGTGAAGGCGGCAGGAATCATCAGCAGCTCGGCTCCTGCCCCCGCCAGATGGCGATAGAGCTCGGGGAAGCGCACGTCGTAACAGATCGACAACCCCACCCGGCAGAGCCCAGGCACCTCTACCACAGGCGGCAGGGCGTCGCCCCGCCGCACCGTTTCCGACTCCCGGTAGGTGCTGCCATCGGGAATGTCCACATCAAAAAGGTGGATCTTGTCGTAGCGGGCCAGCAGTTGCCCCTCCGGACCCACCAGTTCTGCCCGGTTGAAGGTGGAGCCCTCAGAAGCGGGCACGGGGAAGCCACCACCAAGGAGGGTCACCTGATAGCGGCGCGCCATGGTCACCAGAAACTGGCTGCAACGCTCGGCCAGCCATGGAGCCAGCTCCAGGCGCCGTTGGTCATCCCCCATGAAGGCAAAGTTTTCTGGCAGTCCCACCAGCTCAGCCCCCCGGCGGGCCGCCAGCTCAATCTGCTCCTCGGCGGCAGCGAAGTTGGCGTCGGGATCAGACGTGCTGGTGAGCTGAAGGGCTGCTGCCAGGAAACTGCTCAACGCCTTCAACACAACGCAGGGGCGAACTGTAGGGGACGCAACGAGGAAGACAAGGCCTCTCTCAGCTGGCGCGCAGCACCCCTGGTTCCCCTTGGAGGGGCACGATCCGCAGGGAATCCACGGAAGCACAACAGGCGAAATCAGCATCGTGATTGCCGATGCCCATCAAGCGCTGGCCATGGCTGGCGGCCCGCAGGCAGGTTTCCGTGTCATGGCGCCACTGCTGCCAGAGCGCCAGGGCCGCCAGCATCTCGTCATTGCCGCAGCGCACCCCGCGGTGGGGGGCCACGGCCAATTCCATGGCGGCGGAAGCCACCGCACCGGCGGCCAGGCTGTCTTCCAGGGAATAGGCGCCCTCCCAGCCGCTGCCCACGAGCCACACCTGCTGGCAGTCCCGTTCGATCAGTCGGCGGGCCACCGCCGTGCGGTTGGGCAGGCAGGCCGTCAGCAGCAGGGGCACCTCCCGCACCGCCGCCAGCGACCGGGTGCCGTTGGTGGTGCTCATGAAGATGCGCTTGCCCCCCACCACTTCAGGGGAGACCGCCAGGGGTGAATTGCCCAGGTCGTATCCCTCCACCCGCTTGCCGCCCCGTTCCCCGGCCCGCAGCCGCTGTTCCGCTGGCCAGGCCGCTGCCGCAGCTTCCAGGGCCTCCAGATCCGCAAAGGCCTGGATGGCTTCTGCCCCGTTCTGGAGCGACCAGGCAATGGTGGTGGTGGCCCGCAGGACATCGATCACCACGGCCCCGTCCGGGCCCCCATCCGCTGGGCCCACCACAGGGGGCACACTTTCGGAGGTGTGGAAGTAAGAGATCAGCATGGTGGGGCAGAGCGCTGCCGCCGAGTGTGGCAGAGCAGGAGGGAAGGGTTTTCCCCGAAAAAAAAACCTCCATCCGGAGGGATGGAGGTTGAAAGGGATCACTGAAGCGGGAGGGATCAATCCTCCCGCGTCACTCTCTGCGGCCGCCGCCGTTGAGGGCGATGATGAGCTGCAGGATGAAGATGAACAGGTTGATGTAGGTGAGGTACATCCCCAGAGCACCGGCCAGGTATTGGTCATCCCGGTAGGTGCGGGGCATGGTGTAGAAATCGACGAAGGCCGCTCCGATGAAGAGCACCGTGCCGAAGCCGGCGATCATCAGCTGGAACGTGCCCATCCCGAACCCTGGGATGAAGAGGCCGCCCACCAGCTGCACCACGATGGCGATCAGCAGGCCGATGATGCCGAGTCCAACCACACCGGAAAGGGCCTGACCAACGTCATCGCTCATCCTGCGTCCGAAGACGGAGGCCGCCAGGAAGGTGATCCCGGTGGCCAATGCGGCGGTGCCGATGGCCCCAATGCCTGCAGTGCCGATCGCCAGCGACACAATGCCGCTGAGGGTGAAGCCGGTGAGCAGGCTGTAGGTGGCGAGCAGGGGAAGGGCTGTGCTGTTGTCGGCCTTGAGAGACACGTTCTGGGCCACGAAGAACAGCACCAGCTGGGCAATCATGGCCACGAAGAAGAGCGGCATGAAGAGGGGTGGGTTGCTGGCCATCAGAGCCAGACCTCCCATGACGCCACCGGCGGTGAGCACCATGCCACCACCCACGTAGGGCAGGGCTTTCTTGAGAACGTTCGGGCCGACGAGGGCACTGCGCTGGGCGGCCTGGATGGCCTGCTGGAAATCGCTGTTGGCGGGCATTTCCGAAGGGAAAATCTGAGTGGAATCAGTGTGGCAGCCTGGAGCTGGCCTGTGTGGGTTTCGGCGTGCGGATCTCCGGATGGAGGACCGCACTACCTGCGCTGGAGGTTCTCGCTGCTGACTCGCCAAGAACAGCGGCCAATCCACCATCGCCTGTCTGACAGAGCCTCTTGATTTCGTTTGGACCGCTGGGCACCGCCGTGGAGCGGCAGGAAAAGCCCGATTTCCGCTCGTAGAGCCTGCCCATCCGCCAGAGTGAGGCCTTCTTCGGATGGAAGCTTTGGCCGGTGTGATGGCCCAGCAGGGGCGCGATCTGCGCGGCTTCCTGGCGCTCCTCGAGCGCCGCGGCCAGCTCCGTCGCATTAGCGCACCGGTGGATCCGGATCTGGAGCTGGCGGCCATCGCCGATCGGGTGTTGGCCTTGGGGGGGCCTGCCCTGCTGTTTGAGAACGTGCGGGGCTCCTCCATGCCCGTGGCCGTGAATCTGCTCGGCACGGTACAGCGGGTGGTGTGGAGCATGGGCATGGACCGGCCTGAGGAGCTGGAGGGGCTGGGGGAAAAGCTGGCCCTGCTGCAGCAGCCCAGGCCCCCCAAGGGCTTCGAGGAACTCAAGCGCTATGGCGGCCTGGCCTGGAGCCTCCTGCGGGCCGTGCCCGACCGCGACCTCACCCCTCCCTGCCACCAGGTGGTGCTCAAGGGCGAGCAGGTGAATCTGGATGCCCTGCCCCTGCTGCGGCCCTGGCCGGGGGATGCGGGCGGGGTGATCACTCTCGGGCTGGTGATCACCAAGGATCCGGAAACCGGCACCCCCAACGTGGGCGTGTATCGGCTCCAGCGCCAGTCGGTGAACACGATGACCGTGCACTGGTTGAGCGTGCGGGGTGGGGCGCGGCACCTGCGCAAGGCGGCGGCCCTGGGCAAGAAGCTGGAGATCGCCATCGCCATTGGCGTGCATCCCCTGCTGGTGATGGCCGCGGCCACCCCCATTCCGGTGCAGCTCAGTGAGTGGCTCTTTGCCGGCCTCTATGGCGGGGAGGGGGTGCGGCTGGCCCGCTGCAAAACCCTGGATCTCTCCGTGCCCTCCCACAGTGAGCTGGTGCTGGAGGGCACGATCACGCCGGGCGAGGAGCTGCCCGATGGCCCCTTCGGTGATCACATGGGCTTCTATGGCGGCGTCGAGGCATCACCGCTGGTGCACTTCCACTGCATCACCCACCGGCGCGAGCCCATTTTCTTCACCACCTTCAGCGGCCGCCCCCCAAAGGAGGAGGCCATGCTCGCCATTGCCCTCAACCGCATCTACACGCCGATCCTGCGCCAGCAGATCCCGGAGATTGTGGATTTTTTCCTGCCGATGGAGGCCCTCAGCTACAAGCTGGCCGTGATCGCCATCGACAAGGCCTATCCCGGCCAGGCCCGGCGGGCGGCGATGGCCTTCTGGAGCGCCCTGCCCCAGTTCACTTACACCAAATTCGTGGTGGTGGTGGACAAGAGCATCAACATCCGCGATCCGCGCCAGGTGGTGTGGGCCCTCAGTGCCCAGGTGGATCCCCAGCGGGATCTCTTCGTGCTGGAGGACACCCCCTTTGACACCCTGGATTTCGCCAGCGAGCGCCTGGGGCTCGGGGGTCGCCTGGCCATCGATGCCACCACCAAGATCGGCCCGGAGCGGCGCCATCCCTGGGGCGAACCCCTCAGCCGCGACGTGGAGTTGGAGGCCCGGGTGCAGGCCCGCTGGCGGGAGCTGGGCTTGGATGATTTGCCGGTGGGTGATCCTGATCCGGCCCTGTTTGGCTACACGCTGGAGCATGTGCTGGAGCGCCTGGGGGCCGGGCGAGTTGGATGATGCTGATGGGCCGCACGGCTACCCAGGCCCTCAAGGCCCTGCTGGAGCTGGCACAGGATCCAGCCCGGTGGCGCTCCGTCAGCGATCTGGCAGTCTCCCAGGCCCTGCCAGCGCCCTATCTGGAGCAGCTGTTGCTGCGGCTGCGCCGGGCGGGGGTGCTGGAGGCCAGGCGGGGCCGGCAGGGGGGCTATCGGCTGGCCTGTGCTCCGGCGAGCCTGCCCCTGGGCCGGGTGCTCGGAGCCGTGGGGGCCTGGCCGGTAGGCGGCCCGGCCAAGGCGATGTTGCAACTGGATGATCTGCATCAGAGCGGTGGGAATGGAGGCCCGGATGTCGCCTCCGACCGGGCGGCCGCATTGCTAGAGCAAAGGCTCGCTCAAGCCATAGAGCGGGAGCTGGAGCGCCTTACCCTTGAAGATCTGCTCTTTGATTGGCGGAGTGCCCGGGCGGGCCTGAGCGAGGAGGGAGGCCTGATCCTGGGCTGAACCCCTAGGGTGCCCCCATGGCAAGCTCCTCCGATCCGGCCCCTGGAAACCTGCTGGATCAGTTGCTCCAACCGCTCCTCACCGACTACGAGGAGACCTTCGCCCGGGGCCTCCTCCTGCTCGACCACTGCCCCGAGCATGTGTTGCCAGAGGCCCGCCAGCAGTCGCTCGGGGAGCGGCTGAGGGAAGCCCAGGCCGCCCTTGCCGCCGCCCGCGCCCTGCGCGCCGCCGCTGCCCCCACCCCCATGGCCCTCGACATGGCCACCATCACCCCTTGGCATGAGCTGGTGGTGGAGGTGTGGTCGCTCTCAGCGGCGATGCGGGCGGCGGGGGTGGCGATGCCTTGAGGGCGGGTGATCGCCCATCACTTTCACGCTGATTCCCTAGTTCCTTTGGTGCATGATCGCTTTCCAGGATTAGGTTTCTGAGGTGACAATCCTTGGAGAAAGATGCAGGCGCGCCAAGATATCCATGATCTGGTGGTGGTGATCCCCGGCATCCTTGGCAGCACCCTGGCCCGCCATGGCTCCCTGGTGTGGGCCCCCTCCGCCGGGGTGGTGTGGGAGGCGATCCGCAGCTTCGGCACCAGCCTGGATGCCCTCACCTTGCCGGTGGACCTGGGTGATGACCATCCCGGCGATGGGGTGGAGCCGGTGGCCCTGATGCCCGATCTGCATGTGTTGCCGGGGCTCTGGACGGCCAACATCGGCTACGACCGCCTGTGGCAGTGGCTCACCAGCCGCTTCACGCTGGATCCCCCGGATCCCACCGATCCCCTTCGCCCGGCGAACCTGCTGCCGTTTCCCTACGACTGGCGCCTTTCCAATCGGTTCAATGCCCGCCGACTGATGACCGTGGTGGAGCCGGCCCTGGAGCTCTGGCGACGCCAGGGCGGGGCCGCGCGGGAGGCACGGCTGATCTTCATCTGCCATTCCATGGGCGGCCTTCTGGCCCGCTGGTATGTGGAGCAGGAGGGGGGCGCGGCGCACACCCGCAAGCTGATCACCATCGGCACGCCCCACCGGGGGGCGGCGGCGGCGGCGCGGCAGCTGGTGAATGGTGTGGAGAAGGGAATCGGGCCGCTCCGGGTGGATCTCACCCGTTTCGCCCGCAGCTTGCCCTCCATCCACCAGCTCCTGCCCCGCTATGCCTGCCTGGAAACTCCAGGAGGCCTGGAGCCCCTCACCACGCCCCTGCCGGGGATCGACCGGCAGCTGTTGGACGATGCCATCGCCTTCCACGCCAGCCTCGATGGCGCGGCGGCTCCAGAGACCTCGACGTTGACCTGCACCCGATCGTGGGAACCCGCCAGCCCACCCCCACCACCCTGCGCATCGTGGGGGAGCGGCTGGACACCACTGAGCAGATCGAGGGGGTGGCCGAGGGCGGGGATGGCACGGTGCCGCGCCTCTCTGGAACACCCAAGACCCTGCGGCCCGACCATCCCAGCCTCCGCTACGCCCCCGAACAGCACATGGGCCTCCACAGCCATCGAGCGGTCCTCGATGAGCTGGAGGGCGTGCTCACGGCCCGGCCGGTGATGCATCGCGGGCTGGCCGGACCGGAGATCGGGGTGCGTATGGAACCGCTGCTGCTACTGGGTGAACCCCTGCGGGTGTGGGCCGATGTGGTCGCTGACGCGCCGCTGGGCTTGATGGCGGAGCTGCTGGAGGAGAGCGGCCGGGTGGTGGCCCAGCGCAAGCTGCGGGTGGAGGATTCGGGCCAGGGGTGTGTGTTCGAGCCGCCGCGGGCGGGCGTGTAGCGTGTGCGGGTGGGGGCTGCCGGCGCCCGGGCCGCCCAGGTGGCCCCCGTGACTGCCCTCACCCTGGTGTGCCCTGTGGAGGAAGAGCCATGACGGAACCCTCTGCTGCGCAGCGGTTGTTTGTGGGGGTGGGGGTGGGCACCTACGACCATCGGGAGAGCTTTGGGCCCCTGGGGGCCGCCGAGGAGGTGGTGGATGTGGCCCAGGTGTTGGAGGGGATGGGCTATGCGGTGCAGCCCTGCATCAATCTCGACTTCAATGAGTCGGGCGCCTTGCTCGATGAGCTGGCCGCCCGTGGGCTGGCCTCCGGCAGCTGCCTGGTGGTGCTCTGGGCCGGCCATGGGGAGCCTGT
>JBJTQT010000243.1:0-4468 GCA_046075745.1 Cyanobium sp. | reverse complement strand
CACGTTCGCCGTGCCCGACGGGAAGATCGCGCCGTAATTCAGGCCCAGCGGATCGTTGCCGCCTCCGTAGGGGTGCTGATCGGCGTAGGGCTGGCGGTAGCTGGCGTAGAGGGTGACGTATTGCGGTGCACCCTCAAACGGCGCGCTGAAGCGGAACAGCTTGCGGTTGGAGCCCCAGCCGGCGCTCTCCTGGGCTTCTTCGCCGATGTCGCGCAGGTAGGGAACGGTTTCCTCCCCGAACACCTGGGCGTATTCCATGCTGTTCACCAGCGAATCCACCAGGCCCTTGAGGCCCTGGGCGGACACGATGTCGAAGTAGCGGGTGAACTCCTCGCGGGAGCTGATGCCACGGCCGAGGAAGTGGCGGAAGGCCAGCTCCACCACGCGGCTGTTCACGAAGCGGCCGTAGAACTGCTGCTGATACTCCTTGCTGTGGCCCAGGGAGCGGATGAACTCCCGCATCGAGATGTCGCCCTGGCGCACCTGGGTGGCCTCCACCGGGCAGGGCATCTGGCTGTAGGCCTTGGCGATGTCGCGCTCGAACACCTGCCGGTAGGC
Source organism: Cyanobium sp. (assembly GCA_046075745.1). GTDB lineage: Bacteria > Cyanobacteriota > Cyanobacteriia > PCC-6307 > Cyanobiaceae > Cyanobium. The sequence goes on along the minus strand of JBJTQT010000243.1, from coordinate 3,910 downwards.
GGCGCGGATCACCTCGGCCTTCTGGGCGCCGCTGAGGCGGGGCCGCATGATGAAGCGCTGCTTGCCGTCGGCCGCCAGGGCATAGGTGGCGGGCAGCTGCAGGCCCTGGTTGAGGGGGCTGCCGAGGCGCTGGCGCGGCGAGGGCGTGGCCACCGCCAGCTCGCCGATCAACACGTTGAAGTACTCGATCACCAGGGCCCGCATGGCGGGATCGTCCTTGCAGAGCTCGGCGGCGCCGGCCCGCATCTCCTGCAGGGCCACGTTGGTGGCGGCCAGTGAGCAGGCCTTCTCGAGCACATCGCGCAGGCCGCGGGTGTTGACCGCCAGGATGCTTGGATCGCCGGCCACCACCGCATAGCCGACATAGCGGAGGAACCAGGCGAGGTCGCGGATCGACTTCCGCATCCGCTCCGTGCCGTAGCGGGCCACACTGATCGGCGCAAATCCGGTGGGGAGGATCACGCGCACATCAGCGTCTCCACCAGCCCCCTCCAGCAGACGGGTCAGCAGATTGCCGCGGCTGGTCGCGCCAGCCCCCGTGAACGTCTGCACTGAGCGCTGGAAGGCCGCCTGGTCGGAGGCGAGCGGTGCCGCCTCGGCGCCGCTGCCGATCGGCGCATCGAGATAGGAGAGGGGGGTGCCGCCAACAAAAATCCGATTGGCGGCCCTTGCCACAATGGCGGAGGCGTTGGCCGTGATCCTTTGGGCCGCTTCCACGCGGATTTGCCCGCTCTGGAAGAAGGTGATGAGGGTCTTCAGTTCGCCACCGTCGGGGAAACGGTCCTGCTGCTCCGCCTGACGGACGCTGGAGAGGGGCAGGGTGTCGTAGAGCTGGGGATTGACCCTCGTGCTGCCGCTGCTGGCGGTCACAGTCATGAACGGGAGCGTGCCGGGCTTAGTCACGTTACGGCTGCCCCGTGGGCCCTCAGGGAGCCCATGAACAAATGTTTGCAGCCGCCCCTGGCGGCGGATCAGCCATGCAGGAATCTGGAGTGCCCCAGGTGTTGCCCATGCAGGACTCTGCCGCGGATGCCGCCACACCGGTGGTGAGTGCCTTTACGACCGCTTCCCCTACCCCGGCGATCCCCTCCAGGATGGCCCACCCCCTGGGTACAACTGGCGCTGGTGCATCGACAGCGTGGTGGCTGCGGTGCGTGGGGTGTTGCCACCCCGCCCTCCGGGTGGTGGCCCAAGGACCTGGCGAGTGCTGGATGCGGGCTGCGGCACGGGGGTGAGCACCGACTATCTCTGCCATCTCAATCCCGGGTCCTCCGTGTTGGCGGTGGACATCAGCCAGGGCGCCCTGGAAGTGGCCCGGGAGCGCCTGCGCCGCTCTGACGGGGCTAGGAAGGTGAAGGAATTGCGCGTGGAGCAGCGCAGCCTGCTCGACCTGGGCGATGAGGGCCCCTTTGATGCCATCAATTCGGTGGGCGTGCTTCATCATCTGGCCCGGCCCGAGGCGGGTCTGCGGGCCCTGGCGGAGCGGCTGGCTCCGGAGGGGTTGCTCCATCTCTTCCTCTATGCCGAGGCCGGGCGCTGGGAAATCCATCGCACCCAGCGAGCCCTGGGCATCCTCGGTGTCGGCACCGGGGCCGAAGGGCTGCGCCTGGGCCGCCGCCTGCTGGCTGAACTGCCCCCCGACAACCGGCTGCGGCGCCACCACGAGGACCGCTGGGCGCTCGACACGGCGGCAGATGCCAATTTTGCGGACATGTATCTGCATCCCCAGGAGACCAGCTACACCCTCAACAGCCTGCTGGGCTTCCTGGCCCAGGCGGATCTGCACTTTGTGGGCTTCTCCAATCCGGAGGTGTGGGATCCGGCCCGCCTGCTCTCGGGAGAGCTGCTGGATCGGGCCCGGGCCCTGGAGCAGCACCAGCAGTGGGCTCTGGTGGAGGCCCTGGACCCCTCCATCAGCCACTTCGAGTTCTTCGTGAGCCGCCAGCCGATCACCGCGCGCCAATGGGAGGAGGATCGGGCCCTCCTGGCCGCCGGCGGCGAAGTGAACCGCTGCCTCTGGGGCTGGCCCAGCACGGACCTGCTGGATCCGGATCTGCGCCCCCTGGAGATCGAACCCGCCGATCTCCAGCTGATGGAGGCCTGGCAGGCCGCACCCATCGGAACGTCGCTCGCCGCCCTGCCCCTGGCCATGGAGGAGCGGGAACGGCTGAAGCGGGCTCGACGCCTGATCCGGCAACGGTTGCTGCTGCCCGTGGCTCTTTGAGGCGGCAGCCGGTGGGGCCAGCGTGATAAATTCCCGTCGCTCCAAAGGTCTTCAGGTTGGCGGTTGCCCTTGCCACTCCTCCAGACGCCGATGTTCCATCGGTGGCTGAGGAAGCGCTGGCCATCCCTCCTTCCGATGCACCCCCCACCCCCCCTGCACCGGCCTCCACGGCCGTTCAGGACGGGATGGATGATTACCACCGCCTGCGGCGTCGCCTGCTGGTGGCCACAACCGTGGCAGCGGCCCTGGCCGTGCCCACCGTCGGCCTGATTTTCGGGCTGGCTGCGGCCTTCAGTGCGCTTGTGGGTGCCCTCTGCGGTCTTCTCTATCTGGTTCTGCTCTCCCGGAGCGTTTCGCGCCTGGGGGTGAACAGCAAATCGGTGGGGAAGGTTCAGCTGTTGGTTCCCATCGTGCTGGTGCTGGCCTCCGCCAAGTTGCCCCAGCTCCACCTGCTGCCGGCCCTTCTGGGTTTCCTGCTCTACAAGCCGGCCCTCATTGCCCAGGCCCTTCTCGACGCCTGAGCGCCCCCATCGACACAGCGTCGATGGCTTCCTGTCGATCCGGATCGCTGGTCTGGAACGAATCCGTCCAATCCGATGGTCCCCATGCCTTTCGCGGTCCCGATGCCCTTCGCGATGCCTCTCCTTCCTCTGGCCGCACTTGAGGTGGGTCAGCACTTCTATTGGATTCTGGGCAAGCTCAAGATCCATGGCCAGGTGTTTCTCAGCTCCTGGGTGGTGATCGGCGCCCTGCTTGCCGTCGTGGTGATCGGCACCCGCCGCCTGCAGCGGGAGCCAGCTGGTGTGCAGAACCTGCTGGAATTTCTCTGGGATTACATCCGCGATCTCTCCCGCGAGCAGATCGGTGAGAAGGCCTATCGCGACTGGTTGCCGTTCATCGGCACGTTGTTCCTTTTCATCTTTGTGAGCAACTGGGGCGGTGCCCTAATTCCCTGGAAGCTGATTCATCTTCCCAGTGGTGAACTGGGTGCCCCAACCGCGGATATCAACACCACCATCGCCCTGGCGTTGCTGGTGTCTCTCGCCTATTTCTACGCCGGCCTCAGCCGCAAAGGGTTCCGCTATTTCGAGTACTACGTGGAGCCCACCCCGATCATGCTTCCGTTCAAGATCGTGGAGGATTTCACCAAACCTCTTTCCCTGTCTTTCCGTCTTTTCGGCAACATCCTTGCCGATGAACTCGTGGTGGCCGTTCTGGCCTTCCTCGTGCCCCTGATCGTGCCTCTCCCGGCCATGTTCCTGGGGCTCTTCACCAGTGCCATCCAGGCGTTGATCTTCGCCACCCTCGCCGCTTACTACATCGGCGAGGCCGTGCACGAAGAGCACCACTGACGCCAGGGCCGCTGTCCGGCGGTCTGGCAAACTCTCTGCGCGCAGGTCCGACGTTTGTTCGGGCCCATCTCCAGGGTCCTCCGGAGATGTCCCAGGCGCAAGGTTCCATCCGGTTCCATTTCAGGCCTTTTCAGGCCACGGCCATCAGGCCTCCAGCGACTCCCATCCCCCGTTACCCCATGGATTCCCTCACTGCCGCCGCCTCCGTTGTGGCTGCCGGTCTTGCCGTCGGTCTTGGTGCCATCGGTCCTGGTATTGGCCAGGGCACCGCAGCAGGCGGCGCTGTCGAAGGCATCGCTCGCCAGCCCGAAGCTGAAGGCAAGATTCGCGGCAC
>JBJTQT010000242.1:0-2881 GCA_046075745.1 Cyanobium sp. | reverse complement strand
CCTTGATCTTGGCGGCGGCATCGAAGCTGTCGAGGATCACATCAAATTCGGTCTGCTCCTCCACCGCTTCGGCGGCGGCGCCACCGGCGGCTGGGGCGGCCATCACCACCCCGGCGGAGGCGGCGGCGGACACACCGAAGGCCTCTTCGATCTGCTTGACCAGCTCGGAAGCTTACAGCAGGGAGAGGGTTTTCAGTTGGTCGAGGATTTTGTCAGTGGTTGCGGTCATGGTTTGGAATCAGCAACAGATCAGGGAATGGAACAAAGGATCGAGGCCGCTCGTGCAGCGCAGCAGGCCGGCCTAGGAGGCCGTGCCTTCGCCTTCGGCGTGCTGCTTGAGCGCCCGGGCCAGGCCTGAGGGCACCTCGTTGATCCCCACCGCCAGCTGGGTGGCCACGGCATTGATCGCACCGGCGATCTGTGCCATGAGCACTTCCCTGGAGGGCAGGTCTCCGATGGCCTTGATATCGGCCTCCGAGAGCAGCTTGCCTTCAAACAGGCCGCCCTTGGTTTCCGATTTCTTCGTCTCCTTCTGGAACGCCTGCACGGCTTTCACCGCGCCACCGACGTCTCCTTTGATGAGCACGAAGGCATTGGGGCCCTCGAGGAAGGATTCGAGGCTGGCCCAGGCGCTGTCTCCATCAATGGCACGGCGCATCAAGGTGTTTTTGGTCACCTTGCAGACGCCGTTGCTGGCCGCCAGACGGGATCGGAGATCCTTCATCTCGCGGATGGAGAGGCCCTGGTAATCCAGAACCAGCGCCATTTCGGCCTCACCGAGGAGCTGCTTGAGCTCTCCGACGATCTGTTGCTTGTTCTCCAGTGTGCGGCCCATGGGTTTGTGGAACGGATGAGGGGGAACAAGCCGGGTACGCGGCCCGAAACGCCTGCTCCCTGAGAACAGTCCCGGGGAGGCGCGAGGCCGCGGCTTGCTCCACTCCCAAAGCCACTCCCTGCGGAGCCCTTCAGGGTGATTCCAAACGCGTGAACCTCGGCAGGGTTTACAGCGAAATGCTCACCTGCTGTCTGGGGTGGGCGCGTGCCCTCTGGCAAAACGCCAGATCAGCAACCTACCACCCAGGGGGTCTAGGCCTCAGCTTTCCTTCTTGATGTCCTGCAGGGCGGAGACATCCACTTCCACTGAAGGGCCCATGGTGGAGGTCACATACAGGCTGCGCCAGTAGCGCCCCTTGGCGCCGCTGGGCTTGTTGCGGTCGATCGTTTCCTGCAGCGCCTTGAGGTTGTCGAGCAGGTTTTCGGCGCTGAAGCTGGCCTTGCCGAAGCGCACATGCACGATGCCGGAGCGATCCGCCCGGAATTCCAGCTTGCCCGCCTTGAATTCGTTGATCGCCCCCGCCAGATCGGTGCTCACCGTGCCGGCCTTGGGGTTGGGCATCAGGCCCCGGGGGCCCAGCACCCGGCCCAGCTTGGCCACCTTGGGCATCATGTCGGGCGTGGCGATCAGCAGGTCGAACTCAATCGCACCGCCGGCGATCTCATCCACCAGCTCTTCATCGCCCGCCAGGTCGGCGCCGGCCGCCTTGGCTTCGGCCACCTTCTCGCCCCGGGCGATCACCGCGATCCGGATGGTTTGCCCCGTGCCATGGGGCAACGCCACCGTGGTGCGCAATTGCTGGTCGGTGTATTTCGGATCGATGCCCAGGCGTGCATGGGCTTCGATGGTTTCATCGAATTTCGCCGTGGCATTGGCTTTCACCAGCTCCAACGCCTCCGCAGGCGCATAGGGGCGGTCTGCAACCGTTTCAACCAGGGCTGTGAAGCGTTTGGAGGGTTTGCTCATGGGAGGAAGGGGTGCGAACGATCACGTGGATCTCCCCCGGTAAGTGGATAGAACGAACGACGGGTCAGTCGTTCACGGCGACGCCCATGTTGCGGGCGGTGCCTTCGATGATGCGCATGGCCGACTCCACGCTGGTGCAGTTGAGGTCGGGCAGCTTGGTTTTGGCGATCTCCTCGAGCTGGGCTCGGGTGATCGCACCCACCGATCCCTTGGCCGAGGTGGCAGCTCCTTTCGGAATGCCGGCGGCTTTCTGGATCAGCACGGAGGCGGGCGGCGTCTTGGTGATGAAGGTGAAGCTGCGGTCTTCGAAGACCGAGATCTCCACCGGAATCACATAGCCGACCTTCTCCTGGGTGCGGGCGTTGTATTCCTTGCAGAACGCCATGATGTTCACCCCGTGCTGACCGAGGGCAGGGCCCACCGGTGGTGCGGGGTTGGCTTTGCCGGCCTCGAGGGCCAGCTTGATCACAGCTACGACTTTTTTGGCCATCGGCTCGGCAGGCTTGGCAGGGACTGGACGCTTGGACGATCTGCGGATCCCCGGCTCCTGAGAACCGGAGGCTGGTGGTGAACACCACCGCGGGCCGCCCTCCGCAGGGAGACGGCCGCGCTTGACCCATCAGTTTTGCTTGCTCACCTGGGAAAACTCCAGTTCCACCGGCGTTTCCCGCCCGAAGATCGAGAGCAGGGCCTTCAGCTTGCTCCGCTCGGCCGACACCTCGATCACCTCTCCCTGGAAATCCTTGAAGGGGCCACCTGTGACCAGGATCTGATCCCCTTCGCTGAGATCCACCTTCAGCACGGCCTTCTTCTCCGAAGCCCGGCGGAAGATGCGCTCCACCTCCGTGCGGCTCAGGGGGCGGGGCTTGATGTGCCCCCGGGCCTTGCCCGTGGCGCGGCGCTCCTCCTGGCCCACGAAATTGATCACGTTGGGGGTGCTCCTCACCGCCATCATCGTGTCTTCATCCAGGATCATCCGCACCAGCACATAGCCCGGAAACACCTTCTCCTCGATCGACTGGCGGGTGCCATCTTTCTTCAGCTTCACCCCGGGGGTTTGGGGAATCTCAATCTCCAGGA
>JBJTQT010000241.1:0-7938 GCA_046075745.1 Cyanobium sp. | reverse complement strand
AAGGTATAGACCAGATGGCGGCGGTACGCCTATCGGGAGGTCAGGCCATGGCCGTGCGCTTCGGCAGTGAGATCACGGGGGATCTGCCCCGGGCGGAGGAGCGGGAGTGGCTGATCACCAATGGATTGGGCAGCTATGGCAGCGGCACCGTGGCCGGTTCCCTCACCCGGGCTTATCACGGCCTGCTGGTGGCGGCCCTGAAGGCTCCTGCTGATCCCACGGAGCGCACTCTGCTTGTGGCTGCCCTGGAGGAGGTGGCGGAGGTGGGCCATCGCTCCTACCCCCTCTGCACCCATCGCTGGGCCGGGGGCGTGCTGGCGCCCGTGGGCCATCCCTGGATCGTTTCCTTCAGCCTCGAGGGCAGCGTGCCCACCTGGCGCTATGCCCTGGGGGACGTCCTTTTGGAGAAACGCCTCTGGATGCAGCGTGGCGCCCACACCACCACCGTGCTCTACCGCCTGCTGCAGGCCAGCCAGCCGGTGCGCCTCTCGCTCACGGCCCTGGTGAATGCCCGCTCCCATCACGGGGGCACCAGCCGTCCGGAGATCCAGCTGGCAGCGGTGCCCCATGGGGTGCGCCTGGTGCCCCATGGGGTGGGGGTGCCGCCGTTCGTGGTGCTCAGCGATCGGGGCACCACCACAGTGGCCAGCCCGGGCGAGTGGTGCTGGGGGTATGCCTTGCCGGCGGAGGCGGAGCGCGGCCTCCCCAGCAGCGACGACCACCTGCGGGCCTGCCGGATCACCCACCTGCTCACCCCCGAGGCTCCCACCCTCACGGTGGCGCTGAGCACCGAAAGCCAGCCCCTGCTGGATGGGGAGCGGGCGCTGCAGGAGCGCCAAACCCATGATGCTTCCCTGCTGGAGCAGTGGGCGCAGGCCCAGCCCCAGCTGGCGAAAGGAGCACCGGCCTGGGTGCGGCAGCTGGTGCTGGCGGCGGATCAGTTCGTGGTGGCGCGCGCGATCCCTTCGGAGGCGGAGGCATCAAGTGGGGCAGCGCCAGTCGGGCAGACGATCCTGGCCGGCTATCCCTGGTTCGGCGACTGGGGCCGCGACACGATGATCAGCCTGCCCGGCCTCACGCTGGTCACGGGGCGTCCGGCGATCGCCGCCCAGATCCTGCGCACCTATGGCCAGTACGTCAGTGAGGGGATGCTGCCGAATCGTTTTCCCGAGGGCAAGGAGACGTTGGGCGATGACGACTACAACACGGTGGATGCCACCCTCTGGTATGTCGAAGCGCTGCGGCAGTATCACCAGGCTACGGGGGATGGGGCCCTGATCAGGGAGCTGTTCCCCAAGCTCCAGGAGATTGTGGAGGCCCACTGCTGTGGCACCCGCCATGGCATCCGGCGGGATCCGGCCGATGGTTTGCTGCGGGCCGGCGTTGAGGGGCTGCAGCTCACCTGGATGGATGCGAAGGTGAACGGGGAGGTGATCACCCCTCGCATCGGTAAGCCGGTGGAGGTGAACGTGCTCTGGTACTGCGCCCTGCGCACCATGGTGGGCTTTGCGGCGCTCTGCGGGGAGCCAGGTGGGCTTTATGTCGAGCTGGCCGAGGCAGCCCGGCGGGGGTTCCAGCGGTTCTGGCATGGGGCCATGGGCCACTGCTTTGACGTGCTCGATGGGCCGGATGGCACCCCTGATGCGGCGCTGCGGCCCAATCAGCTCCTGGCGGTGGCGCTCACGGACGCGTTGCTCTCAGCGGAGCAGGCCCGGCAGGTGGTGGTGGTGTGCGGCCAGCAGCTGCTCACGCCGGTGGGATTGCGTAGCCTGGACCCGCGGAATCCTGCCTATCAGGGCCATTACGGCGGCAGTCCACTCCAGCGCGACCGTTCCTACCACCAGGGAACGGTGTGGGGGTGGTGGCTGGGGCCCTACGCCCTGGCCCATGCCCGGGTGCATGGGGATCCGGTGGGTGCCCTGCGGTTGCTGGAGGCAGTGGACCATCACCTGAGCACGGCGGGGGTGGGCAGCATCAGCGAGATCTTTGATGGCGATGCCCCCCACTGGCCCCGGGGCTGTATCGCCCAGGCCTGGTCGGTGGCGGAGGTGCTGCGGGCCTGGGTGATGTGTGATTGGGTGTATGAAGGCAAACCCACCCGCTGCATCCCATGATCAATCACCATCGTGAAAAGCCCTTCCATGGCGCGCTTCATGATTTTCTCTGCATGGCTCGCAATCGACCCCAGGCTCTGGTGATCCAGTTCTTCCTTGATCAGGTTGTTGATCACAGTGATCTCTGTGATGGAGGAGCCGTTCTTGTCCATGTGCCAGCTGGAGCAGGCCATCTCAAGGTGTGGGATCTGCACACCGATATCAATAGCCTTGCCTCCTGGGGAGAAATGAAGGTGGCACTTCCCAGTGGCATGGGGATCTCCACAGTTGCTTTCCGCAAACGAGACCCAGAGTTCGCTGAGATTGCCAGTCAGCACCCCTACTACTGGTGGCCTGAGGATTGTGGACCCGATGAGTTTGCCGATGGGCCTTTCTATGCCGTTCCGATCATGCTTCTCGATCGGCGTGAGCGCCGCGAACCCTTTGGTGTGGTGGCCTTCAAGAACCGAAACCGGCCGATGCAACTTTCGGATCTAAAGAACATGGATTTGGCCGTAAAAGCCCTTGAGGCCATGATGTCCCTCTCTCCGAAGAAGCTGGTGGAAGCCAATCGGGTGTTCATCGTGCATGGTCATGATAGGGAGTTCCGAGAGGATCTCGAGAAGATTCTCAGGGCTGAAAATCTCGAACCAGTTGTGATTCAGTCCATGGCACGCACAGGCGCGGATTTGCTTGGTTTTCTGGAGGAACAGATCCGTAACTGCTTGGCAGGTTTTATCCTGCTCACTCCAGATGATGAGGGGCGTCTCTACCGATACGGCGAGCGCTTGAACCTGCGTGCCCGACAGAATGTGATTTTTGAGGGGGGGTATCTCACAGCCCTTTTCCGTGATACCAACCGTATCTGTTTTCTTCAGAAAGGAGAGATGGAAATCCCCTCTGATCTGAGTGGACTGCTCATGGAAAAGGTTCCCGGAGCCATCAGTCCGGATCGTATCCGCCTCACGCTGGAGCAATGGGGACTGGTGCCATCCCGGCAGGGGCTTCAGCCCCAAGCGAAAGAGCTGGACCTACCGCCAAACGCCAAGGAGGAGCCAGCCCCACCATCAGCAGGGGAATCCCAAGACGTGGTCCAGGCTCCAGGGAACGGTATGGAGCCTTTGAGCCCAGCCACACCTCCCCACTCCTGATCCCCCTCCTGATGCTGCCCTTGGGCTGCAGCTTGCTCTCACTCCGGTAAGCCGATCTGTTTGCGGATCGTGATCGTGGCGTTCTTGCCGTCGAATGCATCCAGCTCCTTGCTGATTGCATCGGTGTCTTCCCAACGGCAATTGTTGTTCCTGGTTGATTCTGTCGGTGGGGAGCAAAGCATGGGGCTTGGAATCAACGGATCGGCGAGTCCCCATTCCAGATGATGGCCGTTGAAGAGTTTGCGTCCGTTGAGGGAGGTTGCGTCAGGTTTTCTCGTCAGCAAAGGCACAAGAGCCCTCAGTTCCAAGGCATTCGTGCCGGGAGGTATGCGCACGAGAATGCTGCGATTGATGCTCTCACCCGGCTGGATCACATCATCATCAAAGAGTCGTCCGATCGCCAGGAAATTAGGTTCGGGTTCGCTGGTCACATCTCTTTCAAAATGGGACAGCTGGCTTTGACGCAGCACCTGATGTCCACTGTCGATCAGGCGCCGCTCATCGCGAGATCCTGTGGCCCCTTTGAATTGCCGATTCATGGCGCTGAGAATCCAGTAGTTGGCGAGCAGATAAACCGTGCGGGAGCTGGAGTTGGTGGCCTTGGCATCCAGCATCGCTTCCATCCCGTCTGGCCCCGCGCGGCGTCCTTCCACTGGCGTGATGGTGGCCTCCACGGTGAGGTTGGCTGGTTTCCAGGAGGGGACCAGAACATCGGTGTAGATGAAGGTGTAAACTCCCCAGCCAGCTGCAATCAGGATCCCAAGGGACTGAATCCAGCTGTGAATGAGCTTGGAGCGCATCCACGAACGCACCCGCATCCTTCTCTTCCCACTGCTGAGACCGGGAAGGCCATCGGTGGTTTTTTCAGGAGGGGTGCTCACGGGACCAGGATGATTCGCCATCGATTTAGGGGCTAGGTGCTTTCAGGGATGACGCCACCGAACGTGGGCACGGTCTCTTGGGAAGTGAAGGCACGCACTGACTGCTGTGGGCGGCCCGAAGGCTGGAACTCCCCCGCAGATCCGTTGCCAGTGAACTGAGCCTTGTTGGATCAGTGACGGAACCCTTGGCCAGATTGGCCATCTCTCCGGAGGAGCACCCGGTGGCTGTGGCGCCGTAGCCGCTCAGCAGGGCATAGGCTCTCTGGGAGGGAGTACCGACGCTGGTGTTGTCAGCAGCCCCATAGGCACTCGCTGATGCCTTCAGCAGGGCATCACTCGCCCTGGGAACTTTGGAGCCACTGGTGGCACTCAGCAACACCCCCGCCAGGCAGTTGGCCTGCAGATTGGAGACCACCGAACCTGGGGACGTGCCTCCCTGAGGAAGCAGACGTTCCGCCAGACCTATGGCGATCCAGTAGTCCACTGCAGGGTTCTGGTGGAGGCGATAGGCGCTTGCGAGCAGATCCTGCTCCAGCAGCACTTCACCACTGGATGCGCAGTAAAAGCCTTTGGGAGCCGGCTGTTTGGATGGGGCCCCTGCTGTGCAGGCCCCATTGGCATCGATCCCCGCCGGCAGCAGGCGCACCCTGGGAAATGGCAAGGCAGCGGTGGTGGGATCGGCTACCCAGCTGCGGCGTAATTGTTCCGTTGATGCCACAACAGTCGCTGCCAGCCCAGGGTTGCTGGTGGAGCTGGCTTTACTCGGGTGCGGCGTGATGGCCAACACGGGAGCGAAAAAGAGTGGCAACAATGCAAAGGGCAGGCTTGTAAGCGATGGGGGTGGGGTACCAGCCATGGGCACAAAGGAGTGTTGAAGCCCAGTATGAATCTGCTTGTCTGAGGCCAGCCGCAACGGTTCTGCTCACCACCCCTGCACGGGCCGCCAGTCTCCGCTCAGTTGAAACGCCCCCCAGACCCGCACATCCCTGAGGGTGGAATCCTTGTTGCTACGGAACCAGGCCTGGGTGTTCCGCAGTGCATCTGCCCGCCCTTCTCCCGCACGGAGGCGCTTGTAATACTCCTCCATGAAAGTCACCGTCAAAACATCATCCACCTTCCACAGGCTCAGAAGCGTGGAGCGTGCACCGGCCACCGCCAGGGAGCGCTGCAATCCGTACACCCCCTCGCCGCTCCGCACCCCGCCAAGAGCGGTTTCACAGGCTGAGAGGGTCACCAGTTCTGTGCCCTCCAGATCCATGGCCGTGGCTTCTGCGGCTGTGAGGTAGCCGTCATCGACGGGGTTGGCATCTGGATGATTGGCTCCGGCGAACACCAGGCCGCTGCGCTGGAGAGGATCATCCGCCCTGGGGGCATCATTCTGGAGTGGCTGATCCGCCAGGAAGAAGCCATGGGTAGCGATGTGCAGAATCCTTGGTGCCTTCAGCCGCAGCACCATCGCCGCAGTGGCTTGCCGACCGCTCACGACGGACGGAGGACGCAATACTGGAGCGAGTATTTCCCCCTCCCTGGCCGTTCCATCGAGGGAGGGCCAGGGGATGAGGTTGCGCACTCCACCCAGACGTTGATAGCTGCCTGACGCCGTGCCTCTGCCTTGCAGCTGTTGTGGAGATCTTGGCGCGGTGACAGCGGCATTGAAATCCGGATTGGCTATCAACACTGCCGGACGCCTCACTTTCAGGGGTTGCTGCAGCCGCAACAGATCCCGTCCGGTGGTGAGCAGCCGTAGCTGCAGGCTCTCTCCAAGGGTGGGGCCATTCACAGTGGCTACTGGCAAGGCGCCGAAGGGCAGGCGGTTCAGTTCCCCATCCGGTGAGAGGAAGAGCTCACGCACCCCTTTCAAATCGCCTTGGAGAGGTCTGAGCACCAGTTCGCTTACCTGGGCCAGCCGCTGGGAGGCCTCCACCTGTCGAGCGGGATCAGCGCTTGCGGCCACGGCCTTGGACACGGCTTCATCGATCGGGCTGGCCTCTCCGAGGGGGATGGCCCGAACGTTCCCATCCGGTTTGAGCAGGAGGGCGAGGTAGCGGTCGCTGCCGAGGGTCCCCTTGCCGCGGGGATCCTTCACGAATGGCCTGAATTTTTGAAGCTCCACCAGCACCCCCTGTGGGGCAACTGTCTTGAGAGCAGTTGCGACCTGAGCTGTGCTGACGGGTTCGATTCGTAGAGCAGGAAGCAGGCGATACAGTTGCGCCTCCAAACTCTGACGTTGCTGCAGGAGCGGTTGTTGCCGCGCGATCGGCAGGTTGACCGAGGCCAGCTGACGGTCAATTCCAGCGATGCGCTCCGCCAGATCTCTGCTTTCTGGTGAACTCAGAGACAGCTGCCGTTGTCGCCGTTCGATCTCCGCCAGAAGCCCCTGGCGGTTGAGGCGAGCCTCCAAAGCCATGTACATGCTCTCCTTGTCCCTATGCAATGTGGCAAAGGTGACTCCCACAACGTTGGGCTGTTGGCCCAGCAAACGGGTCCGTAGATCACGCGGTTGGAGCGGTAGTTCGCGCCGCAACCATTCCCCCTGGCTCTCATTCAGGCGACTGAGCAAAAGGCGGGCACTGGCAAACTGCCCTTGCTGAAGATTCAGAACTGCCAGGTTGCTGAGACTATCGGCAGTGTCTGGATGCGCGATGGGGAGCAGCTTTTGCCTCATCTCAAGGGTTTGTTTGAATAGCGGTTCGGCTTTCTCAAGTTGACCCTGCTCCCAGTACACCATGGCAAGATTGTTCAGGCTATTGGCGAGGAGTGGGTGCTCGGCTCCGAGGGTGCTTCTTCGGATCGCTAATGCCCGCTGATAGAGACGTTCAGATTCGCTGTAACGGCCCACTTCCTTGTAGAGCGATGCAAGGTTGTTAATGGCACCTGCTGTATCCCGATGCTCCAGGCCCTGCTCTTTTTCTCGGATGTTTATTGCCTGCAAGAATAGTGCTTCTGCTGCGGTATGTCGTTTCTGAGCTTGGTAAATAAGGGCGAGATTGCTCAGGCTGGTTGCCAGCTTTGGCTTGGATCCATCCGTGAGTTTTTCCCTGATACCTAAGGCTGAATGAATCAGTGGTTCAGCTTCGTCAAGCCGGCCCTGCAGATAATAGAGCATGCCAAGATTGTTTGACAAGGTTGCAACAAAATGGTGGTCTTCTCCAAGGCTTTTGCGTAGCGACTCAAGAACTGAAAAATAGATTTGTTCTGCCATGCTGTAGCGACCCTGTCGCTCATAGAGCCCCGCCAAATTATTGAGCACCACGCCTGTATCAAGATGGGCTTTCCCGCGTACGCATTCATAAATGATTCGGGCTTGATTGAAGAGGTCTTCGGCCATTCGATAGCGCCCCTGCTTTAGGTGAAGGCTGGCCAGATTGCTGAGGCTGGCTGCCACCTCTGGATTCCCGGAGCCTAAGGCATTTCTCCTGATGGCAAGGATCTGGGCGCTGATCAGGGCAGCTTGTTCAAGTTTTCCTTCTTTCTCCAGGGCCTCCACATTTCGGATCATTTCCCCTACTTCGGGAGGATCAAGGGTTGGAGGGGATGCCAGTCCTTGATCCTGCTGAGCCAGGCCATTGCCGCAGTTCACTGATGGGGCCAGCTGCTCACTGGCGGCGGCACCTGTGCCATCCAGCCCAAGGAGAAGCCAGCAGGCCAGAAAGCGCACAGCAGCATGCGTCATGCCCATGGCCTCAAATGGTTTCCCCTGAAGGTTGATTTCCGCAAGCAGGCGAGCTCCGCTGTAACTAAAGCTAAAACCAGTTGCCTAACAACGCAATTATTTGATCCAAGCTTGCCTCGGGGCTTAAGACCACTTAAATA
>JBJTQT010000240.1:0-6926 GCA_046075745.1 Cyanobium sp. | reverse complement strand
GGTCACGCTCTGCCTGTGCGGCGGGCTCATTCGCCTCCTCACATCAGCCTTGACGGTCTCGCTGTAACGATGCATTGATCCTCTCCATCAAGCCCCCGGGTTTATGGATGAGAGGGGTGACATCTTTCCTGAACCCGGGGGCCATGGAGTGCTCCACGCGCGACATCCTTCGAGCATGTTGAACTCGATCATATACCAGTATGTATCGTCGCATTTCACGGCCCCACAATAGAGACGCTACTGACTTACCTCTCCGAGATTGCTGCCTCCAGCAGGGCTGATCTCCCTAATGCGACTACACGCTGATTCTGAATGACGGCTGGATTTATGATCCAGCCAAGCTCTCAGAGGATTCACGTCAGAAGCTCTACTTGAAGGGTAACTGCTCCTCTCTTGTTGACCTTTTCGACTTCCTCATGAAAGTGACTCAAGCATGGACCTACGCGAGTCCACGAACTCCCTTTTCACAATATCTCTGATGAACATTCTCAGCTCGCAGGCTAACATCCAGATACAGAAGAAGGGTGCAGAGGCTGGATTTTCCGACCATTGAGCTCGCCCGCAATATTGGGCTAAACTCATCCAAGATGAAAGAGGCAGAACGTCTCGTAGAGTCACACAAAAAGGAGATCACTGATGCCTGGAACAACCACTTTGGGCGCTGAGGTCACAAATGTTTCCGGCCATTGCGTCTGGATGCTTATCGACGATGAGGAGCTTGCACTTGCTTATTCCGAGTTTCCCTGGTTCAAGGAAGGTACAATTCAGCAGATCCTGAATGTCTTGAGACCTACCGCAGACCACCTGTATTGGCCTGACCTAGATATTGACTTGTCTGTTGAGTCGATACGCCATCCTGAGAAGTTCCCTCTCAAGTCGAATAGCACTTTCCAACCATGCCATTCACCTGATCCGCCACCGATGATTCACTGATGCCATTGAGCTGCCGCCGCCAATGCTCTTTGCGGCCAGGTGATGGCAAGCGTTAGATTCACCAGGACTTAACATTGGCCTGACGTACAAAATACAAGACTCATGCAATCGTATCTCAATTAAGCCTACGAAAATGGCACTACTCAGTTTCGGCCCAAAAGCATCAATTCATCCATTGATGGCCTCACTCCTCATTCCATTGATTGGTTGTGTGAGGGTCGAGCCAGTTCCTTCACTCAAATGTGTTCCTCGAGCCCGAAGTTAGTGAGTCTCTATCAAGAAGGGCAAAGCAGAAAGTAGTGTGTATTGCAGGTCGCCAACATCTAAATCAAAAAGAAGCCAAGCCGAAGATTGAAGAGCATAGCTTCTATGTCTTTTTATCCGGGAAGCCAACTCTTCAAGCTGCGCAGGTTGAAGAGATAGCAAAACATGAACTTCATCGCTTTTTAGGCAACAATCCGAAGGAACTAAAACTCATACAAGTCAAACTGAGTTCTGGCCTAATTCCTGCCTGCCAAGAGCCAACACAGCAGACGCGAGACGAGACGCTACAAAGACTTTGCCATTGTCAATGGGTTATATCTTTAGGTCAATTCTATTAGGCGTCGGTCACCATGAATTTTCAGTTTTCGCGCTAAGAGAAATTGTCAAATGCTCAGGAACACGATCTAAATGGCCGTAAAGGCCCGGTTCGGGAATAACAATTCATTAGAGGTACAGAGCAAGATCATTTCAAGCCATTTCTTTCTATCTGTTAAGCATGCCGCCACACCACCCCACCTCATCGGCAACCGAGCGACTAGATTCCCGCAGCCTTTAACTCAGTGCATCTCGATGACCCATCGACTGGCCGCCACCTGTAGCGCTCTTGCACTGCCCCTCCTGCTTGCCTCAACAGGTGCTGCCAGGGCCGATAGTCTGCCGATGCGCATGAATACCAACATCACCGAACAGCAGGTGGTGAATGCCCAGCAGGGCTGGTGCAATGGCCTTCTGGCGATCAGCAAGGCCTATTCCACCGGCGGATTTGCGGCAGCCGAGACAACAGCCAACAAGATTATTGATCAGGCTTATGGCTATCAATACGGCGCCGTCGCCTTCAAACCCACGCTCACCCAAAATCCGCAGACCTTCCGGGGCACCAAGGCCGGAGCCCTCGCCTATTTTGTGGGCGGCAATCCCAGCTATCCCAACGACAAAGGCTTTGCCATCAAGCCATGGCAGAAGTGCGCCATCCGCAATCAGATGATTCAGTTGCATGGCGAGATGGCCATCACCATGGGAAATGTTGATCTCACCGACAGCAGCGGCAAGGTGACCACCGTGGATAAAACCTGGGCCTTCGTTCGGGAGCCGGACGGGGAAATCCGCATCGTGTTGCATCACTCGTCCCTGCCCTTCACCGCGAAATGACCATGGAGCCTGCCCTCCATCCCTGAGAGGAGGCAGAGCCCCTTCCGCGCGATCATGACCTTGTCGCCTCGCCCGCCACGGCTTCTACCCCCTCCCCAACGGTCGCTCCAGCGGGGCTGAGCCCTTCTGAGGCCCTGGCCAGCGGCCGCTGGGTGAAGTGGATCGGCGGCGCCAGCAACCAGGATCTGCAGGCCATCGAAGATCTGGCCGGCCTCTACACCCTTGCCGGCGTCCACTGCCTGGATCTGGCGGCCGATGCGGCGGTGGTGGCGGCCGCCCGCCGGGGCATCGCCTGGGCCGAAGACCAGGGCGCCGCAAAACCCTGGCTGATGGTGAGCCTCAGCGATGGGATCGATCCCCATTTCCGCAAGGCCTGGTTTGATCCCAGCCGTTGCCCGCCCGCCTGCCCCCGCCCCTGCGCGCGGGTGTGCCCAGCCCTGGCCATCCCGGCGGGCTCGGGGGTGGTGGCCGAGCGCTGCTACGGCTGCGGCCGCTGCCTGCCGGCCTGCCCCCTGGGCTTGATCGAAGAGCGGCAGGTGCTCCTGGCGCCTGAGGCCGTCGGCCCCCTGCTCGCCGCCCTGCGGCCCGATGCGGTGGAACTGCACACCCAGATCGGTCGCACGGAAGCCTTTGCAACCCGCCTGCAGCAGGTGCTCAGCGCCGGGATTCCCCTCCAGCGGCTGGCCGTGAGCTGCGGCCTGGAGGGCCTCCCGGCCGGGGGGCAGACCCCGGACGCCGCCCTGCTGGCCCAGGAGCTCTGGCGGCGCCATGGCCTCCTGCGTGCCGCGGGCCTGCGGCCCCTCTGGCAGCTGGATGGCAGACCCATGAGCGGCGACGTGGGGGCCGGTACCGCGCGCGCCGCCGTGCGCTTGCTGGCAGCCGTGGGTCCCCTGGCCCCCCCCGGCCCCCTGCAACTGGCCGGCGGCACCAACTGCCACACCCTGGGCCTGGTGGAGCAGTTGCCCTCCTCCGCCCCCCCGGTGGCGGGGGTGGCCTTCGGCAGCGTGGCCCGCCAGGAACTCCAGGGCCTGCTGCAGGAGGCCCAGAGCCAGGGCAGACGCCTGCTCGACCTCCCCGCCCTCCTGGAGCCCGCCCTGGCCAGCGCCTGCGCCCTGGTGCATCCCTGGCTCCAGCGTCGGCAATCCGCTGAGCGATGCTCCCCCCAAGACCGCTAAAAAGAAGGGGTGTGATCGCCAGGCAGCACTGGACAGCGCCAACTCCCTTCCCAACCCCTCCCTCGTCTCCACCCAACGGATCACCGACGACCTGGATCGTCTGCTTGAGGTGCTCCCCGAGCGGGTGCGCCATGCCCTGGGGACGGAAGAACGGCGGGATCAGCTCCTGGAGGTGGTGCTGGATCTCGGGCGCATCCCGGAGGCCCGCTACCCCGGCACAGCGATCGCCCTGGGGGACGCTCCGATCGAACGGCAGGATCTGGCCGGGGTGCTGGAGCGCATCGGCCGCTTCGGGGAAGACAACCGGGCCGGCATCGAGCGCACCCTGCACCGCATCAGCGCCATCCGCAACCGCACCGGCGAAGTGGTGGGGCTCACCTGCCGGGTGGGCCGGGCGGTCTTCGGCACCGTCACCATGGTGCGCGACCTGCTCGACACCAGCCAATCCCTCCTGCTGATGGGCCGCCCCGGGGTGGGAAAGACCACCGCCCTGCGGGAGATCGCCCGGGTGCTGGCCGACGACCTGCTGCGGCGGGTGGTGGTGATCGACACGAGCAATGAAATCGCCGGCGATGGCGACATTCCCCACCCCGCCATCGGTCGAGCCCGGCGCATGCAGGTGGCCCGGCCCGAGCTGCAGCACCAGGTGATGATCGAGGCCGTGGAAAACCACATGCCCGAAGTGATCGTGATCGATGAGATCGGCACGGAACTGGAGGCCCAAGCCGCCCGCACCATCGCCGAACGGGGCGTGATGCTGGTGGCCACGGCCCACGGCAACGAACTGGCGAACCTGATCAAGAACCCCACCCTCAGCGATCTGGTGGGGGGCATCCAGTCGGTGACCCTGGGGGATGAGGAGGCCCGCCGACGCCACAGCCAGAAGACCGTGCTGGAGCGGGCAGCCGAACCCACCTTCCCCCTGGCGGTGGAAATGCACAGCCGCCACCGCTGGCTGGTGCATCGCGAGGTGGCGGCCACCGTGGATCACCTGCTGCGGGGCCAGACGGCCCGCCCCCAGATCCGAGAGGTGGGGGCCGACGGCCAGGTGCAGATCCGGGAAGCCCCCGCCAGCCGGACCCTGCCGATGCCCCTCCGGGAGGACAGCCTCCAGGAGCCGGGCCTGAGGCGGCCTCTGCAGGCCCGGCTCCTGGCCCCCAAACCTCTGCCCGATCCAGCCGCGCCTGCCAGCCACGGGCGGCCCTCCGTTCTTCCTCCGCTCCGCCTCTGCGGGGTGGGGGTCAGCGCGGGGCAGCTGCAGGAAGCCGCCCGGGCCCGCCATCTGCCGGTGGAAGTGGTGTCCGACCCCGAGCAGGCCGATGCGGTTCTGAGCGTGCGGGGCCAGCTGGGCCAGGACCCCACCCTCCGCCGCCGAGCCCAGTCGTTGGGCCTCCCCATCCTGGTGATCAAGACCGACAACCCCCACCAGCTCCAGCGGGCCATGGAACGGCTGGTGCTGCGCCGCTCCGAGGACGGAACCCCCCAGGCAGCACCGTCCCCAGGCCAACTCCAGCGGCTGGATGATGCCCATGCCGCCATGGAGGAGTGCCGGCTGGCGGTGGAGCAGGTGGTGCTTCCCCAGGGGCGGCCCGTGGAATTGCTGCCACGCAGCGAGAGGGTGCGGGCGATGCAGGCGGAACTGATCGGCCGCTACCGATTGCGCAGCGCCGTGTTCGGCCAGGGGGAGCACCAGCGGCTGCGGGTGTTCCCCGCCTGACGCCAGCGGCCGGCCGATGAGTTGACGAAGCACCGGCCGCTGTGGGTTACTGACTGGGTGCTGAACATGGCCGCCTCTGGCGGAGCAGCCGTTCCGGCTGAATCAGCTCAGGCTGAATCTCTTCAGTCATCCGATGGGCCGTCGCCAAGCGGTAAGGCAGCGGGTTTTGGTCCCGCCATTCCTAGGTTCGAATCCTAGCGGCCCAGTTCCATCCTCCCCAGTGCGGGTGCCACTGCCACCACTTCTGGTCTTCGATTTCGACGGCGTGCTCGTCGACGGCATGGAGGAATACTGGTGGTCAGCCCGTAGAGCAGCCCTGCGCCTGGCCACCGAAGCCGACCCAGGCGGACTGCCGCTTTGCCTGCCTGGGGTGGTGCCTGAGGCCTTCCGGCGGCTGCGCCCCCTCATCCACAAAGGCTGGGAAATGGTGCTCATGGCCGCGGAGCTGGGCCAGCCAGCGGTGGATGTGGAGACGATGCTGAAGGCCTACCCCCAGGCCCTCGCCACCGCCCAGGCGCGATGGGGCCGCAGCACGGAAGCCCTGCAGGGTCTCCTGGAGTCGGTGCGGCTGGAGGCGATCCGCAGCGATCGGCAGGGCTGGCTCGCCCGCCATCGCTTCTATCCGGGCGTCCGGGAGCGGCTGCTGGGCCTGGAACAGGAGGGCGCGGCCTGGGCCGTCCTCACCACCAAGGGAGCAGCCTTCACCGCGGAGCTTCTGGCCGCGGCCCAGCTCCATCCAACAGCCCTCTACGGCCATGAAGCGGGCAGCAAACCGAACGTGTTGCTGCGTCTGCTGGAAGACCCGCCAACTCCCATCGAGGAGCGTCGTCCCCTCTGGTTCGTGGAGGACCGCCGCCCCACCCTTGAGCAGGTACGCCGCACATCCGGCCTGGAACCGGTGCGCTGCCTGCTGGCCTCCTGGGGCTATCTGGCCCCAGGGGATCAGCACGGCCTGGCAGACCTGGACATCGGCTGGCTCACCCCGGATATCTTCCACTCCCCCTTGGCAGGATGGGAGGAGAACGTTACAGTACGCCCGTACTAAACGACACGGCTGAGACGCTGGTCTCTCCAGGTGGCACTGGTTTCCATGAGACCGCACCATGGCCTGAGATCACTCGCCATCGCGGCCTCTTCCACCGTTCCGCCAACCATGCCAGCTGACACCAAGGCCGCTTCCATCAACGGCAGCACCCCCAACCCCGACAGCCTCTCTGGAGGCAACACCCCCCATCCGGAGCGCGACAAGGCCCTAGGCCTGGTGCTCAACCAGATCGAGCGCAACTTCGGCAAGGGCTCGATCATGCGCCTGGGAGACGCCTCCCGGATGCGGGTCGAAACCATCTCCACCGGCGCCCTCACCCTGGATCTCGCCCTGGGGGGCGGCTATCCCAAGGGGCGGGTCGTTGAGGTGTACGGCCCGGAAAGTTCCGGCAAAACCACCCTCACCCTCCATGCGATCGCTGAGGTGCAGCGCCGAGGTGGCGTGGCCGCCTTCGTGGATGCGGAGCATGCCCTGGATCCAGTGTATGCGGCAGCCCTGGGGGTGGACATCGAAAACCTGCTGGTCTCCCAGCCGGATACCGGTGAGATGGCCCTGGAAATCGTGGATCAGCTGGTGCGCTCCGGCGCCGTCGACATCGTCGTGGTCGACTCCGTCGCGGCCCTCACCCCCCGCGCGGAGATCG
>JBJTQT010000239.1:0-12438 GCA_046075745.1 Cyanobium sp. | reverse complement strand
CGGGTCTCTACTGCGTGGGGGATTCCTGCTTTCCCGGCCAGGGCCTCAATGCCGTGGCCTTCAGCGGCTTCGCCTGCGCCCACAGGATCGGCGCCGATCTGGGGCTCAATCCCTGGAAGTTGCCGGATTGACGACATCCCCTCGTGCAGGAGACAACCCCACACAAAAGAGAACGGTTCGTCACAGGTGATGGTGTCCGACATGACATCACGCCCGAGGAAGCCATCCAAAGATGAAGGAAATCTGGCGAGGGATGGTCATGGCAGCTCCTCTGATGTCTTCGGGTCGTGGCGGTTTGTTCTCGTCCTTCAAGCCGCGCGACTACAGGCTCATTGATTGCTTCCATCAGCCCCATCCCCATCTCGATGGGCTGTATGAGAGCGTGGACGACGCCATCGCCGATGCCATCCGCTGGCTGGAGAGCATGGGTCCGGGCACGGTGGATCCATCCATCGGCCTGGAGGTGAGCACGCCCAGTGGAGACTGGCGCACGATCAGGCAGCCCGATCTGCTTCTCTGCCCCCTGGCCTGAGGGCTTCAGTTGCCTGCTGCCCCGCTCAGCTCGCTGGAGCCCCGCTGAAGGGATAGCAGTTGGGCACAAAGAACTGTTCGCTCAGGGGCGGGCGCTTGTATTCCCCACCACTCTTGCGAGGGGGCAACTCGATCGGATCGGGGGTCATGTCGACATAGGGCACCTTGCTCAGCAGATGGCTGATGCAATTCAATCGCGCACGCCGCTTGTCATCCGCCTCGACGGTGAACCAGGGAGCTTCCGGGATGTTGGTGTGGGCAAACATCTCATCCTTGGCCTTGGAAAATTCCACCCAGCGGTCGCGGGATTCCAGATCCATCGGGCTGAGTTTCCATCGCCTGGCTGGATCCTTGATCCGGGAACGGAAGCGGGCTTCCTGCTCCTCATCGCTCACGGAAAACCAGTATTTGATCAGGGTGATGCCACTGCGGACGAGCATCCGTTCGAACTCCGGACAGGAGAGAAGAAATTCATCCACCTGATGGGGGGTGCAGAACTCCATCACCTTTTCCACCCCGGCGCGGTTGTACCAGCTGCGATCAAACAGAACGATCTCACCCGCCGCTGGGAGGTGCTCCACGTAACGCTGGAAATACCACTGGCTTTTCTGCCGATCGGTGGGTGTGCCCAGAGCCACCACATTGCACCCCCTGGGATTGAGAGATTCGGTGACCCGCTTGATCGTGCCCCCTTTGCCAGCCGCATCGCGCCCTTCAAAGAGGACCAGCAGGCGAAATCCGGCGTGCTTGACCCAGTACTGCATCTTCACGAGCTCCACCTGCAGTCGCACCAGCTCCTTCTCGTAGAACTTACGGTCCAACTTCGGGGGGCGCCCCTCGGAAATGGCACTGAAGTCGTCAAAGATTGGCGAGGGGCGATAGGGATCCTCCCCATTCCCCCCTTCGCTCAGCAGCGCTCCATGTGCCGGCCCCAGGGAATTGGGCGAGTCGTCGTGGCTCTTGTGCTTCTTTTTTGACTGCTTCTTTTTCGACATGCTTCTACAGTTCAACAGAGAATTCTGGGCTAGGACGCCTTGAGACTCATTCGTGTAACTCACGTTACAACCCAGGCTGTTGTAGCACTAAACAACACCATCCTTCATCTGTATGCCATCACGGCTCCCCTTGTAATGTGCCTCTTCTGGGGGCGGGATGGGCCATGGGCCATGGGCTGATCGCCAGGATGGCTCGCCAGGCGGGTGCCGCGCCATCCGCCCTCACCCGGCGGGAGATGCTGCAGGCGAGCCTGGCACTGGGAGCGTCCCTGATGCTCGGCCAACGACCCGGTTCCGCAAGAGCAACCATCCCACCCAGGGTGGTCATCATTGGTGCGGGCTTCGGCGGCCTCAGCTGCGGCTATCAACTCGCTCGCGCTGGGGCCCGGGTGAACGTCGTTGAAGCACGTCCATGGGTGGGTGGGCGCGTGCACTCCCTCACAAGATTCATCAACGGGCAGATCGTGGAAGCCGGCGGCGAATTCATTGGCCTCCACCATTCCACCTGGCTGACCTATGCCAGGCGATTCGGGCTGAGCTTGAGAGAAGTGGCCCAAAACGACGAGGCCGCTTCGCCGATCCTGCTGCAGGGCAGGCGTTACCTCGGCCCAGAGGTGAGCAGCCTCTGGACACAGATCGAGGCCGTACTGCAGGCAATGACAAAGGACGCAAGCCAGGTGGATGGCCACCGGCCCTGGCAAAGCACCCACGCCAGAACCCTGGACCTGCAATCCCTCCAGATGGCTGCGCAACGCTGGCCCAGAGGGCCTCTTGAGCGGCATGGGGCCCTGACGCTCTTGGCCAACGACCTGAGCTGCAGAGCGGAGGCAAGCAGCTACCTGGCTCTGCTTGCCTCCATCGCCGCCGGTGGGATGGAAACCTTCTGGACCGAGCGTGAGGTGTATCGCTGCACCTCCGGCAACCAATCGCTGGCGCAGGCGCTTGCCGCTGCAATCGGCGCGGAACATATCCGGTTGCGCTCTCCCGTGCGGGAGATCCGCCTGGATGGCACCCATCCAGGGGTGATCTTGGACTCCGGGGAACGTCTGGAAGCAGATGCCGTCGTCCTCGCCACTCCTCCCAGCACTTGGACAGCCCTGAAGATCCTGCCGGCCTTACCGAAGGACTATTGGATGAGCACCGGGGCTGGGATCAAGGTGTTGTGCCGTTTCAACCAACCCTTCTGGAAGGATTCCGGTCTGGAGCCCGTCGGGCTCAGCGATGGGGAGGTGGGCCTCACCTGGCAGGCCGGCGAGCCTGAGATGCCCACCACCGGGAAAGAGGCCTGCCTGAGCATGGTGGCGGGGGGGAAGGCTGCGGAGGCCTGGCTCAGGCGGACCAGCCGGGAGAACCTTCAATCCGCCCGTCGGGAGCTGGACCTCCTGTTCCCAGGATTGGCGGCCCACCTGCAGAAAGGGAGCGTGTGGCTCTGGCCCAAGGAGCGCTGGACCGGTTGCTGCATAAGCGTCCCCGCCCCCGGTGAGGTCACGACGGTGAGTCCACGGCTGGATCAGGGGTGGCAGGAGCGATTGTTTTTCGCTGGCGAATGCGTCAGCCCTGGGTTCCACGGCCGCATGGAAGGGGGCCTCCACAGTGGCGCCCGACTCGCGGAGCAATTGGCGAGACGGCTGAATATGACTTGATCCTCCCCCCTGCGGTGGGGGTTCATCCCTCAGCGAATCGGCATCACACTGCGGGAAAACCATCCCTCCGGCTCGGTCCTCTGCAGCAGCCGGCGCGCCACCATCGCCAGGGCCACCGCATCCCATGGCGCCCTGAGGCTGGGCCAGAGCCCAGCCCGGCGGTAGAGATAGGCCTCGAGCCGCTCCCTCTGGAGAGCCGTGAGTGCCCCCCAGCGCAGCCCCACCCCCATCTGCCGCTGCCAGGGTCGCCGGCGCCTCAGCACCACCAAGCGCACCGCCCAGGGCTCCATGGCCAGAGAGGGGTGATCCAATAGCAGCTGCCACGGCCCTGGAAGCACCTCACTGAGCAGATCAGTGCCCGCTGGCTGGGGGGGAAGGCGCAGCAGCACCTCACAGCCCTCCTCACTGATCGCCGCCACCCGCAGGCTCAAGGCTATCCCGGGATGATCGCCGACCAGCCAGCCCCCAAGCTTTGGAGCCAACCAGGCTGTGGCATCCTCTCGCGGCCGATCCCAGCAGCTGCGGATGGCCACGAGGATCAGAAGAGTGTTCAGCACCGCCCACAGCCATCCCAACACCACCAGGCTGAGGCGTTCCGCGGCAAGGGGGGTGCGCCCGCTCCAGCTGGCCCCCAGATGGATGAGGAGTTGCAACGCCGCCAGAAGCTGACACCCCAGAAACACCAGCAAGGGCTTCAGGAGGGATCCATTCGCGCCGATCCCGCTCGCAATCCCCATCCCCTTGGGTGTGACCCGGAACGCCATGGGCTCCCCAACGAGGACCAACAGCACTGTTCTGGCGAGGGGAAAGGCCAGGACCCAGCGGTAGAGCTCAGGCATCAGCGCGCTTCGCGACTGGTTGCTGATCCAGCGAATCAGCAGCATCTGGCTCAGGTAGAAGGGGAGGGCGTGTGACAGCAGACCGGTGGAGGCCACCCGCAGGGGCGCCAGCTGAATCACGGCGATCAGCAGGGGCGCGGCCACAAGGAGCAGGAAAGGAAACACCAACAGCCAGTGCAGGATCCCCTCCAGATAGGCCAACCGCTGCAGCGGTTTCAAGCCTGGGATCGTGAGGGGGTTGGCGCCGGTGCGCAGGATCTGCAGGGTGCCACTGGCCCACCGACAGCGCTGGATCGCCATGGCTCCGATCGTGGGCGGCGCCAGGCCCGCACTGAGCTTTTCAGCCACGTACACGCCTCTGTGACCTCCCGCCACCAGGCGGATACCGGTGGCCAGATCCTCCGCAGTGGTGCCGGTTTCAAACCCACCCACCGCCAGCAGCGCCTGGCGCCGCATCAGGAAGGATGTGCCCGCACACACCACAGCTCCAAGCCGCTGGCGAGTGGGCTCGATCCAGCGGTAAAACGATTCTTCATCAGCCATCAACCAGCGCTCAAGGCGGAGATTGCGCATGAGCGGGTCGGCACCCATGTAGGTCTGGGGGGTCTGCACGAACCCCACGGCCGGGTCGTCAAACAACCCCACGGTGTTCCTGAGGAAGGGAGCAAGGGGAACCACATCGGCATCGAACACGGCAATCAGATCGGCCGTCACCTCCTGGAGGGCGTGGTTGAGATTTCCTGCCTTGGCATGGCGGCGATCCCGTCGCGACAGATAGCGACAGCCCAGCTGAAGGCAGAGGTTGAGGAGCTCTGGCCTGGAGCTGTCATCCAGAAGCCACACCTGCAAACGGGAGCTGGGGTAGTCGAGAGCAAGGCAACCGCGAAGGCTGCGTGCGATCACCTCTAGTGGTTCGCCGTAGCTGGGCACCAACACCGCTACCAACGGCAGGTCATCCGGGTAGGCCTCAAGCCTTGCTGCCACTCGGAGCCGAGCCGCCTCGATCTCCCCTCCACCATCCCTGCCGGGCAGCCCGTTCAGCCAGATCTGCAACAACCCATGGGCCAGGATCATCAGCTCCGCCAGCAGGAGCAATGCACTCAGTGCAGTAGCGAGGGGCGAATGGAGATGGAGGGTGGTGCTCACCCGCCAGAGCAGATAGCGCAGGGCCAGCAGCGTGATCAGCAGGGCGGCTCCAAATCGCCAGGGCGCCGGCAAGGGCGAGATCACAGCAGAGACATCGCAAACGGCAGTCTGGCAGCTGGACCGGCAGGGAATGCCTTGGGTGGGTGGATTGCCGAGAATGGACTTGGTGCCGACGACTGCTATTCAGCGTCAAGCTTTGCTATTGTAGCGAAACAATTTCAAGGAGAAATGAAAGCAAGAATACGCTCACTTATCACGCATCTGGCTCATCAGTATGGCTATCAACTGGTTCCCGATCCAACCTTCCAAAAGCTAGTTCGGGACTCGGAGCTGGTTGCAGCGCAGCCCACGCTGCTGTTCCAGGTTGAGCCCACCTTTCAATCCGCTTATAGCAAAGGTCTTGAGGTCAGTGGCACCAAGGAATCAGGTCAATTTGTAGCCTTTAAACGCCAGAATCGCTTTTACAACCTGATGGCCATCCATCGCTGGGTATCCCATCTTCCGGGCTGGCAAGCAGAATGCGGCTGCTGGAAGGGCCTTTCGTCCTACATGTTGAATCATCAATCCAAGCGGATGAATTCAACCCATGACGGCTCTGGATTTGTGGTTGTGGATTCATTTGAAGGTCTCAGCGAACCCACACCAGAAGATAGGGAGATTTACGGGAGGATCCCGAATCCAATCGCTGGCAAATACGCCCGTGCCGGTAAATACAAGAGTACGCAGGAGGCAGTCCGCAAAACCCTATCTGAATTTCCTGGGATTGAATATTTTCAAGGCTGGATCCCTGAGATTCTCACCCACCTTCCTGAGCGAACCTATTCCTTCGTGCACATTGATCTTGATCTGCATGATCCGATACGGGGTGCCATCGATTATTTTTTTCCCAGGCTCGTGCCTGGGGGTGTTCTGGTGCTTGACGACTATGGATCGATCGGTTGGCCAGGGGCCATGAAGGCTGGCGACGAAGGGGCTGCCGCCTGTGGTGAAACGCTATTGCCGCTGTCGTCCGGCCAGGCCATCCTGGTGCGGCGTTCTGCTTCAACCATTCAGCCGGCCACGCCCCAGAATTGAGGATCCCCTCCGGGCCACCCCAGCCCTGAAAGCGATAGCCCCGCCGGATCTTTCCACCAACTGGCTTGGCCTCCCCCTGCGCAGTCCGCTGGTGGTAGGGGCCGCCGCACCCCTCAGTGAGGATTCAGCCCAGCTGCTGCAACTGGAGGAGGCAGGAGCTGCCGCCATCGTGCTCCATTCCCTGTTTGAGGAACAACTGGAGCAGGAACAGCTCAACCTGCACCACCTGAGCCTGCAGGGAAGTGAAAGCTATGGCGAATCGCTGAGCTACGTGCCGGATGCCTCCCTGTTCCATGTGGGCACAGGGCTCTACCTGCGCCATCTGGAGCAGGCCCGGGCCCAGCTCACGATCCCGGTGGTTGCCAGCCTCAACGGCCAGCACCCCGGGAGTTGGGTGCACGTTGCCCGGCAGCTGGAGGGGGCGGGCGCCAGTGCCATCGAGCTGAACATTTTTTCCCTGCCCACCGATCCCGACCTGAGCAGCGCCGCCATTGAAGCCGAGGTGGAAGAGATCATGCGGGAGGTGCGCGCTGAAGTGGGCGTGCCGCTGGCGGTGAAGCTGGGCCCGTTCTTCACAAACTTCGCATCACTGGCCAGGCGGCTGGCAGCTGCTGGCGCTGATGGCCTCACACTCTTCAACCGCTTCTACCAGCCGGAGATCGATATCGAATCGTTGGAACTCCGCCCGAACCTGCTCCTCTCCACCCCCCACGACCTGCGCTTACCCATGCGCTGGATGCCCTGCTGCATGGGCGCCATCCCCTGGATCTGGCCGCCTCCAGTGGGGTGCACCGGGGCACCGACGTGGTGCGTCTGCTCATGGCTGGAGCCTCCGTCACCCAGGTGGTGGCTGCGCTGTTGCGCCATGGACCTGACCGGTTGCGCACCCTGGAGGGGGAACTCTCCCTCTGGCTGCAGGAGCACGACTACGGAGGCGTGCGGGAGGTGATCGGCTGCATGAGCCAGCTCCGCTGCCCCACCCCGGGCGACTACGAGCGGGTGCAGTACATGCGGATGTTGCAAACCTTCCAGCCCGGAGCGGCCATCGACGCCCCGGGGCCCTGGTGAGCGCCCCCAGCGCCCATAGGCCTTCCCAGGTGGAGGTCCTGTCCCGGAGGCTGGCGCACCGGCTCAGCCGCCCCTGGACCGTGATGGAGGTGTGCGGCGGACAGACCCACAGCCTCCTGCGCTGGGGACTGGACCAGCTGCTGCCGGCTGATCTGCGCCTGATCCACGGCCCCGGTTGCCCGGTGTGCGTGACACCTGCAAGCACCATCGATCAAGCCATGGAGCTGGCCCGCACCCCGGGGGTGATCCTCTGCACCTATGGCGACATGCTGCGGGTGCCCGGCACGGAGCGGGGTGTGGATCTACTGGGGGTGCGGGCGGCTGGCGGCGAGGTGCAGCTGCTCACCAGCCCCAGAGCCGCGCTCCTGCAGGCGCAGGAGAGGCCTGATCAGCAGGTGGTGTTTCTGGCGGTGGGGTTTGAAACCACGGCCCCGGCCACGGCCCTGTTGGCCCGCCAGGCGAGGGCCTTGGGGCTGAACAACCTCTCCCTGCTCACCGCCCATGTGCGGGTGGCACCCGCCATGGAGGCGATCCTGGCGGATCCGGCCAACCAGGTGCAGGCCTTCCTCGCCGCGGGCCATGTGTGCAGCGTGATCGGCACGGCGGAACTGGAGGAGTTGGTGGCACGGTTCCAGGTGCCGGTGGTGGTAACGGGCTTCGAACCGGCGGACCTGATGGTGGGACTGCTGGAGGCGGTGGAGCTCCTGGAGGCGGGCACCCCGCGGGTGGCCAATGCCTACCGCCGGGCCGTGCAGCCTGAAGGAAATCCCGTTGCCAAAGCCTTGCTGGAGGAAGTGTTCACCCCTGTGGATCAACCCCGGCGGGGGCTGGGGGTGATCCGCCAGGGCGGCCTGGCCCTTCGCCCCCCCTACGACAGCCTGGAGGCCCGCCAGCGGTTTGGCCTCGCTGCCCCTGAGCTGACGGAAGAGCCTGGCTGCCCCAACTGCGATGCGGTGTGCATCAGCGGCGAGGTGCTGCAGGGGAGGGCCACGCCGGATCAGTGCCCCTCGTTTGGCGGGGCCTGCACGCCGGAGCATCCCCTGGGGGCGCCGATGGTGTCGAGCGAGGGGGCCTGCGCCGCCTGGTGGCGCTACCGGCGATGAGCGAGCCGCAGGAACGGATCCGCCTGGGCCATGGGGGTGGGGGCACCTTGATGCAGGCGCTGATCGATGAGGAATTCCGGGGCCTCTATGCGGATCCCCAGCAGGAGTTGCATGATGCGGCCACCCTGGAACGGCCCTCCGGCCCGCTGGCCTTCACCACCGACAGCTACGTGGTGCATCCCCTGGAATTTCCAGGAGGCGATATCGGCCAACTCGCGATCACCGGCACGGCGAACGACCTGGCGATGGCCGGCGCCCGCCCCCAACAGATCAGCGTGGCCTGGATTCTGGAGGAGGGCTTCGAGCTGGCTTGCCTCCGGCGGATCGTGGCGTCCATGGCCAGGGCAGCGCAGGCCTGCGGGGTGGCGATCGTGAAGGGCGACATCAAGGTGGTGGAGCGGGGCAAGGCGGATCGGCTGTTCCTCACCACCAGCGGCATCGGCGTGATCAAAAGCCCCACCCCGATCGGGCCAGGAGCCATCCAGGTGGGGGATCAGTTGCTGGTGAGTGGCGATCTGGGCCGACACGGGCTGGCGATCCTGGCGGCCCGCCATGGGCTGAGCCTGGAGCCGCCCCTGGCGACCGACTGCATGCCCCTCTGGCCCCAGGTGGAGGCCTGCCTGCAGGCGGGAGTGCGGTTCCACTGCCTGCGGGATCTCACCCGGGGGGCTGGCCAGTGCGCTGCAGGAATTGGCCAGCGCAGCGAAGGTGGAACTGCACCTGGAGGAGGAGCGGGTGCCGGTGGCGGCGGCGGTGGCCACAGCCTGCGAGATCTTGGGGTTTGAGCCGCTCCATCTGGCCAATGAGGGGCGCTTTCTGGCGGTGGTGCCCGCGGAGCAGCAGGCGCTGGCGGAGGTGCTGCTCACCCCCTCCGGGGGCCGGTGGATTGGGGCAGTGCGAGCGGGCTCAGCCCGAGTGGTGCTGCGCACGCGCTACGGCAGCGAGCGGTTACTGGTGCCAGCGACAGGGGAGCTGTTGCCGCGGATTTGTTGAGGGCATGGGCTTGGCATGGCATCAGGATGAAGACGATCAACAAAAATTTTCATGCCAATCCCAATTGCGCTGGTCAGCATCGATCTTAAGTAAAGCAACCATCAAAGATTGTTTTTCATCTGACTCAACTAATTGACAAACATAGGGAGGGAGGAATTGTTCTCGCTTCGACCTCGGAATCAGTGAGGCAAAGGACTGCAAAATCTTTTGGCGACCAGACATGGGCCGGGGACGGTCTACGGATCCAATGAGCTGATAGCACGGATAAGTCAGAAGATGGTTGATCAGCATTCTTACCGCCGGAAAATTGACATCATCAACAACAAGGATGCCGCCTTAAGCTAATAACCTTGTAGCGTAGAAAGAGTCAATAAGAGTATGATCAAACGTGTGCCACCCATCAATCAGTATAAACTCATATTTCTTATCATTTCTTTCGTCTAAAGCGGGCAGAGCATGTTCACTCTTCCTTTCAATCAACTACCAATCATGCAGGCCGGCTCTTCTCAGGTTTTCAACACCAATACCCCTCCACTGACTGTATTGAAAAGGGTCAATAATTGTATGCTTAACATCCGACCGACCACTCACCGCATGGCATATTGTCAAGGAGGATATAGCATAGGCGCAACCAATTTCTAGCGATCGTCGAATGTGAGGATGTTCATGGATAAGCTGATCAATGAAAGCAGCCTCTCTTGGCTCGATAGAATCAGCTAAATCATATGGAACTCCCTTTGAATCATAGACCTTGCCAGAATCGAAAATCTCCTGAAGGACAGCGTGCAAGTGGGCTTTTGAGATCACTGCGATGATCTTATCGCAGTTGTCTCACTTCTACCCCAGCTCCAGCAGGAGCCCTGAGTGATCTGATAATCCTCCTTCCCGCAGCTGGTGCAGATAGCGCACCTCCTTTACCTGGGCGTTCAAGGGAGCCGAGAACAGGGCATGGTCGTAGCGGAAGCCGTGGCCGCTTCGGGGACTGATCCAGGTGAATTCCCGGGCCTTGCCGTTCCGTGCCCGCCAGCCATCCACCCAGCCCTGCCGCAGCAGTGACTGAAACAAATGGGTGCAAGCAAAGGTGCGGGTGTCGGAATCGGCGAAGGGGATGCCGCAGTTGAAGTCGCCGATCAGCAGGGAGGGCACCATGCGCCAGGGCTCCGGTAGGGCCAACAGGGCCTCAAAGAGGGGCACCTGGGCCTCCTTCTGGGGGAAATGCACCGCCACAACCCGCAGACTGTCGGCCTCCCCATCGTCCCCCTCGGCACCCTCCTTGGGCCAGGGCAACTCCGCCTGCAGCATGTGCACCGGCTGGCCGGGCGCCTGAGCCAGAGGTGAGGCCCGGAACGGCCAGCGGCTGGCTATCAGGATCCCATTCTCCCGCCCCACCACCGGCGAACTCACCTGCTCCTCCAGGCCCCCCTCCGCCAGCCCCTCCAGCAGCGGATCGGGGCCCCGCCCATCCCAGGCCCGCACCTCCTGCAGGAGCACCACATCCGGCGCAAGCGCAGCGATCGCCTCGACGATGGCCTGGCGGCGGCCCCCGCCCCCGTGCAGGATGTTCCAACTGAGGAGCCTCATTCGCCCTCTGGAGCCACCTCCTTCCAGCCCCCCACAAACACCTGCTCCTTCCAAGCGGCGAGCATCTGTCGGATTTGCTTCTCGCTGCTGCTCACCCGGATCTCATGGTTCAGGGGGCTCTCCCGGTTGGGGCTGTAGTCGGTGAGGTGGAGCACGTAGGCGTGGTGATCCCGGCTCTGCTCCTCCTTGTTGGTTTTCCAGAGCAGCAACTTGCGCACCATCGTGGCCCCCTTCAGCACCTTCACCGCCACCGCCCGCTCCAGGATGGTGCTCTCGGAAAGGCGGATCTCCGCAACGCCTCGCTCCATCTCCGGAATGTCGGCGATGTCGGAGAGCTGGCTCAGGCGCACATGCTCAGGGGTGGCCTGCTTGTCGTCCCGGAGGCGCACAAATTGGGGCGAGATCAGGCTACAGAGGGGCAACCGGCGCACCCCTTCCCAGCGGCGGTGGCTGATATGCCAATCCAGCACCATCCGATCAATACTGCTCCCCTGCGACGTGCGTGACACCACATCGAGGCAGGAGAGCTCGGCCACCAGGCCGGGCTCCACCATGCGATAGCCCACCTGGTCGCTGTTCACCTCCACGTAGTCGCTCTCCACCGCCCGCTCGCTGAGCTGCTGCAGCAATGAAGCGCGCATCTCCTCCGTGAAGCCGCCCCCCACCCGGCCCACGAGCTGGAAGCTATCTTCATCGATGGGCACGGCCAGCAGCAGGCTGTGGAGCAGACCGGCCCGGTCGTCGATGCCCTCCGAGAACCCCACTACCGCCAGATCCAGACTGTGCCTTGGCTTGATCTTGAACAGGCCCGCGGAGGTGCTGCGGATCACCACCCCCTCAGCGCCCTCCTTTTCCACCCACTTGCGGTAGTTCGCAAACACCCCCTCCCGCTCGCCGGTGGTGCTCTCCACCACATGCACCCGCTCACCCTTCTCGAACAGCCGGCCCGCCAGGGTGAGGGCCTCGCCATGGCGGGCGGCGTAGTCGTCGCCATCAAGGCGGTAGATGTCGAAGACCGCATAGCAAAGGCTGGCCACCTCGGCTTCATTGGCGGGCTTGCGCGCCACCCGAGTCACATCGTGCACCCGAGGCCGTTGGCCATCGCTGCGGCGCACATAGAGCTCTCCCCCCAGAAACGCCTCCTTCACCCCAGCTGCCGCCAACCGTTCCGCCGCTTCCTGATGGAAGGGAGCACCGACGCGCACGGTGCCACCGGGATTGAGGGTGAGACACACCCCCCGGCTGTAGAGCAGGCAGGTGAACTCCCCATCGATC
This sequence comes from Cyanobium sp., assembly GCA_046075745.1. Taxonomy (GTDB): domain Bacteria; phylum Cyanobacteriota; class Cyanobacteriia; order PCC-6307; family Cyanobiaceae; genus Cyanobium. The sequence continues at coordinate 190 of JBJTQT010000239.1, read as the reverse complement.
TTGCGGCTGATCACGTAGTCCTCCGCCACGGGCAACCGTTGGCGAGCCGTATCAATGTCGAAGGCGCGCATGCTCTCCCCCAGCTGGCGGAGCCGCCAGCGGGCCTGGCGCAGCCACTTCGGATCCCGCCGGCCATCGTCCTTGGCGGTGGCATAGCTGCCATTGAGGGAGCACCAGGTCTGGGGATCGA
>JBJTQT010000238.1:0-5503 GCA_046075745.1 Cyanobium sp. | reverse complement strand
ATACGACATGGGCGGCAGCGCGGCGGTGCTCGGGGCGGCGCGGGCCCTCGGTCAGCTGCGGCCGGAGGGCGTGGAGGTGCACATCCTGGTGGCGAGCTGCGAAAACATGATCAGCGGCGGCGCGATCCACCCCGGGGATGTGCTCACCGCTTCCAACGGCAAGACGATCGAGATCAACAACACCGATGCCGAAGGCCGCCTCACCCTGGCGGATGCCCTGGTGTATGCCTGCCGTTTGGAACCGGATGCGGTGGTGGATCTGGCCACCCTCACCGGGGCCTGCGTGATTGCCCTCGGGGAAGAAATGGCCGGCCTCTGGTCGAACAGTGACGGGCTGGCGGAGGCGCTCAGCCTCGCCTCCAGGGAGGCGGGGGAAAGCCTCTGGAGAATGCCCCTGAGGGCCTCCTACAAGGACGGGCTCAAAAGCCACATCGCCGATCTGAAGAACACGGGGCCGCGGGCCGGAGGCTCCATCACAGCCGCGCTCTTCCTTCAGGATTTCATCTCCGATCAGAGACCCTGGGCCCACCTGGACATCGCTGGAACGGTGTGGAGCGAGAAGGGGCGCGGGGAAGACCCGCCAGGAGCGACAGGATTCGGGGTGCGGACCCTGGTGCATTGGATCTGCGCCGGGGCTCCTGCCTAAGGCCAGGACCAGTGGTCAGGCGGCAGCAGCCTGCTCCCGTGGGGGCCTGTCCTGATCAAGCCGCAGCTCAGCGGGTGGTTCCAATTCGTGGATCTGCCAATGAACCCTGTCCCCTTGGAGGGCCAAAACCCGATCCACATCCTGGGCGGCATCCTGCGGGGTCATGTAAGGACCCACGTGGCGGGTTTGAAGACCGTCGCGAATGGTCAGCACATACATACAGGCTGTGGAAACACAGGCAGGGATACGCTAAGGGCGATGGCCAGTCCTGCCCAGGGCAAAAAGCGTGTGAATTGCTACGGATTTCCCGCTGATCCGCTTCAGCGGCTTCAGGATTTCTGCGGATTTGCCAAAGACGGAGTGGCTCCCTTCACTGTGGGGGGCCTGGTCTCTGGCGCCGGGGCGCTTGCATCGCCAGCGCCTGCCTCGCCACGGGCCAGCCATCGCACTCCAGTGCGCGCCCGCTTGCCCCACACCTGGTCCAACCGCCGATCCCGACCGCAGGACCAGCGGTAGTACTTGTATTTGAGCCCATTGCGCCGGGCATAGTTCTGGTGATATTCCTCCGCTGGCCAGAAACGGGAGAGGGGGCGGATCGCCACCTTCAGGGCAGAGGTGGGCCGGCCCAATTCGCGAGCCGCAGCCACCAGGCTGTTCCGTGCCTCCACGGCCTGGCTCGCATTGGTGGTGAAGATCACCGGCTTGTAGGACTCACCCCGGTCACAGAACTGACCGCCCCCATCGAAGGGATCCACATTGCGCCAGTAAGAGCGCAGGAGCGCGTCGTAGCGGAGCTTTGTGGTGTCGAACCGCACCCGCACCACCTCCTGATGGCCCGTTCCCCCGGAAGACACCTGGCGGTAGGTGGGCTTGGCCAGCTTGCCGCCGCTGTAGCCGCTCTCCACATCCAGCACACCGGGCAGCTCTTCCAGGTCGTGTTCCAGACACCAGAAGCAGCCTCCCGCCAGCACGGCTTCCTCCGTGGCCGCAAGGGCCGGTGCCGCAGGCCCCAACACCAGCAGGAGCGCACTCAACAACAGGGCCATCCAGCGCATCAGCCCGACTCCGCAACCTGGTCCAGGATGGCCGCCGCTGCCCGGGTAGTCACCCCGGGTTCCCCGAGGGATTTCCGTAACCGGGCATAGCCCTCCAGCTGATGCTGGCGGGCCCCATGGTCAGATCCCACCAGCTCGCCCACCGCCTGGGCGACCCCTTCGGCGGTGAACGCATCCTGCAACAGTTCGGGCACCAGACGCTCCTTCAGGATCAGGTTGATGGGAGAAATGTGGGAGACATTGAAGCGCAGCAGATGGCGGGCCACGAAGGCCGTCGGCCTGCTCACCCGATAGCCGGTCACCTGGGGGACTCCCCTCAGTGCCAGCTCGAGGTTGGCCGTGCCCGATTTGGTGAGGGCCGCATCGGCGGCAGCACAGAGCTCGGGCTTGAGGCGATCAGCATCCAGCGCGGGCACCACCCTGGCACGGGCTCCGGCCTGGACCATCGCCTGCTCGAGGATGGGTTCAAATCCAGGAAGACCCGCAGGCAGGAGCACCTCCAGCTGGGGCATCCGTTGCTGGAGCAGGGCCACCCCCGCCGCCATCGGCGGCAGCAGATAGCGCAGCTCCTGGGGGCGGGAAGCGGGAAGCAGCAAGAGCACTGGGGCCTCTTGGGGCAGCTGGAGGCTGCGGCGGGCCTCCTCCCTGGAGGGAAGATGGCCAACAGTATCGATCAGGGGATGGCCCACCCAGGTGACCGTCGCCCCCCGGGAGGCGTAGAAACTGGCCTCCTGGGGAAAGATCGCCAGGATCCTGTCACTGAAGCCGATCAGACGGGTTGTGCCTCCCTCCCCAAGGCGGAACGCCCACTCCTGGGGGGCGATGTAGTAGCTGATCGGAACGGCGGGATAGAGGCGCTTGAGGCGCAGGCCCAGATTGATGTTCGCGCCCATGTAATCGATCAGCACCACCCCGTCGGGAGGGTTCTGCTGCAGCCATTGGCGCAGGCGCCGCTGCAGCCTCAGGGTGGGAAGGATCATGGGCAGGGCTTCCCAGAGACCGATGGCCCCGAGACGGGAGGTATCGGCCAGCAACTCCGCCCCGGCCTGGCGCATCCGCTCTCCACCAAGGGCCACCACCTCCAGCGGGAGCTGGCGCCTCCTGGCCTCCTCGTGCAGGGCGCGGATCAGCAAAGAGCCCTGCAGATCACCGGACACCTCGCCGGTGCTCACCAGCAGACGCACCATCAGCGCTGAGCCGGCAGGGGCCCGCGTCGACCAGGTCCGATGGAGGCCTCCAGGAAGCGACAGAGTTCCTCGGCAGGCGGCAGCAAGGGAAGGGTGAGGGCCTCGGCCAGGGCCTCGGACAGCACCCGCCGGCTGCGGTAAAGGAGAGTCCAAACCTCCTGCAGCTGGCGCATCTGGGCCCCATCGTCGTTGTGGGTGATGCCACTGCGGCGCAGACCAATCTTGTTCAGGCCGCGGATCCTCCCGGGATGGCCCTCGATCATCATGAAGGGAGGCACATCCCGATCAATCCGGCTCATCCCGCCCACCATGGCGAGCTTGCCGATATGCACGAACTGGTGAATGCCCAGAACCCCGCCGATCACGGCCCGGTCTCCAATCACCACGTGGCCGGCCACCGCAACCCCATTGGCGATCACGATGCGATCTGCCAGGTGGCAATTGTGGCCGATATGGCTGTAGGCCATCAGCAGATTGCCGTTGCCAAGAATGGTCTGCTCACCGTCATGGGTGGCCCGGTTGATGGTGACGCACTCCCGGATCGTGTTGTCATCCCCCAGCACCACTTCCGTGGGAGCTCCGTTGTACTTGAGGTCCTGGGGTTCCAGGCCAATGCAGGCCCCTGGAAAAATCCGGTTGCGCTCCCCCATCTGCACCCGGCCGTCAATCACCACATGGGGGCCGATGCGGCTCCCCCTGCCGATCAGCACCTCAGGGCCGATCACGGCATAGGGACCGATCTCCACACCCTCAGCCAGCTGGGCCCTGGGATCAACCACGGCCGTGGGATGCACTTTGGTTGCCATGGCTGCGCTTGACATCAGCTCAATCCACCAGGGAGAACATCAGTTCGCCGGAGCACACCAGATCCCCATCCACCCTGGCTTCCGCCTTCACCTTGCCGAAGCGCTGCCGCTTGAGGCTGAGCAGCTCACAGCTGATCCTCAACTGGTCCCCCGGCACCACAGGCTTGCGGAACCGCACGCCATCGATGCCGGCGAACACAAATAGGCCCTTGGCAAGATTGGGCATCTGGGTGACGATCAGGCCGCCCACCTGGGCCATGGCCTCCACGATCAGCACCCCTGGCATCAGGGGACGGCCCGGGAAATGCCCCTGAAACTGCGGTTCATTCAGGGTGACGTTCTTGATGGCCACAGCCCGCTTCCCCGGCACATGCTCGATCACCCGATCCACCAGGGCGAAGGGATAGCGATGGGGCAGCAGCCCCATGATCTGTTCGCTGGTGAGGACGGGAGCTGCAGGGCCGGTCTCGATGGGGGGCGGAGCGACCACCGGGGCCGACGGGGGCAGAGGAGGGGAGACGGTCACGGGCACACCGAGGGAAGGGGATGGTCCTTTTCAGGTTCAGGCGTGGCCTCCAGGGCGTTCGCCAGGGCTGTGTGGAGCCCATGGGATCCCCGGTAGGCAAACACCTGGGCCTGGGGGAGGCCAACAAGGGCCAAGTCCCCCAGCAGGTCCAAGAGCTTATGGCGCACCGGTTCATCCGCATAGCGCAGAGGGGGATTGAGCCAGCGCTCCCCATCACACACCAGGGCATTGTCCAGGGCACCACCCTGAATCAACCCCATCTCCCGGAGCTGTTCCACCTGCTCGAGAAACCCAAAGGTGCGCGCTGGAGCCAGCTCCGCCACAAACGCCTGCGGCGTGAGCAGAAGGCTGAAGAGCTGGCGTCCGATGGCGGCCTGGGGATAGTCCACGGCAGCGCCCAGCTGGAGACGGGCCGACGGCAGGGCCACAATGAAGCTGTCCCCCTGTTGCCTGGCCACCGGAGCGGAGAGGGGACGCAGCTGGCGGGGGCCAAGCGCCTTCAGACCGGCCTCAGCCATGGCCTCCACCCAGGGGAGGGCCGACCCATCCAACAGGGGGATCTCCTCGCCCTCCACCCAGAGCTCCGCCTGGCTCACCCCGGTGCCCGCCAGAGCGGCAAGCAGGTGCTCCACGGTGGCCAGCTGGCGCTGGCCCAGGCGTAGGGCGGTGCAGAGGCGGGTGTCGCAGACCTGGGCCGGAGACAGACGCTGCAGGCCCTCCTGGGGAGCCTGCAGCCAGCCGACCCAGTACCCCTCCTGGCTGGCGGGCTGGAGACGGACCCGACAGCTGGCGCCACTGTGGAGGCCCACCCCCGCACGCTCCACGGGGGCAGCAAGGGTGTAGGCCAGGCTGTAATCCGCAGGCCAGATGCTCACTAGAACTTCCAGCCCACGCCGAGGTTGAAGCGCCAGTCGCCGGTGAAGTCCTGGCTGGCCACCTCCAGCCGCAGCGGTCCCACCGGTGTGGTCACGATCAGGCCGGTGCCCACCGAGAAGCCCTCGCCGGGCTTGAGCAGCAGCCCTCCCGGGTTGCCGGGCACATTCACCTGAGATCCGAAGGTGGTGCCGCCATCCACGAACAGCTCGCCGCTGATGATGCTGAAGATCGGGAAGCGGTACTCGATCGTCGCCTCGCCGAAGCTGCGACCCACCCCGAGGTCGCAATCGTAATAGCCCCGCACCGAGTTGCCGCCGCCGACGCAGAACGCTTCATAGGTGGGCAGCGAGCCGATGTTCGTGCCCGCCGAGGCCTGGAAGGCCAGTGCCTGGCGGCAGTCCTCCGTC
>JBJTQT010000237.1:0-2889 GCA_046075745.1 Cyanobium sp. | reverse complement strand
CAGTTTCAAACCCATGATTGGTTTTCCCACGGCACCAATCAGCCAGATCATCAGATCAAGGTGCCCGTTGCTGATGGCGATCCCTGGGATCACCAGCGGCCGATGGGCATTGATCAAACCCTCGATGACCCCACCCGACCCACGGACAGTGACGGCCTGCCCAGAACCTTTGTGAACACCGAAACCCATTGGTGGGACGCCTCACAGATCTATGGGAGCACGCCGGAGATGGTGAAGAAATTGCGTGCCCATGTGGATGGCAAGATGCGGATTGAGGCCAATGGCTTTTTGCCTCTTGATCCCGATCTCGGCATTGATTTGGTCGCCTTTCCTGGCACATGGTGGGTCGGCATGAGCATGCTCCACACGCTGTTCGTAAAGGAGCACAATGCCATCTGCGACCATCTGAAGGCGGCCTATCCAGCGTGGGGGGATGAGGCGCTGTTCAACCACGCAAGATTGATCAATGCGGCGTTGATCGCCAAGATCCATACCGTGGAATGGACCCCGGCGATCCTTCCCAATCCCGCTACCGAACAGGCCATGAATGTGAACTGGTGGGGGTTGCTGGGGCCTGATTTTCGTCGAGCCTTCGGACGGATTGGCTCAGGCGAGATCCTCAGCGGCATTGTGGGATCTCCCACCGACCACCATTCGGCACCCTATTACCTGACTGAGGAGTTCACGTCTGTGTATCGGATGCACCCCCTCATCCCAGAGGGCTTTGAGTTTTATTCCTGCGAAACCAACGCCCATCTTGGTAGTCATGCCTTCCTGGATGGATTCGATCGGAAAACCAGGCCATTGACGGAGGAGATCGGTTTTGCCAATTTGTTCTATTCCTTCGGACTGGCCCATCCAGGAGCCGTGACCCTGCACAACTATCCTGAGGTGTTGCGCAACTTGCGAAAACCAAATGGAGAGGTCTTTGATCTGGCTTCGGTTGATATTTTACGTGACCGTGAAAGGGGGGTACCTCGCTATAACCAATTCCGTGAATTGATTGGTCGAGGTCGTGTGAAGTCCTTCGAGGAGATCACGAGCGATCCTGTTCGCGCTCGCCAGATGCGTGAGGTGTACGACAACGACGTGAATCAGGTTGATCTGATGATAGGCCTCTATGCAGAAGATCTTCCTCCAGGCTTTGGCTTCAGCGAAACCGCGTTCTGGATTTTTATTTTAATGGCCTCACGCCGCCTGAAAAGTGATCGTTTCTTCACGAATGACTACCGTGCCGAGGTTTATACGCAGGCGGGTCTCGACTGGGTTGAAAAGAATTCCATGGTTTCGGTGCTGAAGCGTCATCATCCTTAATTGACCCCTGCCCTGCGGGGGATCGACAACGCCTTCAAGCCATGGAGGAGAGTGCGCTGAGGTCCGGATCGACCGTCATCGTGTAAACAACAAGAACCCAGTACAAAGAATGGTGGCGGCATCAAAGAGCCAGATCACCTTGTCGAGTGTCTTCTCGCGAACTGGCCGATTGAAGGTCACAGTCAGGCCAATAATGCCGATGAGCGCCAGAATCAACACGGCCCATAGCGCATAGGGTATGGACAGTGCAACCGCGATCGCCAGGGCGGCGTACACGAAAGCGAAGATGAGGAACGGCTGATTGTGGTTCCGAACCCCGAAGCGGGCCACCACAATGGCATGCAGGATCACATTGGCGACGAGGAGAGCTAGAAGCAGAGACATTGTGGTGAACACTCCTACGACTGGTGATAGCCGTATGTCTTGACGGCTGCCTCGAAGGCGCTGTCCGCTCGGCTGAGATCCTCGGGAACCATGACCGGATGGATCTCAATGCTCGCATTGAATGCGAGAAACCACGGCTCGGTAATCGCGGGGATCTGGGAGGCGTCCTGCATGTCGAGGAAAGATATCGCGGGCCATGCCCCAAACGCCATTGGGCAACCGTTTGTAGATCGTAATGAATTTGTCAATGTCCTGCATCGGCTCGCCACCCATCTCCCGCCACATGTACCTGATCGACTGCAAACTGCTGCGACGCGGAACTGACAGGGTGGATCAGCACGGGCGGCGATTCAAGCCAGGCCCGCCCCATGCAACAGCAGGTCGAGACACAGGCCCACGGTGCACAGCCTCAGGGCGATGGAGCCGATGCGGCGCATGGAGCCCAGCAGAACGTAGAGAACCAGAAAACGAGGGGGGATCATGGGCGGAGCGCAATGGAAACGAGCTGCATCTGGCTGGCTTGCAACCCATGCAACTGCAACCAGCGTCAAAAATAAGTAGAAATGCTTAAGCCCTGACATGGAGGCTGGCTGGGGCTGCCTCAGCCAGTGAGGAAGCCCCAGCTGTAGAGCCGCCGGATCTCTTAGCGGGCAGGAGTCCCGCCCAGGCGTGCTCCAGGCTGCTGCCCACCGTTGTCGGTCGTGGCGCTGTTGTAGGCAGAGACGATGGAATAGCCCGCCAGGCCGAGCCAGCCGATGGGGCCTGCGCACACAAGGTCAGTGGCAACGGCACCCTCGGTCACCACTTCGGTGGCCTTTTTGTTGTATTCCGCCGTCGTCAGCTGGTCCCGTTTGGTGAGGAGCAATACCGCATCGGGGGATCAGGAGGGTGCGCTGCAGGGCCTGCGCCAGTTGCGCCGGCGACCAGGGCAGGTAATCATCGGGCGTGAGCTCCGGCTCCACGGCCGTGATCGCTTGCAGGATGCGGTCTTGGGCGAAAAAAAGCTGCTCGTCGTTGCGGAAGACGGATCCTTCCTTCGGCTGGGCCTTGTTGCAGATGCCCCCAGCGAATCGGGATCACCCGCTGGGGCGGAAAACTGGCGGCCAGATGCGCGTCCTCGCTGCAGAGAGCACGAAGAAAATCATCCAAAACCTCTACCCGATCACCCGGGATCAGGTCGGGATTGATGCC
>JBJTQT010000236.1:0-5529 GCA_046075745.1 Cyanobium sp. | reverse complement strand
GATCCTGGCGCGGCTGGCGCGGGTGAATGGCGAAACAGCGGAGCGGTATGGCAGCTATGGCCTCGGCGAGGCCGCCAAGGGCCTCTATGAATTCGCCTGGAACGAGGTGTGCGACTGGTATGTGGAGCTGATCAAGCGGCGCCTGCAGGTGCCGGCCGAGCTAGAAGGTGCGGAGCGCGAGGCGGCCCTGGCGGATCAGCGCACGGTGCGGCAGGTGTTGGCCAAGGTGCTCAGCGAGCTGCTGCTGATGCTCCATCCCCTGCTTCCCCATCTGAGTGAAGAACTCTGGCATGGCCTCACGGGCGAGCCTGAGGAGACGTTCTTGGCGCTTCAGCCCTGGCCGACGGTCGACGAGGGGGTCCTAGATGCCGAGCTGGAGGAGGCTTTTGCCGAGTTGATTGAGGCGATCCGGGTGGTGCGCAACCTGCGGGCGGTAGCGGGGCTCAAGCCCAGCCAGAGCGCTCCGGTGCGCTTCATCAGCGGCCGGCCGGAGCTGGCGGCCGTGCTTCGCCAGGCCACGGCCGACATCACCGCCCTCACCCGCGCCGAAAGGGTGGAGGTGCTTGATCCGGTGGCCGCCGCGGCAGCTCCCGCTGAGCGCGCTCTTGCGGGGGTGAGCGGCGAGCTGCAAGTGCTGCTGCCGCTGGAGGGCCTAGTGGATCTGGAGGCCCTGCGCGGTCGCCTGGAGAAGGACATCGCCAAGGCCGAGAAGGAGATTGCGGGCCTCTCCGGCCGCCTGGCCAATCCCAACTTCGCCGGCAAGGCGCCGCCGGCGGTGGTGGCGGAGTGCAGGGCCAACCTGGCCGATGCGGAAGCGCAAGCCGAGCTGGCCCGTAGGCGGCTGATGGAGCTGGGGTGCGCGGAATGACTACGGCTCAGCATGCCCCGCCATCCCCCTGTCCCTGCTGGTCCGATCTCTAGCGCCACCCTCGCCCGCGCCAGCAGGGCCCGCTCGCTGGGCCGCCGCAGCCGTGAGGCCCAGCCCGCCCGCTCCAGCAGGCGGAAGTACCCGTAGGTGGGATCGCTCAAGGCCACCACGGCGCCCCGCTCCACCGTGAAGCCCTGGCGCACGGACCCCTGGAAGGCATGGTGCAGGTTGTGCCAACCCTCCCCCAGGGTGATCAGGGCCACCCAGCGGTTGTTGCGGCTGGCATCAGCGGTGGCGAAGGGCTGGCTGCCGAACAGGTGGGCGATGGAATTCACGCTCGCCACCCCGTGAAACATCAGGGTGGTGCTCAGGGCATAGGCCCCCAGCCACTCGATGCCCCCCAGTGCCCAGGAGAGCCAGGCCAGGCCCAGGGCGGGCAGCACATGCAGCCGATCGATCAGCCGCAGCACCGGATCGGCTTCCACATCCGCCGGCAAACTCGCCGGGTGGAAGGCGGGGCTGAGAAGCCACCCCAGCTGGGAGCGCCAGAAGCCCCGCCAACCGCCCCAGGGCTTGAGGGGAGTGTGGGGGATCGGCGGCCGTATCCACGTGGCGGTGGTGCAGGCGGTGGTGGGCCGTCCACCAGCTGGGGCCCATCTGCCCCGCCGAGGCGGCCACCAGGGATCCCAGCCACCACACCGGCCACGGGGCCTGGTAGCTGCCGTGGGCGATCAGTCGGTGGTAGATGGCGGTGGTGGCCAGCATGCGCACCAGGTAGAGGGCCAGGGCCCAGAGGGCGGCCGCCAGCCCCAGGCCGGTGAACAGCAGAATCCCGCTTCCCAGATGGGCCAGGAGGATGAACACCGGACCCAGGCCGTGCAGCAGACGACGCCCCAGCTGCGGTTGCAGCGGGCGGTTGTGAAGACGGCTCAGAGCCTGGCCTCAAACAATCACTCTAGTCGCACGCAGGCCCCTACCCCATCTGCTGCCGGATCCTGTTCAGATAGCCCGGGAGCATGTGGTCGCTCACCAGGCCGCGGGTGCCTTCCTGGCCCCGGGCCGTGGCCGTGGTCTTCAGCTGCTGTTGCAGGGCCTGGAACTCCTCCGTCGAGAGCATGGCGTCCTCACCCTCAAGAGCAGCTTCCTCTGGGGTGGCCCCTCTGGCCCTTGGCTTGGTTGCCGGTGGGGTCGTGTCCTTGCTGGTCACCCGGCCCTGGCCGTCGAAGTGCAGCAAGTGCCCGGCATGGCGGTAGCCCGGGGGCACCCGCGGCACGATGTCCGCATCGTTCACCAGCCGGTGGTAGCGCTGCGTGAGCGTGCTGCCGATGATGGAGGCGGCGTTTCCTTTGGCTACGGCGGGTTGGCCGTAGGTGTAGAGCGCCTGCACGGATCGGGTGGATGCCCAGGTGATGGCTGCCAGCACGGCGATGCCGCCCCCCAGGCTGTGGCCCGTCACCAGCAGGGGCAGCTTGGCGCGGGGCTGGAGCAGGCGTTCCAGCTCAGGCTGCAGCGCTTGGAACTGCCCCAGAAAACCCGCATGCACCGGACCCACTCCCGGGATGGTCCGAGTGGTGACGTTGAGGTTGCTCATCCAGTCGGAGGCGCTTTCGGTGCCGCGGAAGGTCACAACCGCCAGATCCTCTGTCCAGGCCAGGAAGCCCTGGGCCGCTTTCTTCTCCACGAATTCACAGCCGCTGAAGCCCCAGGCCAGGGCCTGGGCTTGCACCTGCGCCGCAGGGCTGTAGGCCAGCTCACTGGCCAGGCAGAGCGAGAGGGCGGTCGACCAGTCGAAGCTGGTTGCTGCAAGGGAAGCCAGTCGAAAATCGGCCGCGCTCACCGGCGGGGCGGGAGGTGGCGGTGGCGGCAGGGGAGGCCGCTGGCCGAAGATCAGCCAGCGCTCCTGCCCCTCCCTTGGTTCGGCCTGCCGCTGGTCGCTGGGTGGCGCCACGCCCTGCTGGAGGGGCACGCCGACACTCACGCTCACCTGCAGGGGGATGGTCCAGGTGGTGGCGGCCGATCCAGGCGTCCCTGGCTGCACCAGTGCGGGTGGCACCAGCCCCGCCGGTGGGGAGGGGCCCTCTTCCTCCGGCAGCCATACTTCCCCATCCATTGGCTTCTCGCCCGCCATCCCCAGCGGTGGTGGCGCGGCCTCCAGCAGTTCCTGCCGCAGGGCTTCCACTTCGGCGGGCAGCTCCTGCTCCCGGATGTGCTGCACCAGCTGACTCACCCGCACCCCCTCATTGGCCAGCCAGGCGATCCGCTGCTCCCCCATCCACTCCTGCCAGACGCGTCCATCACTGGTGAGCACCTCCCCCTTGTCATTCCGCTTGGGCACGCCGGAATGGTGCAGCGCCACCACTTCCCATTGGTCGTTGAACACCGGGGAGCCGGAGGAGCCTGGGTCCGTATCGGTCTGGTAGTGGAGGAAGAGTTCCAGTTCATCCACCACCTGGTTGTGGCGGATGGCCAGTTGCTTGGGTTCGCCGTTGGGGTGCTGGATGATGTTCACCGTTTCTCCCACCAGCAGCTTGCCCAGATCAGCGATCAGGGGCAGCCAGCCGTAGGCGGCCAGGCCGGGTTCTGGTGCAACGGCGACCAGGGCGTAGTCGAGTGCGCTGTCGCAAAGGAACAGCTCATCAGGGGCCAGGGCAAACACTTCAGTGGCTTGGATCTCGCCAGCGGCGCTCTCCTGGTAGTTGAACTCCACCACCGAGCGCTTGGCGCAGGCGGCGCTGGGCAGGACGTGGTGGTTCGTGAGAAGGAGCCGGGGCGACACCAGGAAACCTGTGGCGAAGCCCAGGGACTGGCCCCGCTCCCCGCGGATGTGCACCCGAGCCACTGCGCTGGCCACCCGCAGCCCCTGCTCAAAGAAGCGCAGCCCCATCAGATCGTTGGTGTCGAGCACCCGTTCCAGGGAACGGGGGAATTGCTGCGGCGTCTGTCCTGGCCCAGGGGCATCAAAGTGCAAGCCCTCCTTCTCCAGCTGCACCACCCGCGCGGGGTCGGCGTGGAGCCTCTGCAAACGCTGGGCAACCAAAGCAGCTGTGTTGGCAGGGATCTTGAGAATCTCGCGCTTTTGGATCAGCGCCAGGTTCTTCCTGCGCTCTCCAAGCCGCTCTTGGAACCGCGCTTCCGTGGCGGCAATCACACCGAGGATCGAAATCACCGCAGGGATCACTGAGCTTCAACTTAGGCAGATCAAGCCTTTTCGCCCATGCACCCCTTCCAGGATGCTGAGGAGACCGCTCAGATGATCTGGAAGATGCTGCTGGTGAGTGCTGGAAACGGTGTGCCCGTGGTACCGCCCCAGAGCTGGGCAAACTGGCCGCCCCCTGTTGGCGTGGCTGCAAAACCGGCAGCGCTGCCGTTGGCGTTGTAGAAGAGCTTGCCGTTGGCCGTGTTGTAAACGATTGGTGCGGCGTTGCTGGCCGCTAGGGCATCGGTGGCGACGTTGGCAAAGGCTGAAGCCGGCAGAGTGGCGCCAGCCGGCAGGGCGGTGAAAGTGGAGCGTGCCAGGCGAATCCGATCCTGGGCGGGGTCGTAATCCACGATGGTGTCCACCCCCAGCTGGCCACTGTTAAAGGCTGCTCCGATGCTGAAGAGGAACGTGTCCGGATTGGCACCACCGATGAGGAAGTCGTCTCCTGCTTGCCCATTCAGTGTGTCGCTGCCGGTCCCCCCGGCCAGCCAGTCGTTGCTGGCGCCTCCGTTTGCCACATCATTCCCGCCCAGCCCGTTGAAGGTGTCCGCTCCGGCCGTGCCCGTGAAGGTGTCCGCTCCGGCGGTGCCGGTGCGCATCCCATCCAAGGCAATGGTGCCCAATTCCACATTGGCGCTGGCGCTGCTGGTGTTGTCGCCCAGAAAGAGGAGATTGGGTGTGGTGTAGGGGTTGTAAGGCAACCGGGAATCTTTGACCCATAAGTTGTAGTTTTTCACCGGACCGGATAACAGCAGGCGATTGCCGGCAAGCAGGTAATAAGCCTGGTCGAGGATGCGTAGGCTGTAGTTGGTTGTCTGGGTGGTGTTCACCCCATCCACTCTCTCGGCCACGGTGTTCAAGGGAGTGTCGCCCCCCGCCTGGCTGAAGATACTGTTGGTCCAGAAGCCCAGCTCGATGCCTTGGGGGCCTTGGGGCCCTGTGGATTGATCCAGGAGGGTCACCGAGAAACCAGCCCGGTTGGTCACGTTGTGGGTTTCGCTGATCACCCGCAGCTGGATATCGAGCTGGAAGCCCACGCTCCGGTCCAGCCGAGGGAAGGTGGAATTCACCAGGGTGGCGGGGGCCGTGCGGGAGTGGCTGCTGTAGCCCGCCGCGTCAGCCAGCAGGGCGGTGGAATCGAGGAGTGTGCCGTAAGGGGAGCGGGTCTGGGTGCCCGTTAGGCCCGTGCCGAAGCCCAACCAGCCCTGCTGGCTGGGGAGGGTGGATGCGGAGGCGTTGTAGAGGATCGGCAAGGGTGGACGGGACGGGGAACAAGGGCTGAATCAGGGGCCCAAGGGGACACTGACTTCTATCTATCCACCTATCCACCTTAAGGGGAATCCAAGGGGATCCCAGTAGCCTTCAACCATTCCTCGCCCCGCTCCTTGGATCCCTCCGCCTGGTTGGATGCCGCCCTGCCCCTGCTGCGCAGTCCCCTGGGGGCCGTGCTGTTCATCCCCCT
>JBJTQT010000235.1:0-3308 GCA_046075745.1 Cyanobium sp. | reverse complement strand
CTTCACCTCGAACTTGATCTCGGCACCTTCATCCGGCTGGATGCGCAGAATCAGCTGGTTGGGGGTGGGAGCCCCGCCGGCGGCATCGAAGAGATGCACCGGGGCCTCGCGGAAGGTGAGCACCACTTCACTCAGCCGCTTCGGGAGGCGCTTGCCCGTGCGCAGGTAGAAGGGCACCCCCTGCCAGCGCCAGTTGTTGATGAAAAGCTTCATCGCAACGTAGGTCTCGGTGGTGCTGTTGGCGTTCACCCCTGGTTCCTGGCGGTAGCCGGGGAGGGGATTGGCCGCCGTTCCCCCTGCTGCGTACTGCCCCCGCACGCAGCATTTCCAGGCCTCACCTTCATTGGCCAGATGAGCGGCCTGGAGCACCTTGGCCTTTTCATTGCGAATGGCCTCCGGATCGAAGCGCCCCGGGGGCTCCATGGCAGTGAGGGCGAGGATCTGAGTGAGATGGTTCTGCACCATATCGCGCAGGGCGCCGGCGGTTTCGTAATAGCCGGCACGCTCTTCCACGCCCACCGTTTCAGCAGCGGTGATCTGCACATTGGCGATGTAATTTCTATTCCAAAGCGGCTCAAAAATTGTATTGGCAAAACGAAGAACCAGAATATTTTGAACTGTTTCCTTGCCCAGATAGTGATCAATACGAAAGACCTGGCTCTCCTTCGCGCAGGCCTGCACCACCTTATTCAGCGACTGAGCGCTGCCGTAATCCCTGCCGAAGGGCTTTTCGATCACCACCCGGCTGCGCTCTGCATCGGCGAGAAGCCCTGCAGCGGCGAGCGCACGACAGCCGCTTCCATAGAACTCCGGCGAGACCGAGAGATAAAAGGTGCGGTTTCCTCGGGTGGCCCGCAGCCGATCCAGGGCATCGAGGCGTTCGGCCAGGCGCACCAGATGCTCGCTCTGCTGCAGATCCACCGGTTCATAGAACAGCCCCTGGCTGAACTGGTCCCAGGCGGAGCGGTGCTCGGCGATCTCCTTGTCCAGCGCCTGCTCCATGCGCTGGCGGAACTCCTCATCACTCCAGGGCCGGCGGGCACAGCCCAGGACGGCGAATTCACTGGGGAGTCGCCGTTGCCGATAGAGCTCAAACAGAGCCGGCACGAGCTTGCGGTGGGTGAGATCCCCACTGGCCCCAAAGATCACGATGCACTGGGGGGGGATCACCCGTTCCTGCCGAAGCCCCACCCTCAGGGGGTTGGTCAAAATCGCAGTCATAGGGAACGGGCCGTTACCTCTGGTTTAACGAGGCAGCAGGAATGGCGCCGTGGGAACAAGAACCAGCCGGAGATTGTGTGTGGGATCTCTGATCAGCCAAGCCTGATCAGTAGGTTTCCACGTGCCAGCGCTCCTGCTTCTTGAGGCTGGGCCTGAGTTCCGACCAATCCAGACCCTTGGCCGAAGCCGCTGCCGTCATGGCTTCATCGATTCCTGGTTCCATCCCCTTGAGGCCGCACATGTAGACGTGGGTTCTGGGGTCTTCGATGAGAGCGAAGATCTCATCGGCATGCTCCAGCACACGATCCTGGATGTACATGCGGCCACCGGAGGCATTCTTCTCTTCGCGGCTGATGGCCTTGGTGTAGCGGAAGTGATCGGGGAAGGCGCTGAGATAGCTCTGGAAGTCGTCTTCGTAGAGCAGGTTGGGGGTGGTGGGTACCCCCATGAAGAGCCAGGCCTTGCCGCGGAATTGATACTCAGGGTTCTTGGCCCGCTCCTGGGGATCGAACATGCGGCGCAGGTAGGCACGCATGGGGGCGATGCCAGTGCCGGTGGCAAGCATGATGACGTTGGATTCCTCATCGGGCGGCAGCAGCATCTCCTTGCCAACGGGGCCGGTGATCTTCACCTTGGCGCCGGGCCCGATGTCGCAGAGGAAGGTGGAGCAGACACCATTAATCGTTTCCCCATCCTTTTCGTACTGGAGCTGACGCACACAGAGAGACACGGTGTTGTCGGCCAGGTCATCGCCATGGCGGGTGCTGGCGATGGAATAAAGGCGGAGCTTGTGGGGCTTACCGGCCCCATCCACCCCATCGGGAATGATGCCGATGCTCTGACCCTCCACATAGTGGAGATTGCCACCGGAGAGATCGAAGGTGATGTGGTTCACCCGTCCGATGGCCCCCTCGGCCAAAAGGCTGTAGTTATCTGTAACCGTACCGATGAAGGGATCCTTGGGCTTGTAGAGGTTGACAGGTACGTCGGCGTGGCTCACTGCTGGCTTGGAAGCGGAGGATTTAGGGGCGGCCTGCGGCGGGGGAGGGGTGTCGATCACAAGGGAGGGAGTGGCTTCATGGATGGCCTCGGACCCGGATACACCATCACCGCTCACAACCTTGATCCGACCACCTTTGCGGGGGATGGTCTGCATCAACGACTGCAATTGCTGGAAGGGCACGGTGAGGGTGCGCTGGGCGCGTCGCTGGGGCCCCGCCCCGAAGCTTTCCACCACCACGGTGAACATCCGATTGTCAGAGCTTGTGGCCGAGCCGGTGGAGACGCGCATCTCAGAGTTCCCAACAGTCGGGGGGATCATAGGAAACGCACCAACCTCTCCGATCCGAAGCAATCGGGCTAACCTGCCGCAGTGAAACTCGACACGTGCGGGCGCAAGCCAGGACACCTGTCACTTCAGACCCCTGATTCCATCAGGTTTTTCCCGTCAGCGTCCTCTGAGCCTCTCTTGACGCATCAGCTCCTGGCCTCCTCCCCTTCTGCCGTGTCCGAGCCGTCGCAGGCGCTTCAGAACGCTTCGACCATCTGCAGCCTGGACACCATCCACCAGGACATGGAGCGGCTGCCGAACGGGAAACGAAGGCTGGCGGTGCAGCTCCGGTTGCCCACAGATCCCAGCTGGCTCTGGAGGGTGCTCACGGATTACGACAATCTGCATCGCTTCATCCCGAATCTCGAGCACTCCAGGGTGATCTGGCGCCGGGAGAACAAGGTGGGAGTTGAGCAGGTTGGTTCTCAGCTCTTCTGCGGACTGAGGTTTTCGGCCCGGGTCACCCTGGAACTCACCGAAGCCAGCCAGGACGGCCGGCTGCCCTTCCGCATGATTCAGGGAGATTTCAGATGTTTCGAAGGTGAATGGCGGGTGGGCGCGGATGCCACCAGCAGCTGGCTCTTCTACGACCTGCTGGTGCAGGGCAAAACCGGAATGCCCATCGGGCTGATCGAACAGCGCCTGCAGCAGGATCTGGCCAACAATCTACGGGGGGTGCAACAGGAAGCCCAACAGAGACAATCGAAGGCTGGAGCCTGAGTTCAAACACATACCCCCAAGGGGATTCGAACCCCTG
>JBJTQT010000234.1:0-4451 GCA_046075745.1 Cyanobium sp. | reverse complement strand
CGGAGTGGATCAGGCGGACTGCTTGATGCGCTTGCGAAGCTTGCGGGAGAAGCCGAAAGCAGCGCTGGCGCCGAGGATAGGCAGAGGACCAGGAGTTTGAGTGATGGTATTAGTAAACGAAGGCAAGGCAATCCCGGTAATGGAATTTTGGTAAATCAATTCAACAGACACGTCAGGGAGAGATGTTGTTGGAGTGACGGTGCCGGTAGAAGCCCCCACAGAAACAATTTGTTCGGTTCCGGAAATCACATCAACAGTGTAGGTAAATGCAATGGTTGCTGTAACAGGGTTGGGTGAAAAATTCCCGAATTCAAGAGTGTAGAGAGGACCACTGGAGGTGATGTTGAGAAATCCACCTGCAAGATCCGCATCCAGTCCATTAAAGGTGAAGATCTTATCCCCAACTGTACAGGATTTCACTGTTCCGTTAAGAATATCATTGATGCTGATGGTGGGGCAAGCATGGACTGCTGAACCGTTCACAGACATTGCTGCTGATGCCAGCCCAATGATGGTGGCAACGACTTTGGATCTGGAGTGTTCAAACATGGTGTGAAATTAAAAAGTGATGGCAACGGAGCTTTAAATCGATAGTCAGTTGTTACGGATGTGTAAGTGTAAAACTAACACCCAAATTACCTTTCGCCTTGTCAGCTTATCATAGATTCCGTATTTGACAGCAAGTGCGCAAACCAAAACATGCCAGTTCGCGGGTCGTCCACTGCCCCCTGGCTAGTGCCCGTACCCTTGGGCAGCTACGGCATGCCCATGAGCCCGCTCCACAACCTGCGCCTGCGCCTGCTGGTGCAGCAGGAAACCGAGCAGATCGCCGCCACCACCAGTGACGACCTGGACCTCTCCCTGGTGCAGGCCCGGGCCCTCTGTTGGCTCGCCCTGCTCGCCGATGCCCATGAGCAGCAGGCCACCGATGCCGAACAGGGCGGTGATGTGGAGCAGGCCATGGGCTGGTTTGCCGATGCCATGCGCCTCCGGGATGTGATCCACGTGGTGAGCTCCATCGAGGTGCCCCCCGCCCAAGATCTGGAGGATGGCCTCCTGGCCGCCTGAGGGTCTGTGGCCAGTCCTGGGCCAGATGCCATGATGGGGGATGCTCAATCCAAGGGAAGCGGTGCCAGAAGAGCCCTGCCAATGCCCTGACTGCCAGCGGTTCTATCGCGAACACGACAGGCTGATCCGCGAAAACCCCAGCCTGCGCCAGCAACAGGAGCTCAACTGGGCCGCTCTGCAATCCTTCCGCACCCTCGCTGGCCGTGTGCTGGAGGAACTCCAGAAGCAGGTGGGTGATAGCGAAGCCTCCCCCTCCGCTCCCTCCCCGGAGCCCCCCCCTGGCGCCAATCCCGCCTCCTCTGCCGGCACGGCCACCCCAGAACCTGATGCCCTGCAGCAGGCCATGGCCGATCTGGAAAACATCAACGCGCACCTGTTCTCCATCGAAGCGCTGATGGAGCGCATCTTTGATGTGCGCGTGCCGGAAGAGGTGGAGCAGAAATTCCGGGAGGTGGCCGGTGAACTCGCCCCCGATCCCCTCAACGCCGATCGCCTGCGGCTCAACCGCCTCCTGCACCAAACCCCCGATCTGCCTGATCGCGACCGGAACTGAGGCTCAGCCTCAATCCAGCTCGCAGGTGATCGTGACCGGGAAGGCCTCCGCTCGCCAGATCTCCTTGGCGTATTGACGGATCGAGCGATCGGAGGAGAAGAAGCCCGTGCGGGCCGTGTTCAGCAGGGCCATGCGGTTCCAGCGGGTGGGATCCGCCCAGGCCTGGCTCACCTCCCCCTGGGCCCGCAGATACTCGGCGAAATCCGCCAGCACGAAAAAGGGATCCGACCCCGTGAGGTTTTGCAGCAAGGGCCGGAACAGCTCCTGATCACCATTGCTGAAATGCCCCTGCTCGATCAGCCGCAGCGATTCCGCCAGCTCCGGCTGGCCCGGGATCAGCTCCCACGGGCAGTAACCCGCTTTCGCCAGCTCCGCGATTCCCGCGGTGGTGTGGCCGAAGAGGAAGAAATTCTCCGCTCCCACCTGCTCGCGGATCTCCACATTCGCCCCATCCAATGTGCCGATGGTGAGGGCGCCATTCATCGCGAATTTCATGTTGCCCGTGCCCGAGGCCTCCTTGCCCGCCGTGGAGATCTGCTCGGAAAGATCCGCCGCTGGATACACCCGCTCGCCAAGCTTCACGTTGTAATCCGGCAGGAACACCACCCGCAGCAGGCCATCCATATCGGGATCGGCATTCACCGTTTCGGCAATGCCATTGATGAAGCGGATGATCAGCTTCGCCATCGCATAGCCCGGCGCCGCCTTGCCGCCGAAGATCACCGTGCGGGGCACCATCCCCTCTGTTTTGCCATTCTTGATGCGCAGATACTGCGCCACCACCTGCAGGGCATTCAGGTGCTGGCGTTTGTATTCATGGATCCGCTTCACCTGCACGTCAAACAGGGATGCCGGATCCACCAGCACGCCCGTCTGGCTATGGATGTAGTGGGTGAGCTCCCGCTTCACCGCCAGCTTGGTGGCCTGCCAGCGCTCCAGGAACCCCCCATCCTGAGCCAGGGGCTCCAGGGCCCGCAGCTGCTCCAGATCTGTGACCCAGCCCTCACCCACCGCTTCGGTGAGCAGCGACGCCAGCTGGGGATTGGCCAGCGCCACCCAGCGCCTCGGCGTCACCCCATTGGTGACATTGGTGAACTTCTCCGGCCAGAGCGCCGCGAATTCCGGGAACAGATCGCTCTTCACCAGCGCGCTGTGCAACGCCGCCACCCCATTCACATGGTGCGACGCCACGGTGGCCAGATGGGCCATGCGCACCGCCCGGCTGCCCTCCTCATCGATGATCGACACCTTGCGCAGGATCTGCTCATTGCCTGGATACTTCAGGCGCACCTGCTGCAGGAAGCGGCGGTTGATCTCATAGATCAGCTCCAGGTGGCGCGGCAGCAAACTGCCGAAGAGATCCAGCCCCCACTTCTCCAGGGCCTCCGGCAGCAGGGTGTGGTTCGTGTAGGAGATGCTGCGGCAGGTGATGTCCCAGGCGGTTTCCCAATCCAGGTGCTTGTCATCCAGCAGCAGGCGCATCAGCTCGGCCACCGCGATGGCCGGGTGGGTGTCGTTCAGCTGGATGGCCCAGTGTTCGGGAAACTCCTGGATCGGCAGGCCCCGCATGTCCAGGCTGCGGATCATGTCCTGCAGGGAGCAGCTCACGAAGAAGTGCTGCTGCTTCAACCGCAACCTGCGGCCCTCATCGGTGCCGTCGTTTGGATACAGCACCTTGGAGAGGGTTTCGCTGGCCACCTTCTCCTCCACCGCGCCGTAGTAATCGCCGATGTTGAAGGCATAGAAATCAAACGATTCGGTGGCATCCGCTCGCCACAGCCGCAGCCGGTCGCAGGTGTTCACCCGGTAGCCCAGCACCGGCACATCGTGGGGCACCCCGATCGCATGCTCCGCCGGGATCCAGCGCACCCGGTAGGTGCCGTGGTCGTCCTGGTACGACTGGGTGCGGCCGCCGAACCCCACGAAACAGGCCTGATCCGGATGGGGGATCTCCCAGGGCCAGCCCGCCTTCAGCCACTTATCCGTGATCTCCACCTGCCAGCCATCGCGGATCAGCTGGTCGAAAATGCCGAACTCATAGCGGATGCCATAGCCGGTGGCCGGAATCTCCAGCGTGGCCAGGGATTCCAGGAAACAGGCCGCCAGCCTGCCCAATCCCCCGTTGCCCAGCCCCGGCTCCTCCTCCACCTCGAGGATCTCCTCGATGTTGTTGATGCCGAAGCGCCGCAGGGCCTCCTCCACTTCCTTCTGGATGCCGAGCATCAGAAGGTTGTTGCTCAGCTGGGGGCCGATCAGGAATTCCGCCGAGAGATAGGCCACCACCCGGGCTGGCGTGGCGTGGATCGCTTCGTTGCCCGCCAGATAGCGCGTCATCAGCCGGTCACGCACCGCATAGCTCAGCGCCATGTAAAGGTCGTGCCGGCTCGCGCTCGGCGCCAGCTTTCCCAGGGTGTCGAAGAGATGCTCCGTCATCCCGTCAAACACGTCCTCCGCCAGCAGGCCGCTGCGGTCGGGATCGGCGTAGCAGCCGGGGGTGGGGAGGCGCAGATCGCGGCGGGGCTGTTGGATGGTCATTTCTCGTCTTCTGACGGCGCCGGGCTGTTTCGCCTGACCGTAGCGGCATCCTCCTCTTCCTGCCCGTGGAATAGTGGGCTCGACACCTGCGCACGCTGCCTAGCATCCGCCATGTGTCACGACCTGGGCATGTCCCCCCTGGAGTCCTCCCCTGCGGTGCCCTGGCGCCATGCCGGCCACCCTGTGCATGCCCTCCAGAGGGCGCCCGCCCATCCCGAGGGCCCTGCCCTGCTCCTGGTGCATGGTTTCGGCGCCTCCACCGATCACTGGCGCCACAACCTCCCCGTGCTCGCCC
>JBJTQT010000233.1:0-9132 GCA_046075745.1 Cyanobium sp. | reverse complement strand
CTCATCGAAGAGGATCACCGCATAGGGCCGGCGCCGCACGGCTTCGGTGAGCTGGCCGCCCTCCTCGTAGCCCACGTAGCCCGGAGGCGCGCCGATCAGGCGGCTCACGGCGTGCTTCTCCATGTATTCGCTCATGTCGATGCGCACCATGGCCTCCTCCGCATCGAAGAGCTGGGCGGCCAGGGCCTTGCTCAGTTCCGTTTTGCCCACGCCCGTTGGGCCGAGGAACAGGAAGCTGGCGATCGGCCGGTTGGGATCGCTCAGCCCTGCTCGCGAGCGCTGGATCGCATCGGCCACGGCGGTGACGGCCTGTTGTTGGCCAATCACGCGGGTGTGCAGCTCATCCTCCAGATGGAGCAGTTTCTCCATCTCGCTCTGCACGAGCTTGCTCACCGGAATGCCGGTCCACTTGGCGATCACCTCGGCGATGTCGTCTTCAGTGACCTCCTCGCGCAGGAGCGTTTTGCCGGAGTGGCCGCTGGTGAGCTCCGCCTCCTTCGCGGCCAGCTTGCGGTTGAGCTCGCCCAGGGTGCCGTATTCCAGTTCAGCGGCCTTGTTGAGGTCGTAGCTGCGCTTGGCCTGCTCGATCTGCAGCTGCACCTGCTCAATCTCTTCCTTGATGGCGCCCAGTTCATCGATGGCGCCCTTTTCCTTTTGCCACTGGGCATTGAGGGCACTCTGCTGTTCGCCGAGATCCGCCAGTTCCTTCTCCAGGCGCTCCAGCCGATCTCGGCTGCCCGCATCAGATTCGCGCCCCAAAGAGAGCTTTTCCATCTCCAGCTGCAGGATGCGCCGATCCAGCTCGTCGATCTCCTCTGGTTTGGAGGTGATCTCCATCTTCAGGCGTGCAGCCGCCTCATCCATCAGGTCGATGGCCTTGTCCGGCAGGAAGCGATCGGCGATGTAACGGCTGGAGAGCACGGCCGAGGCCACGATCGCGTTATCGGCGATGCGCACGCCGTGGTGCACCTCATAGCGCTCCTTCAGACCGCGCAGGATCGAAATGGTGTCTTCCACCGTGGGCTGATCCACAAACACCTGCTGGAAGCGGCGCTCCAGAGCTGGATCCTTTTCAATGTGCTGGCGGTGCTCATCGAGGGTGGTGGCGCCGATGCAACGCAGCTCGCCGCGGGCGAGCATGGGCTTGAGCAGGTTGCTGGCATCCATGGCGCCCCCAGCGGCGCCGGCCCCCACCACGGTGTGGATCTCATCAATGAAGAGCACGATCTGCCCTTCGGAGGCCGTCACCTCCTTGAGCACGGCCTTCAGCCGCTCCTCGAATTCACCGCGGTATTTGGCACCGGCGATCAGGCTGCCCATATCGAGGGCGATCAGCTGGCGGTTTTGCAGGGCGGCGGGCACATCGCCGTTCACGATGCGCTGGGCCAGCCCCTCCACGATGGCGGTCTTGCCCACGCCCGGCTCGCCGATCAGCACGGGATTGTTCTTGGTGCGGCGGCTCAGGATCTGAATCGTGCGGCGGATTTCCTCGTCGCGGCCGATCACCGGGTCCAGCTTGCCGTCGCGGGCGGCGGCGGTGAGGTCGCGGCCGTATTTCTCGAGGGATTCGTAGGTGCCTTCCGGGTTCTGATCGGTCACTTTCTGGCTGCCGCGGATTGCCACCACAGCTTGCTTGAGTTTCTCCGCATTGCAGCCGCACTGGCTGAGCAGCTGCTTGCCGCAGCGGTCATCAATCGCCAGGGCCAGGAGCAGGTGCTCAATGGCGATATAGCTGTCTTCAAAGCTCTTCTTCAGGGAATCGGCCTGATCCAGCACACTGTTCAGCCCTTTGCCGAGATACACGTTGTCGGGTGGAGTGCTCAGGCTGGGTTGGCCCGCGGTGAAGGCCTCAATCTTCTGGTTCAGGGTGCCGACATCCACCCCGGCTTTCTCCAGGATGCGGCCGGCCAGGCCCTGCTGGGCAATCAGGGCAGCGAAGAGATGCTCGCTCTCCATCTGCTGTTGCCGTTTTTGCTGGGCCAGTTGCTGCGCGGCAACGACAGCGGCCCAGGCCTTCTCTGTGAACAGCTCGGCGGTGGGATGCATGGTTGACGGGGGTGAGGGATGTGGTGATCTGACCGTATGGCGCCCGAATGGGTTGGGCCCAGGCGGAGGGCCGAATCAATCGGTTCGGCCCTCACCACCGGTGGTGGGCGCTCTCCACCAGATTGGCGAGACAACCGTCCAACGACTCATCTGCTCCAGAAGTGTGACGGGGATCGCTGGTGGCTCTACTGACGGTGCGTTCGGGTCGCAGGATGGCAGGAGTGATCGTATGGCTGCCATGTTCAGACGGCGTTTCCGGCACTGGCTTGCTGCAGGGCTCACTCTTCTCACCACGCTGCCTTTTGTGGGATCTGATCGGGCATTCGCCAGGGGAGGCGGAGGTGGTTTCGGTGGAGGCTTTGGGCGGGTCGGAGGCGATGGTGGCGCCTTTCACTTCGGGGGTGCGGGGTACGACGGCCGGGGCTCAGCCGATGGTTGGGTGCGGGGCTATCAGGGTTATCACCCCCACTACGGACCAGCCAGCCGCCCGCTGTGGGACGGTGGGGTGAAAGATGGAAATTTTGATAACAATACGTTCCAGAAGACTGTCAATGTCAACAACAATTTCTACAATCGCAATGGCAATGGCTGGAATGCCAACTGGGCCAACGGCGGCTACTGGAACAACCGTCCCTGGAATGCCGGCTGGTATGCCTGGACCCCCTCCACCTGGGGTTGGTGGGGGTGGAACACAGCCGGCTGGGGCCTGGCAGGCCTGGCCACCGGAATCACCCTCACCACTCTTGTGAACGATGCCGCCAGCCGCCAGCAGACCGTGATCCTGGTGCCCGGCAGCACCTATCAGCTCAATTACGGGTCCGTGGAGGCCGTTGGGCTCTATGGCGTGAGTTTTGCCTATACCCTCGGCCAGGGAGACTCCCTGATGGGGGCTGCCAACTGCCAGGCCGGACTGCTCAACGGCCAGGTGCCTGCCACGGCGGCCCAGGCCCAGCTGCTCAATGCCGTCTGCCAGGTGGCCTATGGAGGGGGGAGCTGAAACGCTCCTTCACCCTTGCCGCACAGACGCACAGGACAGCCATCCGGGCCATAGACCGCATCCCCAGGGGAGAGGCAACCAAGGCGATTCTTAAGCGCCACCTGCTCCGGCAGGATTTTCATGGGTTGCAGCACCGCCTGATCGGGAGGCACCACCAGACGGCATGGGGAGGGCACTGGGGGAACAGCGCCATTGATCGCCAGGGGCTGGTTGGGGGATGGGCCGTTCTGGGCGTTCGGAGCGTTCTGGGCGATGCTTGGCAGGAAACCTCCCCCCACCTGCAAGGTCACCAGCGCGCCGATCAGACGTGCCCAGCGCTGGCGGCTGAGCTCACCTCGGCAACTGGATGCTCCTGCAGTGGAACCCCGATTGGAGAGGGCTCTCGCCATCATGGGCCTCATCCTGCACTTCACCTCCAGTCTCCCTGGCCATGGCCCATCCGTCGACCGATCCAACCGACCTTACCCTGGTGCAAGCCCTGGCGGATGCGTCGCGGGAGTTTGATCAGACGGGCCCCGATCCTGAGCGCAACTGCTGGATGGTGGTGCATCGCCATGTGCATGGCATGTTGCCCACGGAGTACGACATCCGGGAGGTACCTGAGGCCTTGTATCTGGCCGTGCTTGAACGGAGGAAGGCACAAAAATTCCCCGTCGGTTCAGCCGACGGGGATGGGGAGGGATGACTCCCTGGAGGGATTCAGTTGATCAGGCCCAGCCCTTGGCGGATTGGTCGATCACATAGGCCGCCACATCAGCGATGTCGGCTTCGCTGAGCTTGCCGCCGAAGGCAGGCATGGCGTTCTTGCCGTTGGCCACCTGGTAGGCCACAGCGGCTTCAGGGCCATCGGCATAGTTGGCCAGATAGGCCTTGAGGGCATCGGCCTTGAGGGTGCGCTCGGCATTCACCACATTGCCGCCGCCCATATGGCAGGCTGCGCAGTTGGCAGAGAAAACCTGGGCGCCATGGGCGGCATCAGCCGCGAAGCTCGGGGCGGCACCCAGAACGAGGGCCAGACACAGAGCGATCAGAGAGAAAAGACGACGCATGGGAGGTGCAAAACGCACACGCAACCGGATCACGTTAAGGATTTCCTCGACTCTCCCAGGCCTTCCTGACAGATCTGCAACATTTCGCCCCGATCCCAACCAAACCCTTCGCAACAGGGCAGTCCTACGTGTTCTCCACCGTCCCCCGGTGGGGCACCCCAGCCGTCTCCAGCACCCGTTCCAGAGTTGGAGCTAGGCTCCTGAGCCCGAACCGTTCCGGGGGGCTCACCGGCTGGTGCACGAAGTGGCGCTGGCGGATGGAGAAGCGGTCCCATGCGTTCACCTCCAGGCGCAGGAGCCGGATCAGCCCCTCGATCAACCAGCCCCGCAGATCCAGCCCCAAAGGAGGGACCCAGAGTCCACGCCAGCGGCAGAGGGTGGCCACGGCGCTGTTCACCGAAAGCGGCGCCTGCCCCAGAACCAGGCGCCGCACCGCCCCCTGCCCCACTTCCGGATTCCTCTGATGGGGGGTGGTGGCCAGGTGGGCGCACACCGTGGCGATGTCTGCGGCATGGATGAAATGGAAGCTGGCCTCAGCCCTCAGCCAGCGCGCCAGCCAGAGCCAGGGCAGGGCTTCTCCGACGCCGGCCGTGAGGTAGCTCGTGGGATGGACATCCGCGCCCATCAGCTTGCCCCCAAACACCAGGGTCGGGAACACAGCCACGATTCGCTCGGCCAGTGGATGGGCCTCGAGATCCTGCAGACACTGGGCCTTGGTTTGGATGTACTCCGTGCCATAGGCCTGGGCTTCCGGCAACAGCTGCAGATCCCGGTTCAGGATGCTGGCCGTGGAGAAATAGATCACCTGCTCCAGCCTCTGAGGATTCAGGAGGCTGAGCAGGGTTTTCACCGCCACCACATTCACATCGAATGCACGCTTGGGGTCTCCCCAGGCCGTGGCGGTGTGGATCACCCGGTGGGCCGAGGCGATCGCTTCTGCATGGGGATCCAGATCCCGCAGGTCCCCCACCAGGAGGGTGATGCGTGGATCGCTGCGCGGCACGGCCGTGAGCTTCGAGGGATCCCGCAGCAGCAGGAGCAGATGGGCGTCGCTCTCCCTGTAGAGCGCTTCCGCGGTGTATTGCCCAACGCAGCCACTGGCCCCGGTGATGAGGATCCGTTGCGGGCCATCACCCGCAGCGCTGGACGCTCTCACACTGCGGCTCCAAGGAGCTCGGGGATCGCCTTGCCGGTTTCAAAGAACACCCTGGCGTTCTCTTCCGGAGTCCCCGGAAGGATGCCATGGCCCAGATTGAGAATGTGGCGCCGGCCCCGGGCCTTTCGCACCGTATCCAGGATCCGCTCCCGGATCGCTTCGGGGGTGCCGAAGAGCAGGCCGGGATCCACGTTGCCCTGAACGCCGAGATGGCTGGGCAGGCGGCCACAGCCATCTGCCATGTCCACGGTCCAGTCCAGGGAGATGAAATCCACTCCGGTGCGGGCCATACGCTCCAGAACGCCAGCACTGCCGGAGATGTAGAGGATCAGCGGGGTGTCGGGATGGGTGGCCTTCACCTGATCGATCACGCGTTTCTGGTAGGGAGCGGCAAACACGTCGTAATCGATGGGGCTCAGCTGACCCGCCCAGGAGTCGAAGAGCTGCACCACCTGGGCGCCAGAGTCGATCTGATAGCGCACATATGTGGCGATGGAATCCGCCAGATGGCCGAGCAGCTGGTGCAGGAGAGCTGGTTCCCGGAACGCCATCGCCTTGATTACGGCGTAGGTTTTGCTGCTCTTGCCCTCTACGGCATAGGCCGCCAGAGTCCATGGGGCCCCAACGAATCCCAGTACGGTGGCCTGCTGGCCCACGTCCTGGCGGAGCCTCCCCAGCACCTCCCCCACGAAGGGCACGGACTCTTCAGGCACCAGGGGCCTGAGGGCATCCACCTGGGCCTGGCTTCGAATCGCCGGTTCAATGATGGGGCCCTGGCTCTCGATGATGTCGAAGCCGATTCCCATTCCCGGAAGGGGCGTGAGGATATCGGAGAAAAGAATCACGCCATCCGGATGGAAGGCATGAAAAGGTTGCATGGAAATCTCGTAGGAGAGATCCGGTTGTTCCGAGCGCTCCCTGAACCCGGGATGGCGATCCCGGAGATCGCGATACACCTTCATATAGCGCCCTGCCTGGCGCATCATCCATACCGGCGGCCGCTCCACCTGTTCCCCTCGGGCGGCGCGCAGAAGGAGGGGAAGCAATTCAGCCATGGAAACGGCGATGGGCACAGGTCACCCGGAAACCTAGCGGAGCGCCCTCCACAGCCCCTTTCCCCCCTGAAGTGAGGCGCAATCTGCGACGTGATTCTTCATGCTTTCGCCCTTAAGCTGATTTGCGGGCGAGCACATAGAGGGTATCTGGTTCCTGAAAAGTTCCATCGATCTTTGCATCAGGCGAGCGCAATTCCACAGGAGAAAAACCTGCCTTCTCACAGAGGTGCACCACATTTTCACAGTCAAACATGAATTGGGCATGGCCATTGCAGTAGGCCACATAGCTCACCTGATCCATGGAACTGCCACTCTCGTGCCAGCCAGGCCTCCACACCGTTGCCTGGCTGGCGTCAAGATGACGGCGATTGTCCGCGTAGGCCTTCAGAACGGGTTCCGCATCGGGAACGGAGAAGAACAGGGCACCCCCAGGTTTGAGAGTTCTGAAACACTCCTTTAGGAGATGGTCCAATTGCTGCGCGGAAAGTTGTTGCAGATTTCTGCGGGTGTAGAGCACGTCGACTGACCCACTGGGGAACGGAAGGCCGTCGCGATAGTTCCAATAGAAATCACAGGCCAGATTCTGATCCAGGGTGAGCCAATCATCGGATTCAACGTGGCTATGGCCCAGCTCCAGATAGATCGGAACTTTTTCATTCAGCAACTGGTCGACGCGTGTCAGGGTTTCTTCCTCCAGCTGTTCTACACGTTTGCGTTGTTTGCGGTCCAGGTAAAGTGCTTTTGCAAACAGGAAGGGTCGAAACAGGACTGTCATCGCAGCGGTTCAGATTCTTTTCTCGGTATCAAGTCTATCCAGGCCTCTCGTTTTGTCAGTGACTGCTGCAGCTCGGTTGAAGCTCTTGCCAAAGGTGGTGCCCGCTCTCGCTGCCCTGCTGACCCTCCTGCAGGGCTGTGCCCCCCTGCCCCTCATCACTGGGGAGACTCTCTACGTGATGGTGGCAAGGCAGCGGCGGCTGGACTGGCTCCGGCGGACCGACTTCGATGAGAAGTTGTGGGCTCCGCTGCTGAAGGAGTATGGCCGCCTGTATCCAAACGTGCGGGTGAGCATCTTCACGGTGGGCGAAAACGAGCTGGTGGCTGAGCTCAGGAAGCGCACGGCCCGGGGGCTGGGGCCTGATCTCATCCTGGCCCGCGCCCCGGTGACCAATACCCTGCTGCGGGAAGGACTGATCGCACCGGTGCCGAGCACGCCCGCCATGAATCGCACCCTGGCGCAGGTGATGCCCGTCCAACTCAATCGGGTGCGCAACGGCGGCGACCTGTCTGGCCTTCCCTTCGCGGAACTGGTGACCCTGGCCTGCTACAACCGCAAGACCATTCCCGATCCCCCTCGCACCACCACAGAGCTGATGGCCCGTGCCGCCGCCGGGCGCACGATCGGTCTTTCGATCGATGCCTATGGCCTCTGGTGGACCGCTGGCACCATGGATGCGGCGGACTCCCTGGCGCCTCTTCTTGTAGGCGAGGCCCCCGCCAACGCTCTGGCCAGCCAACAGATGGAGCAGAAAATCACGGCCTGGCTGACCTGGTTGCGGCAGCTGGTGGGGCAAAGCCGCGTGGATCTGGCCTCCGGCCCTGAAGAACTCACCGACGGACTGATCAAGGGCCGGTTGGACTGGATTCCCTGCTACAGCCTCACCCTGGATGCCCTCAAGGAGGGGATGGGAGAGCGGCTCGGGGTGAGCGCCCTGCCCAGCGGCCCGGGGGGCAGTCCGAGTCCCTTCAATTCTCTGCATGTCTGGGCCTTTGGCCTGGATTCCAGCGCCCGCCAGCAGCAGAACGCCGCCGCCCTGGCCCAACTGAGTGTGGATCCCGTGCTGCAGCGGCGGGTGGTGCTCGAGAGCCAGGTAGTGCTGCCCGTGAACCGCTTTGTGGAGATCCCCGTGGCCAGTTCCGGGGTGCTGGCGGCCCTGAAGGAGGCCGGTGAGCAGTTTGAGAGCGAGACACCGATCTTCCGCCAACCCTTCGACTTGCGTCGCATGAACATCCTGGCGCCCCAGATGGAGTCCGTGATCCAGCAGGTGATGGTGGGAGTGCTGACGCCCGTTGAAGGGACCCGGTGGATCCTCAGGTTTGCGGAGCCCGTGCGATGAACACGATCCGGCTGCAGGGGTTGGGCTGGCTGGGTTTTCTCAATCGCCCCTACGTGCTGGAGCAGCTCCTCATTGCGGGGCTCGTGTTTGCCCTGCTGGCCCTGTTCAGCCGGGGTCGGCTCGGGTGGCGGACCCTGCCGCGCCTCTGGCTTCTGCTAGTGGGGGTGGGGCTCGCGGCTGCTCTGGCAGCGGTTCTTGGGCGCCGCTTCGGCCTGTTGCTGCTCAGCGGCCAGATTCTTGCCGCCTACGGGGCCCTGCGGCTGGTGGAGCAGGGGTTGCTCAGGCGGCTGCTGCCCGATGCGGCATTCCATGCGCTGGTGAGTCGCTTCCTGCGGCCCGCCTTCTTCCTGGCCGTTCTGATCGTGCTGCTCGATGCGGTGTCTTCCCTGAGCGATCTGGCCTCGATCTCCCTGGGCACCTGGTTTGGCAGCGAAATTTTGCTCGGCACCCTCTTCAATGTGCTGGTGGTGCTCTACTTCGTGATCACCGGTTCCATCCTGCCGGCCTACGCCACAGGTTGGCTCGCCCGGCGCAGCCTGGGATTGAGCGAAGGGAGCCAGCGCGCCCTGATCACCCTTTTGCGCTACGGCGTGATTGGCTTGGGCGTGATCTGGGCCTTGGCGCGGCTCGGGATTGATCGGGCCGGGCTGCTGGCAGTGGCAGGCGGTCTGTCCGTGGGCCTGGGCTTCGGGGTGAAGGAGGTGTTCTCCAATTT
>JBJTQT010000232.1:0-10125 GCA_046075745.1 Cyanobium sp. | reverse complement strand
CAGGGGGATGCGCTGATCACTTATTTCGGTGAGTTGCTCAACATCCTGATCGCCCTGGAACTGCTGCAGAACATCACGGCCTATCTGAAGCGCCATGCTGTTCAGATCCAGTTGGTGCTGCTCACGGCCATCACTGCCGTCGCCAGAAAGCTGATCGTGCTGCCCGGCACGGCCGACACCAAGCCGCAGATGGTGGTGGCGCTGGGCCTCTGCGTGTTGGCCCTGGCCGGGGCCTACTGGTTGATGCACACCCTCAACCTGCAGACGTCTCCCTCCAGAACAACGCCAGCCAGATCGTTCCGGGATCAGGGTCCGTGGCCACAACTCGATGACGACGACCAGCCCTGATCAGCAGGGCGTCGCCGGTCTGCAGGATGTGGGGTTGGCTCTCATCGGCGAAGGCCAGGCTGGCCTGACCCTGCAGCAAACACACCCATTCATGTTCCTCTTGTTCGTACCAGAAGCCGTGCGGGCTGCTGGCCTGGCAGGAGTGGATCCGCTCCAGGCGCAGGTTCCCCGTTGAGATGAGCACCTCCAGAATCTCCTCGCCGGGAGGGGGAGGGTTGCCGCTGAGCAGGGAGCCCCTGGAGCCGGGGCTGATGGCTGCCGGTGCTCTTGGGGGCTCGTTGGATTCCCCCCAGCGCCGACCGATCCCAAAGCCTTGGCTGCGGGCCAGGGCCACCACCTCGTCGTGGTGGCTGCATTGCCGCAGGGCCTCCCGAAGTTGGGGGTAGCGTTCCGTCAGCGCCACAAAGGCATTGAGCTGGCGGATCTTCTCGAGAAACTGCTCCAGATCGGCGTCGGCCATTGGGGATCAGCTGAGGGTTCGGCTCATGCGCCAGCGGAGAAAGGATTCGCCGGCGAAGAGGATGCGCTCCTCTTCCTCCACGGTCCATCCCAGCCGCTCCAGCAGGGGCCTGGACAGCTGGCTGGCCTCCGTTCGCAGACGGGTCTGCCCCATGGAACGGGCCCGCTCTTCCAGGGCCAGCACCAGCTGCGAGGCCAGCCCCCTGCGGCTGGAGCGGGCACGGCAGTAGAGCAGGGCCAATCGATCGTCTGGATGGAGCAGGGCGAAGGCCTCAACGGAGCCAGGCCGATCGGTGGTGGTTCCCACCAGACCGAAGCCCTGAGCCAGGGCATCGGTGAATCCACCATTCCTGTCTGGGTAGTGGGCCCAGGCCTGGATCTGCTGTGGGCTGTAGTGAGGTGCAGCAAGGCTTTTCACCGCATCCTCGTAGGCCTCTGCCACCTGCCTCCAGTCGGTCCGCTCCAGAGGTCGCAGGGTGATTGCAGGCGGCCCAACCATTCCCACCCTTGGCGCGTTCGTGGCTGGCTGTCAGCGTAGGCGCCGAGTCACGATGTTCCGGCCTTAGGCTCAACCAAGTGCTGGTGCCCTGCCGATGTCCCGGTTGAGCTCCTGGCTGATGCTGATCCTGGGTCTTGTGCTGGCCTGGCTGATCCTCTGGCCCAGGCCCGTGCTGGGGGCAGAGTCTCTCGAGCCCAGCCTGCAGGGGGGGGCGATCTCCGGGGCCAGCCTGTTCGCTCAGCATTGCGTCGGCTGCCACCTCAATGGCGGAAATGTGATCCGACGTGGGAAAACCCTGCGCCTAGGAGCGCTGCAGCGGGCGGGCTTGAACAGTGCGGTTGACCTGGCCAGGGTGGCCGCTGAAGGCCAGGGGCAGATGTCAGGTTACGACAAGGTTCTTGGCCCAGGCGGTGCACAGGCCGTGGGGGAATGGGTGTGGATGCAGGCTCTAGCAGATTGGCCAAAATCTGAGCAAAAAGTGACGATGTTTCCGCAATGATCGGCAATATTTCCTCATCGCAGCTACATGATTTTCCTTTGATCTGGATGTGACAGCAATGTTGCTGTCTATCAGCATGTTTCTTTGTGGAGGGGAATTGATTAAAAACACATTGGTGTGAGAACCAACTTTTAATGACCCGCATTCGCAACGCTATCGCGCGCGGTTTCGGTGCTGCCCTTGCCGGTAGCGCCCTCCTTGCCGCCCCTTCCTTCGCTGGTACCGAGACCGGCGCTCAGCAGCTTCAACCTGCTGATCAAGCCCCTCTGGCCATCAACGAAACCTCCAAGACCGACACCCAGATCGCCCAGACCTACATTCCCATGGTGGGCGAAGTGGGTACGGCTTCCGGCCAGGGCACTGGCTTCTACCTCACCGTGGGTGCAGGTGCTGCCTGGCCCAGCCGCTGGAACGCTCAAGACAATCTCGACGACTACAACTTCGACCCTGATTTCAACTTCACCGGCGGCTTTGCCGTTGATGGCGGCATCGGCTACGACTTCGGCGCCATCCGCACCGAACTCACCTATGGCTTCGCCCGTGCCAGCTTGAACGACGTCAATGTCGAGAATTACGCCGACTTTGACGCCTCCGGGAACGTCAATAAGAATGACATCTTCGGCAGTGTCTATCTCGACATTCCCTTCGGCGCCTGGGTGCCCTACATCGGTGGTGGCATCGGCTACACCAACCTGAGCACCCCTCGTTTCACCGTTGGTGGTGAGCGCTTCGGCGGCCGCAACCAGGGTCTGTTCGGCTGGCAGGCCAAGGCCGGCGTGGCCTACGTCGTGAACTGGAACACCGACGTCTACGTGGAAGGCACCTATTCCGGTGCCAGCGGCTTTGATCGCGACAACATCAGCTACAACTCCTTCAACAACTGGGGCGCCAAGCTTGGTGTTCGCTACCGCTTCGGTGCTCCCCCAGTGGTGGTTGTTGAGCAGCCCGCTCCTGCTCCCGAGCCCGCTCCCGCGCCCATGCCCGAGCCCGCCCCCGCTCCGGAGCCCGCTCCGATCCGCGGCCTCTGGTGATCAGGCCTCGGCCTTCACTTCTTGTGTGCATTGGGAGCGGTTCGCCGCTCCCTTTTTTTGTCTGTCAAAGGGCCTGGATCCAGGGATGCACCGTCACGGCGTTCCAGATCCCCTCCCGCCAGTACACATCCCCTTTCACCAGGGCCTCCACCTCCTCTTGGCTGCCCGCCTCATACAGGCCGAATACGTGGCTGATGTCTTGTGTGGGTCCGATGGTGAGCAGCACGCCATCCTCTTTCTGGCGCCGCAGCCCTGCCAGGTGTTCCTCGCGGAAGGGGGTGCGCTTTTCGAGCACATCAGCGCAGTAGGTGCCCCAGAGTACGAATTTCATCGCGGAAAGACTCGTTACCCGTCAAGGTAGGGCCTGCTGCCTGCAGGCCATGGTCGGGCCCGCCATCCCCTCACCCGCCGCCCGCATGCAGGCGGTGCTGGATCCGGTGATTCCCCGGCTGGGGGCGTTGATGCACCGCCGACCCGATGCCCTCTCCCTGGCCCAGGGGATGGTGAGCTGGGCCCCGCCGCCCGGGGTGAACCGGGCCGTGCAGGAGGCCATGGCGCAGCAAGCGGCGGCCCTTCACCGCTATGGGAGCACCTGGGGGGAGCCGGCCCTGCTGGAGCTGGTGGCTCAGCACCTCACCGCCCATCACCGCCTGGATCTGGATGGGGCCGCCCTGCTGGT
Organism: Cyanobium sp.; assembly: GCA_046075745.1. GTDB lineage: Bacteria > Cyanobacteriota > Cyanobacteriia > PCC-6307 > Cyanobiaceae > Cyanobium. The sequence continues at coordinate 6,610 of JBJTQT010000232.1, read as the reverse complement.
GAGCACCGGCAGCAACCTGGCCTTCGCGGCCCTGGCCCAGGTGATCTGCGATCCGCTCAGCGAGGTGATCCTGCCGCTGCCGTTCTATTTCAACCATGCCATGGCGGTGCAGTTGGCGGGCGGGAGAGTGGTGCCCGTGGCTGCTGGCCCCATCCCGGATCCAGCTGCCCTGGAGGCCGCCATCACCCCGCGCACCAGGGCGATCGTGACCATCTCGCCGAACAATCCCAGCGGCGTGGTGATCCCCGAGGCGGTGCTCACCGCCATCAACCACCTCTGCGCGGAGCGGGGCCTGCTGCACATCAGCGATGAGGCCTACGCACCGTTCGTTCACGGGGCGGTGCCCCACTTCAGCCCCGGCAGCCTGGTTGGCGCCTCGGCCCACACGGCTTCGCTCTGTTCGCTCTCCAAGGCCTATGGCATGGCGGGCTGGCGCCTGGGGCATGCTGCGGTGCCGAGGGCTTTGCAGCCTGCCCTGGCCAAGGTGATTGATACCTTCGCGATTTGCCCCCCCATCCTCAGCCAGCGGGCCGCTTCCGCGGCGTTGGGCACCGATCCGGCCTGGGTGCGGGAGCGGGTGGCCACCCTGCGGCCCCTGCGCACCCAGCTCCTGGAGGCTGTGAGCAGGTGGCAGGGCAAGGGATGGCCCCTGCGGCTCTGGGCCGTGCCCGACGGGGCCTTCTATGGGCTGCTGGTGGTGGAGGGGGCGAACGATGCCAGCGGCCATCCCCTCAGTAGTGATGGGCTGATGGAGCAGCTGGTGCTGGAGCATGGTGTGGCGGCCGTGAGCGGCAGCGCCTTCGGGTTGGAGATCCCGGGGGCCAGCGTGCTGCGGCTGAGCTACGGCATGCTCTCTGCAGGAAAGCTGGCCCAGGCGCTGGGGCGTCTAGGGGCTGGACTGGGCCGGGTGCTCTCAGGCTGATCCGGAAGAAAGCCCTGCGGGTGTTTCAAGCCTGATCCAGCCCCTGGCGCAGCTCGGCGCAGAATCGGCCCGCGGCGGCGGGAGCGTCCTCGCCGGCGGTCTGTGCAGTGGCCATCACCTTCACCAGGGCACTGCCCACGATGGCGCCATCGGCGCCCCAGGTTTTCACCTGGTGGGCCTGCTCTGGGCTGGAGATGCCGAACCCAACGGCCACCGGGCAACCACCTTGCTGCTTGAGGGCCTGCACCAGGGGTTCCACGCGGCTCTCAAGGGCGGCGCGCACGCCGGTGACGCCGGTGACGCTCACCAGATAGGTGAACCCCCGGCTGCTGGCATGGATGCGGGCCATGCGTTCGGCGGGGGTGGTGGGTGCCACCAGGAGCACCAGATCGAGGCCATGCCCTGCGGCAATGGGGGAGAGCTTCTCGGCCTCTTCCAAGGGCAGATCTGGCACCACCAGCCCTGCGGCCCCTGCTTCTGCGGCCATCCGGCAAAAGGGCTCCATGCCCCGGTTGAGCAGGGGGTTGCTGTAGGTGAAGAGGATCACCGGAAGGGTGAGCTGGCCCTGAAGGGATCGCAGCATCTCGAGCACGGCCGCGGGCGTGGTGCGGGCCGCCAGGGCCCGGGAGGCGGCGGCCTGGATCACCGGCCCATCGGCCAGGGGATCGCTGTAGGGGATGCCGAGTTCGATGAGATCGGCGCCATGGGCCTGCAGGGCCAGCAGGGTGGATGCGGTGGTGGCCAGGTCAGGATCGCCCGCCATCAGGAAGGGCATCAGGGCACAGCGGCCCTGGCTCTGCAAGTCGGCGAAGCGCTGGCGGATGGCGCTGCCTTGGGCCGTGGGGCTGGGGGTAGGGGCAAGGCTCATGATGTCGAGCCTATTGGTCAGCGGGCAGTTGGCCAACATCGGCCAGGAGTTTGGCCTGTTCCTCGGGGCTCATGGCCTCAAAACGCGCCAGCAACTGCGCATCCGTCTGGGCGTCGTAGGTGGCCCGGTAGCGGCGGCGCTGCTCCATGTAGGTCATCTTTCCGCTCACCACCCGGAAGAGGTAGGAGCCGGTCCATCCGAGCACCACCACCATCAGCAGGCTGGAGGCGGCCAGCCCCGGGGTGAATCCCTCCATCCCGCTGGCCTGAAACGCCCAGTAGCCAGCCCCACCCAGGGCCAGCACCGCCACGCCAAGGAGAAGGGCCTGGGCGCGGCTCAACCGCGCACCTCACCCTGGCCGGCCATGCGCAGGTTGAGGAAGGGCGCGAAGAGGATCAGCCCTGGAAAGAAAAGAAACACCAGGCCGTAGATCGCTGTGCGCTCGATCTTCCCCATCAAGGTCCAGCGGGTTTTCAGCCACCACAGCAGGATCAAAGGAATCACGACCAAGTAGAGCCCTCCCAGGGCTCCGTAGGCCCCAAGCACCAGGAGCGTTTCGGAAGAGATCTGGCTCAGAAAACCCGGCAGGGCCACGACAGGGACGCAGGTTTAGGGAATCTAAGATGGATCCACGGGGGCATGGCGGAATCGGTAGACGCAGCGGACTTAAAATCCGCAGGTCGCAAGACTGTGGGGGTTCAAGTCCCCCTGCCCCCATCGCTTAAAAGCCTTGCGGTTACTGGGTTGTTGAAATGAGTCGCGGGGTAGGGCGATTTTTGGATTAGGCACGATTTAGGCACGAAAAAGCCCAAAAGGGGCCAAACTAGGCACGGTTTTAGGCACGGTCCGTCATGCCCTTCCGGGATCCGTATCTGACCCGTGTGAACCGGGCTCTGAGGGATCTGGGCTGCGCCGTGGCCATTGAGGTCGCCCCTTCTGGGAAGCGGCTGCGCCTCAGAAGCACCCTGCCCATGGCTGATGGCTCCTGGAAGCAGCAGCGCATCAGCACACCGATCACCTACCCGGGCGGATTGGAGCAGGCACGCAAGCTCGCTGAGGAGCTTGGCAGAGATATCGAGCTCCACCGCATGGGGCTGGACCCCTTTCCCTTTGAACGGTGGTTCGATTGGTCCCAACAGGCTGGTGGGGGCAGGTCCGGTGGAGGGGCTGAGGAGGCCATCAGCGGGGTGGAGGCGATCCGTCGCACGGAGCAGTGGTGGAGCCAGCAGCGCAGGCGGGGGGTGAGTGCGGCGGTCTCCTGGGCCACGGATTACGCCTCTCCCCTCAGGCCTCTGCTTTCCCTGGAGAAGATTGACCTGAAGGTGCTTTCGGCTCTGGTGGAGAGCAAGGACCCGGGCAGCCGGAACCGCCGAAGGGCTTCGATCGCCACCGTGGCGGTGGCCCGTGCGATCGAGCTGGGGCCAGAGGCGGTTCAGAAGCTCAAGGATCTGGGCAAGGGGTATTCCCCTCAGAGGGATGCCGCTCCGCGTGAGCTGCCCAGCGATGCGGTGATCGTAGAGGTGATCGATGGGTTGCCGCCGGATTGGCAGTGGGTTGCCGGTGTCTGCGCCACCTATGGAACCCGCCCCCATGAGGCATTGATGAAGGCTGTTGTGCAGCCCAATGGCCTGGTGTCGATTGAGGGTGGCAAGACCGGGGCCCGTCAGGGACTCCCGCTGCCGAAACAGTGGATCGATCGCTGGACGCTGGAGAGCAGACGACTGCCGAAGATCAATCTGGATCGGGATCACCGCACCGTGGGATCGCAGCTGGGCGTGGCGCTGCGGCGATTCGGAGCACCGTTTCAGGCCTACGACCTGCGGCATGCGTGGGCTGTGCGGGCAATCCACAATCCGAAGATCAGCCCCTCACTGGCGGCCAAGAGCCTTGGGCATTCCCTGATGGTGCACACCACCCTCTACCAGCGCTGGTTTGACAGCGCGTCGATGGCCTCACTTGTTTCGGAGATGTGAAGCGAATCCTTCCACGTCCACATAGATGGTGCGCCTGCGGCCTGTCTCCCCTGTTGTTGAACTGACGAACTGGGGCGGGATACGGCCGCGGCCGATGGCGGCACGCAAAGCACGGCTACTTGGGAAGCGGAGGGCCTCAGCCGCTTCCGCCAAGGGAACCCACGGGCTACTGCTGCGCTTGGGTTTGAGTTCAAGGCGAGCCTGGATCACATTCAGCTGGGCAGAAATCAGATCAAGCCTCTGGTGGATGTCATCGGGGGCCAGCAAAGAATTCATGGGGGGGCTAGTAACGCTTCAATCCATTTGAGCCTGTCTTCAGGATGAATGAGACCGGATAAACCTTGCAAACCCAGCACTGCAAGGTTTGCAAGGTTTCTAGCAGTTTCATCCTCAAGAAAACACGCTCAAATAAAAAGGCCGCAGGCTTTTTGCCCACGGCCAGATGATTGCTTTGTTCCATTATGCCATACGAATGGCCAGTTTATTCGCCCAGTTTTGTCTTATCTAGTCTTGAAACTTGTGCGCTTCTTCGGGCGATACCCGACGAGCATCGGCAACACCTGATCCCATGCGGCGCCAACAAAGCGCCGATCCCTGCCAAGTGGCAGCATTCTGCACTGCGTTTCACTGATCGAGCTCTGCTCAGTGCACCAGCCATTGGGCTGCGCCTGGGGCACAGCGGCATCCTCGCCGTTGATCTCGACCCGCCCGATGACGACCCGGACGCTGGAGAGCGCCGGTTTCAAGAGCTCACAGGCCACCCCATCACAGACCTGCCCCCATCCTGGTCCTGGAGCAGCGGCAGACCCGGTAGGCGGCAGACCGGGCTGATTGTGCCCATCGCCAAGAGGGCCACCATCAAGTCCCGATCCCTCACAGGGCTGGAGTTCCGCTGGATTGGCCAGCAGAGCATCATCCACGGCGTCCACCCGCTCACCGGCTTCTACCGCTGGCTCCCAGGCTGCAGCCCGATCGAGACCACACTCGCGGAGGCCCCAGCTTGGCACCTGGAGGCCATCGAACCACCACCACCACGCCCGTATCAGCCCAGCCGGCCACATCGAACAGGTGATCGCACACCAGCCGACTGGTGCCGCTACTACCTGGAGTTCTGGCCCAATCACGACCTTCCTTACGACCTCTGGTGGCCCACCCTCTGCGCCATGCACCGCGTTGGGTTGCCGATCGACGAGGCCCGCGCATGGAGCGCCAGCAGTAGCAAACACACAGACCGCGAGTTTGATTCCCAGTGGGAGAAGGTGGCCCGTCGCCATGCCGGCTATGGCATCGAGTGGCTGGGAGCCATCAGCAAAGGCAACCGTCCAGGGGGGCAGGCTCATGGCTGACCTCACCCCCCTTGACCATGCAATCGAGCCGGTCAGCGGAAGGCCCCAGAGGCTGCAACCTGGCAAGCTCGCCATTGAGCTGCGGAACCATCTCTCTCCCCGGCTGGCATTTAATGAGCTCACCATGGCTCCAGAGCTGGATGGGGGAACGATCCCCGTTCACTTTCTGGAAGAGTTCTACATCGTGTTGTCCGAGCGTGGCTGGAACATTGATAAGGGCAAAGCGTTTGATGTTGTGGTGAAGGTTGCCCGAGAGAACAGCTGCCACCCAGTCGCCCAGTATTTGAACCACATCGCTGATGATGACGGCATCGAGTCCGCAGATCTGGAAAGCCTAGCCAGTCGTTATCTGGGAACCAGTGATTGCCTCTATGACGAGATGTTGGCCACCACGCTGGTGGGCGCCGTGGCTCGTGCGCTGGAGCCCGGAACCAAGTTCGATTCCTGCTGTGTACTTCGTGGTCCGCAGGGGCTTGGCAAGAGCACCTTCTGGCGCACCCTTGCTTCACCGGACTGGTTCTGTGACACCCCTCAAGACCAAGACAAAGATCTCAAGCTGGCGATCCACACCTGCTGGATTTATGAGCTTGCGGAACTTGATGCCCTTACCGGCAAGAAAGAAGCCGCCCAGGTGAAAGCCATGCTCAGTTCCCCAGTGGATCAGTTCCGTCCCCCTTATGGCCGTGGCACTGAGAAGCATCCTCGCCGCTCCATCCTCGTCGGCACCTGCAACCGTGATGACTTCCTCAGAGATGAAACCGGCTCGCGGCGCTTCTGGGTGATCGAGGCCAACCATCGCCCTGATACCGAGGCCCTGCGCAATGATCGGGACCGCATCTGGAAAGCTGCCCTCCTTGCCTACTGCGGAGGCAAGCTGCCGATCCTCAGCCCAGCCTCACAGGCTGAATCCGATCGACGAAACCAGGGCTACGCACCAGAGCACCCATGGCTTGGTCTGCTGGAGCGATGGGCGAGACAGGCCCCGGCAGAGTTCACCACTGATCAGGTGCTGATCGGCGCCGACTGCGTTGGTGAAAAGCAGATCCAGCGCAAGCATCAAACGGATGTGGCCCCATTGTTGAGGGCACTTGGGTTTGAACGCGACAGGCACCAAACCCGCGCCGATGGAGGGGAGCGGGCCAGACTTTGGCGCCGCGTGGCTCAACCTGTCTAAACCTCAGCGGTAAGGGATGAGACAGGCCAAACCCCAGGCCAGGACCATGATTTAGCCCCCTTGTCTCAACCTCTCAACCTAAATAAGGAAAGTTTTATAGATAGGGGGAGCGGGGCTGAAATGCAGAAAGAGTTTTCAAAAAAGGTTGAGACGTTGAGACAGCCCGCACCCGATAAGACCTGGCAGGCAGAGGCGCTGCGGATGCATCGCGAGGTCCCCGGCAAGCCCGCATACACGGTTGCGCTGGAGCTGGGGGCGCTGGGTTTCCCCAACGTCAAAGGGCGGCAGGTGGCAGATCTGTGGCAGGAGGCGGGCTGATGGCGGGGG
>JBJTQT010000231.1:0-30158 GCA_046075745.1 Cyanobium sp. | reverse complement strand
CAGCATGTGGAGCGCCAGCCGCTGCGCCGTGCGGGGGCCGATGCCGGGCAGCCGCTCGAACTGGTCGATCAGTCGAGCGAGGGGTCGGGTGAAGCCGCTCAGCGCCCCAGTGCAGATGCCGTTGAATCTAGGGGCGTCCGGTCGGAGTGAGAATGGCGTTTCCCTGCCATCCGCCGGCTCCCCCTGCCATGCTCCCCCCCTTCCCCTTCCCTTCCCCCAGAGACGCATCCACAAATCCAGGCCGGCAAGCAGAGGGTTGGATTCCCCTGGCGGAGCGGATCGCCCGGGGCACCGCGGCCTTCCTGCTGGTGCTGGGACTGCTGGGGGGCCTGGGGGCCTGCAGTGCCGCCGCCGCCGGGCTGCAGTCTTTCCAGAGCCCCGATGGCCGCTATGCCTTCCTCTACCCCACCGGCTGGAACCGGGTGCAGGTGAGCGGTGGGCCCCAGGTGGTTTTCCACGACCTCATCAACAGTGATGAAACCCTGAGCCTGGTGATCTCCGAGGTGGACAGCACCAACGACCTCTCCGATTTGGGCAGCGCCCAGGCCGTGGGCGAGAAGCTCCGGCAGGTGGTCATCGCCCCCGATGGCAGTGGCCGCCAGGCGGATCTGGTGGAGGCTCGGGAGCGGGAGCTGGCCGGCCGCACGTTCTACGATCTTGAATATTCGGTGCATCTGGCGGACCGCAACCGCCATGAGCTGGCCACGGTGGTGGTCGACCGTGGCCGCCTCTACACCTTCGCCGCCAGCACCAACGAGGCCCGCTGGCCCAAGGTGCGCGAGCTCTTCCAACGGGTGATCAACTCCTTCAACCTCCTGGTCTGACCTGGGTGAATCCCTCTCCCCCCGCCGCTTCCGCGATCACCGTGGTCGGCGATGGGCTCGCGGGTACGGTGCTCGCCCTCAGCCTGGCTGCCAGAGGGGCAGCTGTGCAGTTGATCGGAGCGGAGCTGCAAACCGCCACCAGCTTGAGTTATGGCGCCCTTCCCCGGGGAGGGCCCTCCTGGGCCTGGCGGCGCCTGGAGCGCAGCCATGGCTCCCTGGGTTGGCACCCCAGCGGACTGGTGTTCCATGACGGCCGCCCTGGCCTCCCCAACCGTCTGGCGGCCCTGACCCAACGGTTGCCCCTTCCCCTGGCCCGGGTGGATGCTCCCACCTGGAGCGCCAACCGGGCACAGGCCCTTGCCGCCGCAGGCGTTCGGTGTCTGCAGCGGCGGGTGACTGAGCTGAAGCCCCGCCCTGCTGGTGGCTGGCGCCTCGACCTGGCGCCCCAGGCTGGCCAGCCGGACCCTGCAGCCCAAGCAGAGCAGGGGCTGGACGCAGGAACTCTCGTGCTGGCCGCCGGTGCAGGCTGCCGCGACCTCTGGCCAGCGCTTCCCAGCCGGCTGCGGCACAGCTGGGCAGGCGTGCTCCTCATCGGGGCAGAGGCTCCCACCAACCCCTGGCTTCAGCAGACACGGCAGGGGCGGATCGTGCAACCTCGCTACTGGCAACGACCGGCCCTTGAGGCTGCCGCAGAGACGGCCGAGCACCCTCGCTGGCTCGTGGATGCCGGGATGGCCCCCTGGGGAGATGGGGTGGTGCTGGGGCAGATCAGTTGGATTCCAGCGGCCGGTGTTGCTTCGCAGGCTGCATCGGCCATTGTTCCCCCTGATCCGATCTGGATGGAGGAGCAGTTGCGAGCGGGGCTGGGGCTGCTGGATCCTGCCCTGGCGGAGATTCCTGGCACCTACCGGCAAGCGCCGGTGAGCTTCTGCAGCGATGGTGCGCCCCTGGTGGGTCCGGTAGCCGGGGCCCCAGGGCTCTGGGTCTTTGCAGGCTTCAGCGCCGCTTTCTCCAGGGTGCCCACCGAGGCTGAGGCGCTCGCCTCCCTGCTGATGGTTCGATGATGGCGCCATGATCCTTCCTTCCCTCACGCCCGATCTGGAGGCACTCCTGCGGATGGGGCTCGCCGTGCTCTGCGGGCTGGCGGTGGGGCTCAACCGTGCCCACCACGGCAACCAGCCCCATCCCAACCGGGTGCGGGTGCATGTGCTTGTGGGCCTGAGTGCCTGTCTGATGGTGCTCGCCGCTGGCTTTGGACCCGATGCCCGCAGCCGGGCGATTCAGGGGGTGGCCACAGGGGTGGGCTTTCTGGGGGCGGGTGAGATCCTCGTGGCGCCTCCAAGGGACAGACAGCAGGCCCCGGAAGTGCGCGGGCTGAGCAGTGCCGCCTCCATCTGGTTCACGGCTGCCCTGGGGGTCACCGTGGCTGCGTCCAGTCCGTCCCTGGCTCTGGTGGCCCTGGTGCTGGCGCTGATCACCCTCTCGGATCGTCGTTCCAACGGGTCGAACAGGGGAGGACGTGACGGGCGAGCCAGCTAAAACAGAAAGAACGATTTTCGTGGCTTTTGGGCATCAATGGGATGGCTCTCGGGCTCGCCATGGGCCGGCCAATCGATCTCCAGATAACTCACGCCATCCTGGTCAAAGGGTCGTCCGTCGAGATGCTTGATTTTCAGATCGGTGGTGCTGATCGCTGTCACCAGGCCGCCGAGTTCCATGGGCCCCATGTCAGTCTGCATGTCCTTTCCGGAAAGCATCACCAGGGCGGGAAGCTTCATCAGCTGATCTGGCCTGATGAGCTTGTGAAACAATGCCTGCACGGCAAGTTGCTGACGCTCCATCCTGCCGATATCGCCGGTTTCATCATGGCGGAAGCGCAGGAATCCCTCCAGATCTCTTCCCTTGAGATTTTGCAGGCCGGGCTGGAGATCGATATAGAGGCCTTGGGAGTTATCCGTGTAAAACATTCGCTTTGGCACATCCACTTCGATGCCTCCCATCATGTCTGCGATGCGTCTTATTGCACCAAGATTGACAATCAGGTGATGGCGGATCGGTCGCCCCATGCGTTCTGAGAGTTCGCGCTTCATGGCTTCCGTTCCCCCGGCGTTGTAGAGAGCATTGATCTTCATGGGGCCATATTGTTCTGTTTCGATGTAGCTATCTCTCGGGATCTGGATGATGGTTGTATGGCCACCTTCCACCCGCAGGGCTGCGATCACATCCGTATTTCCTCCGCCCACATCGGTGCCCAGGATGAGCACGTCATCCTGGCCAAGATTCACCCACTCGCTGAAAGGATTGGTCCAGGCGGGGCTGCTGCTTGCTGCCTCGGGTTCGGAGCCACCCACCAGTTTGGCCAGGGGTGCGGAAAGGGCAAATCCTGCGGCCAGGCCAACGGAGGTGGCCAGAAGGACCGGCCAAATGGATGGCTGCCGGCTCGGACGGGATCGGCCTCGGCGACGTGCCATTTAGGTCGCACCCCTAAAGGCGCAGGGGTTCCCCAGCGCGTAGCCCAGCCTGCACTCTCCAGAGATTGGCGTAGGCGCCCCCAGCGGCAAGGAGATCTTCATGGCAACCGGTTTCAACGATTCTGCCCTGCTCCATCACCACAATGCGTTCGGCATGACGCACAGTGCTCAGTCGGTGGGCAATCACGAGAGTGGTGCGATTGGCCGTGATGGTCTCCAGGGAATGCTGGATAGCCGCTTCCGTCTCGTTGTCTACGGCGGCGGTGGCCTCATCCAGGATCAGCACTGGTGGATCCTTCAGGAGGGCACGGGCGAGAGCCAGACGTTGCCGTTGCCCACCGGACAGTCGTTGACCCCGTTCTCCCACCACGGTGTCGTAGCCCTGGGGCAGGCTTTCGATGAAGTCGGCAGCCTCCGCAAGGGTTGCGGCCCGTTGGATGGCGGCCAGGGGTGCCGCGAAGGTGCCGTAGGCGATGTTTTCGGCCACCGTGCCATGGAAGAGAAACACGTCCTGACTCACCAGTCCGATGGCGCGGCGAAGATCGCTCAGTCTGAGGGTGTCGATCGGCACCCCATCGAGAAGGATCCGGCCGGCCTGGATCTGATACAGACGCAGCAGCAGTTTCACGATCGTGCTCTTGCCAGAGCCCGTGGCCCCCACAATTCCGAGGGTGCTTCCGGCAGGAATCTCCAGATCAAAGTCCAGCAGGAGGGGAGGGCGCCCCCCATAGGCAAAGTCCACCCCCTGAAACTGGATGCGGCCGGCCACCATCGCTGGATCCAGCGTGCGCTCTCCGGAAGGAATGGCGATCGGTGTGTCGAGGAGGTTCAACACCCTGTGGGTCGAGGCCATGGCCCGCTGGTAATCATCCAGGGTGCGCCCCAGGGTGGTGAGGGGCCAGAGCAGCCGCTTGGTGATGAACACCAGGAAGCTGTAGGTGCCAACGGCAATGGCGCCCTGCCAGGCCTGTAGACCTCCGATCACCAGAATCGAGAGAAAGGCAAACAGGATCGCGAAACGGATCAGGGGAACGAAGGCTGCTGATAGCCGGATCGCCCGTCGATTGCTCAGACGGTAGGCCTCACTGTCGTTGCTCATCCTGGCGCGCTCCCAGGATTCAGCCGCATAGCTCTTGATGGTGAGCATCCCACCAAGGTTGTTGGCCAGGCGACTGGCCAGATCGGAAGCCTTGCTTCGGACATCCGCGTAGAGGGGAGCCAGCCGCCGCTGGAAGCGCAGGGATCCCCAGAGGATCACGGGAATGGGCAGAAAGGAGAGGCCCGCCACCGTGGGGGAGAGCACCCCCATGGCCCCACCGATGGCCACCACCGTTGTAATTAGCTGGAGCACCTCATTGGCGCCATGGTCGAGGAAGCGCTCCAGCTGATTGATGTCGTCATTGAGGATGGTCATCAGCTGTCCGCTGCTGCCAGCCTCGAAAAAGGCCATCTCCAGCTGCTGGAGATGGTCATAGCCCTCGATTCGCAGCTCATGCTGCACGGTCTGGGCGAGATTGCGCCACAGCAGACCGTACAGGTATTCAAAGAGCGATTCGGCACTCCAGATCACGAAGGAGGCCACCGCCAGCACCGTGAGCTGGGAGGGAACCGAGAGGAATCCCAGGGATGCCAGCCAGGAGGTGTTCTGCTGAACCACCACGTCCACTGCAAGACCGATCAGGACCGGTGGAGCCAGATCAAACAGCTTGTTGAGAACAGAGCAGAGCGACGCCAGCAGAACCGTGCGCCGATGGGGCCGGAGCCGATGGATCAGCCGCGCCAGCCCCGAACGCCCTGGGCCGGGCCTGGATTGCCGGGGGTCAGTACGCAGGGCCACCGACACGGGCAGAACGCTCGCCGTAGCCCCCGCGGCCACCGCCGGACCGGGGGCGAGGGCCACCGCCACCGCCACCGCCTTCTCTGGGCGTGGCTTTGTTGACGCGGATCATGCGGCCCATCCACTCCACATCCTGGAGGTCATCGATGGCCCGTTGTTCGGAATCGGCATCAGCGAGTTCCACAAAAGCAAAGCCACGCTTGCGTCCTGTTTCCCGGTCAAGGGGGAGGCTGCATTGACGTACCTGGCCGTACTGGCCGAACAGGTCAACGAGATCCTCGCGTTCGGCGTCAAACGAGAGGTTGCCTACGTAAATGGTCATTCGAAAAAGGGTCCTGGAACAGATTCGTCTGGTGCTGGTGTCCCGGGAAAGTTCAGTGAACGGTGCAGACCGGAAGGAACCACTCGGAGAACAATCCGCGATGGCAGCCTGATGAGGTCAAGGCCGGCTGAGCGTGCCGAAGGAAGCCTGAACACTGTGGAATCGCAGAAACCCTACAACCCCGTCTTCCTGCTTCATTGAGGAGTGTGAAGGGAGGCGGAAGGAAACTGGAAGAGCCGGGACCAAGGGGGCAAACTGGCTCCATTGTCAGCGAACGCTGATCTGAGGCGCTCCCAGATGATCCCTCCCCTGACGCCCTCCCCGGTGCCTTGGAGCCTCTCGTGGAGAGAGGATGGTGAGCTGGCCCCCCAGGATCGTTTTGACCTGCTGCAGACCCTCGTGCTCAACGAAGCGCCGGACGTGCAGCCCACGCTGATTATGGCCATGGAGCGCCTCTCCCTCACGGAACTCACTTCGCTCTCCACCGCTGCAGTGACCGAGTGGTGTGCCTGAGTCCTGAATTCAGAGGGAATACCGCCGCGCTGTGGATTCCCGGCAAAAGCTTCGAGCAGAAGGAAGGCTCGTGCCCTCCGTGAGCCGATCTACCACGCATCGGCAGGCGTAGGCCGCCATTCCCTCTGGTGCCACCTTCCCCGCCTGGCTGATCTCCTCTTGGACAGCCGCCAGGCAATAGGCCTGGACCATGGATCCAAGGCCTGAAGCTCTGGCGGCACCGGCGGACTGGCTGAGGACCATGACCACCGCCAGCGCCGCAAAGGAGAGGGGAAAGAGAGGTTGGCTCATAGACGCGAGAGTTGCAGTTCCTTGTTCATGACCCGCAATTTCTGCAGGCTGGCGACCACCTCTGCAGGAATTCCCCTGGGCAGATCCACGGTGGTGTGGCTGTCGTAGATGCGGATTTTGCCGATGGAGCGGCCCGTAAGACCACCTTCATTGGCGATGGCACCGACGATATTGCCGGGCTTCACCCGATCCCGCCAGCCCACTTCCAGACGGAAGCGTTCCATGTGGGCTTCGGGGGCCTGATCCCCATCGTCCTGACGACCCTCCCGGGGACGTCGTCTGCCTGTGGACTCAGGGATCGCGAAGGGCTTCTCCTCTTTCAGGAGGAGAGGCTTGCCCTGCAGGGCAAGGGCAACGGCGGCTTCCGCCAACCGTTCAGGCTCCACACCCTGTTCCCTGCTTAGCCGTTGCAGCACCTCCCTCAGCAATCCCTGCTCCTCAAGGGTGAGGGGAGACTCAGCCACAAGGGAGGCGAGGTTCGATTCCAGGCGGTTCAGTCGACCCTGGTTGATGCTGGCGTTCGTGGGGATCTCCATCGGCATGATCGGCTCACCCACGGCCCGTTCCAGCTCCCCAAGAAACCGCTTTTCCCGAGGGGTGAGGAAGAGGATCGCTGCCCCGGAGCGACCTGCCCTGCCGGTGCGCCCGATGCGATGCACATAGGCCTCCCCATCGAAGGGCATGTCGTAATTGATCACCAGGGCGATGCGATCCACGTCCAGGCCGCGAGCGGCCACATCCGTGGCCACCAGCACATCCAACTGTCCATCCCGTAGCCGCTGAATCGTCCGCTCTCGATGGGCCTGGGGCACATCCCCATTCAGCAGACCCACATTGTGGCCCTGGGCTTCGAGCGCCTCTGCCAGGGTGAGGCTCACGGCCTTGGTGCGGGCGAAAACGATCACCCCTTCTGAGCCCTCCGCTTCGAGAACCCGCTGAAGCAGCTGGGGCTTCATCTGGGGTTGCACCACCAGAAAGCGCTGATGGATCCTTCCCCCTTCGCCCTTGCGGGACTGGATCGTGATTTCGGCAGGGGACTTGAGGTACCGGTTGGAGAGCCGTCGGATTTCCGTTGGCATGGTGGCTGAAAGCAGCACCACCTGGCGCTGGGCGGGCAGCTGCTCCAGCACCCACTCCACGGACTCAATGAACCCCATGCGCAGCATTTCGTCGGCTTCATCGAGCACCAGGGTGCGCAGTGCCGAGAGATCCAGAGTTCCCTGTCGGATGTGGTCCATCACCCGCCCGGGGGTGCCCACCACCACCTGCACCCCGCGGCGGAGGTGCAACAGCTGCTCGCGGAAATCAGCCCCGCCATAGATCGCCAACACCTTCACCTGGGGGAGCTCAGTCGCGTAGCTGCTCAGGGCTGCAGCCACCTGAAGGGCCAGTTCCCGGGTGGGTGTGAGCACCAGAGCCTGGGGCCGACGTTCAGCGGGATCGAGGCGCTGCAGCAGGGGGAGGCCAAAGGCTGCGGTCTTGCCCGTGCCTGTGCGGGCTTGACCCACCAGATCGCGACCAAGAAGGAGCTCAGGGATCGCAGCCTTCTGGATGGGTGAGGGGGAGTGAAACCCCATGGTTTCCAGAGCGGAGAGCAGCTCGGCGCGCAGACCGAATCGAGCGAATTCCGAGGAAACCTCAGCAGAATGCAAAGAAGAATCCACTTCGGCAGGCAGGCTGCCAAAACAAGAGTCAGACAAGGAACAACCTCAGGCTTGAAGGCCAGAAATCCTTCAATACAGTCCTGCAGCTGCCCAAAAAGGAACGTTCCCGAGGAAACGATCAAGAAAGAGAACATCTGTCATCCCTGACTGGGGAACCACCTGGCATTAACGCCCTGGGCAGATGTTCTTCGCTGCTTCAGCTCTATCAAAGGGTGAAGTTGGAGCTTAACAGCACGGCGTGCAGGTAGGCCCCTAAGTCAGAGGCGGCCGAAATCGTCCTCAAACCGTTCGATGTCTGTTTCGCTGAGGACCTCCCCCCGCTGCACCTCCACAATTTCCAGGGCCGTCGTTCCTGCCTCCGCTCGGTGCCGTGCACCCTGCGGCACGAAGAGTGTGGTGCCCTTCTGGGCCCTCACCGCCGTGTCTTCCAGGGTGAGGATCCCCTCGCCATTCACCACCACCAGTGTTCACAGCGATGGGTGTGGCGCTGCAGACTGATGCGCCGCCCCGGGGCCAGCCAGAGCCTCTTCACCAGATAACCCTCGCCGGAGGTGATGGTTTCATACCACCCCCATGGGCGCATAATGCGCTCCTGAGTAATGGTTTCCATCGCGAATACTGAAATCAAAACCTAAGGCATTCAATCATCATTGGATTGCGGCTGCTCATCTGTTGTTGAACCCGGCACTGCTCTGCCAGATGCTCCTTCCGTCTCCGTTTCATCAGCCTCTCCCAGCTGGGCCGTGAACAGCCAGGCTGCCTCTCGTGCTCGGGTGAGACCGGTGTAAAGCAGGCGTGGATCCACCGATTCCGGTTCGGGAAGCAGCACCATCACCCGTTCCGCCTCGCTCCCCTGGGCCTTGTGCACCGTGAGGGCCAGGGCGGGCTCCAGGGCACCCATCAGCTGGGAGGGATGCAACCAGATGGGCTGTTCCTGCCCGAACACGAGCCAGGGCTCGCGCCGCTTCACCAGCACACCCAGGTCCCCATTGCTCAGCCCGAGGCCATGCAGGTTGCGGGTGCAGAGAACTGGGGTGCCACTTGGCCACCGTTCGATGCCAGCGGCGGAGATCTCTCCCAGCAGGTCAAGGTGCACCGCATCCACGCCCCAGCGCCCTCGATGTCTGGGGCTGAGCACCAGCAGCCCATCCCGAAGGCTGGCCAAGGCTGGCCAGCCCCCATCCGTTCCAGGTGTGCACATCTCTGCCGCAGATTCCAGCAGCCGCAGGTGTTCCCTGAGCACGCTCGTCACCAGGGAAGGCAGGGGCCCAGGGCTGGCTTCCTGCCAGTGGAGATTGGCGCCAGCCCCCAGCTGCATCAACTGCGGCCGCAAGAGGCGGAGCGGATTGGTGCTTCTTTCCCCCTTCTGCTGGATCTGCCCGCGCAGGGTGGCGGCCACTTCGGCGATGGATCCGGCATTGCGGTAGGGCGTCGCCAGGGTGACCAATGCCCCTCCGAGGCTCTCTTTGATCTCGTCACACAGCAGATCCTGCAGGGGGGCGCCCGGAGCCACAGGCGGCAACTGGGCTGGATCTCCCACGAGCACCAGCCTGGCCTCGGGAGGCAGGGCGCTCAGCAAGGCCTCCATCAACACCAGATCCACCATCGACACCTCATCGACCACAAGCAGATCCAGCTTCAGAGGTCGTGCTCGATTGCGCCGGAAGTACCCTTCGCCCCGGCTCTCCAGCAGCTGATGGAGGGTGCTGCAGGGCCAGCGGCGCTCGGTGGCCTGTCGCAACCGTGCGGCAGCCTTCCCGGTCGGGGCCGCCAGATGGAGACGGGCCCCCTCCTGCGTAGCGGCGACAGCCTCGAGGATGTGGGCCACCGTGCTCGTCTTGCCAGTGCCCGGCCCACCGGCCAGCACCAGCAGGTCTCGCTCCAGCGCCGTGCGGATGGCCTGCCTCTGCTGGCCATCCCTGAGATCGGGGGGGGCTTTCCACTCCAGCGGGCGCGTGCGGCGTGCGGCCCGGGCGATCAATCCCTCCAGCACGTTTTGGCGAAGCTGGTGCCAGCGCCGCCATCGCAGCAGCGATCCATCCAGCACCAGGGGACCATGGGGCGACAGGCCCAGCGCCGAGGCCTCCAGCGCCTCGCGGTGGTGCTCAGGCCAGCCCATCTCCTCTCGAATTCCCACAGGAGCGGCTCCCTCGAGGTCGATGGCCAGATCACCCCTCTCCAGAGCCAGGGTGAGGGCACGGATGAGGTCGGCCAGCAGGGGATCGGAGGCTTCTCCATAGAGCCGTGGCAGGGCTTCGACCAGGGCTGCGCCCAATGCAGGCAGCCATCGGGGCTCTCGCTGGGAAACGGTGCTCATGGATGGGTGCCTGGCGTCCAGTTCGGTGGACCATGGCCCAGGGCCCGATCCAGGGCTAGAACCCGCTCCACGGGGGGGCGCTCCACCAGCATTCCTGGCACGGGCCCTGGCAGGCGCGCCTGTCCCGCTTCTCCGGGGGTGCCGCGCACGAACACATAGACGTACCCCCCCAGGTGCACCGCTGGGTTGTAGCTGGGCAGGCGCCAGGCCAGATAACGGTGCAGAGCCACCAGATAGAGGTGGGCCTGCAGGGGGTAGTGGTGGCTGGCCATGAGGGTTACGAGAGCTTCCGGCCCGTAATCCGCCGGACCGCAACGAACGTTTCTCCCCTGCGGATCCCGCTGGCCGAGCCAGTTGCTCTTCCAGTCGAGCACCCACCACTGCTCCGTGCCGTTCCAGGCAGTGGGGAACACCAGATCGATCGACCCGGTGAGAAAGCCGCAGTGGTTCACCGGGAGCCTGGCGAGGGTTTCGCTGTAGGACCCTGAAAAGGCCCCTCCGGGATGGTTGGCAAAGGCCTTGGCCAGGTCTGCAGCCCGCACGTGGCTGAGGCTGAGATCGAAATGGAGTTCATTCAAACGCTCCTGATGAGGGAGGTCGGCTGGCCTGACCCCATTCAGCACACCTCCGAAGGGGGTTTGCAGCATCTGCTCAATCGCGGCGAGTAGGGGGGTGGCCAGGGCCTCCGCCAGTCCTGCTCGGCGAAGCTCGTGGCTCACCAGGGACTGGACCTCAGCGGTGGGCATCACGGTGCCGTAGTCGATCTGTTCCAGCACCCGGTGCAGGCACTCCCCGAAGCCAGCCCCCCCGGGCAGATCGGCCCACAGCCCCCGCTCCGGCCAGATGGCTGGCTCCATGTTGCCTGCGTCCCCCATGGCCTCCACCACCACCGGCAGGTCAGGGTCTTGGGTGTCACGGCCTTCCTCCAGCTGGGCTGGCGCCGGAGAGGTGGCGGTCTGATCCGGGGAGCGACGCTCCTGGGTCCAGCTGGTGTAGCTGCTCCGCGCCCAGCCCCTGCTCAAGGGCCGTTTCGGTATGGGGCCCAGCCCCAGCGATGGCAGCTCTGTTGGCTTCGGGGAACTCCTCCACCCGCGCCCTTCAGAAGAAGGGGGATCCAGAACACGCAGGAGAAGATGGCGTCTGCTGATCGCCTCGCCTAGCCTCTGGCGCCACTCCTGCGCTGTCTCGCTGGGGCGGGGCCAGCCCTCTTCCGGATCGGGAAGGGGATCTTCAGCCAACAACCAGGGATCCAACGGATTGCTTTCCTGTCCTTTCACCGGCCCCCAGGCCAGCACCAGCCGGTGCATCGCCCGGGTCATGGCGACATAGGCGAGCCGTTCCCGCTCCGCCACCTGAGCCAGCCAGTGGTCTTGATCCGCGGCGTACCCCACACCCCACTGCCGGTTGCGGTGAAGATCCAGGCGAGGGGCGCCAAGGGGATCGGGGTGCCAGCGTCTGCCCGCACTCTTTCCGCCTTTCCCCGCCTCCTGCCAGAGATAGGGGCAGATCACCAGGGGATACTCCAGACCCTTGCTCCGGTGCACCGTCACCACGGCGACGGCCTGCCGCACCCTGTCGCTCTGGGTCTGTTCCGCCTCTGGCACTGAATCATGCTCCTGATGCCGTCTGCGGCGCAGCCAGCGGGCGGTGGCATGGGGGCTGAGCTGGCCCTGGTGGAGCCGTTGCTGCACCAGTTCAGCCACCTGCTGAAGATCAGCGAGAAACCGCCCTGCCCTGGCCAGGCTGGCCATCTGCGCGGCCCCAAGGACTGTGGCCAGCGGGCCGAGGAGCCCCTGCTCCGGCCAGTCCCGGGCCATGTCCTGAAGATGGGTGGCCAGCTCGCTCCACCGCAGGGGAGAAGCCCCGGTGATGGTCTCCGCACTCCAGCCCATGAGCGGGGAAGCCGCCAGCAGCCGCAGCCGGCTGGCATCAGCCGGATCCGTCAGGGCATCCAGGAGGCGCTGCAGGGCACGGGCGGCCGGCGTGGCGAACACATCCGCGTGGCTCACCAGTCGGGTGGCGATGCCAAGCTCTTGCAGGGCCTGCCGCTGCTGTTCCGCCTGGGTGTGGGTGCTCACCAGGACACAGATGTCGTCCGGTTCCAGGGGGCGCACACCCGCGCCCTCCAGCAGCTTGGGTGGATTCGCCAGGCAGGACGCCACATAGGCGGCCACCTGCTCAGGAAGCCTGCTCTCCACCTCCGAGCGGCTGGGGAGCGTTGGGGCCTGGGCCAACCAGATGAGCTCGATCGGCACCAGGCCATCGCCCCCCCGGGCAGCCCTGGCTTCCAGGAGGGGCATCTGCAGGCCGGAGCGCGGCAGCCCCCGGCTGAAAAGCTGATTCAAGGCGCCGATGAGTTCGGGGGTGGAACGGCGGTTCTCCCGCATCTGGTAGCACTCCTGCGCGGCGGAGCGGGCGGCCAGATAGGTGGCCAGATCCCCCCCCCGGAAGCGGTAGATCGCCTGCTTGGGGTCCCCCACCATCACCAGCAGATGTTGCCCTCCACAGAAGGTCAGCCGGAGGATGCGCCACTGGATGGGATCGGTGTCCTGAAATTCATCGATCAGTGCGGCGCTGTAGCGCCCGCCCACCGCCTCCAGCAACGGGGTGGGACCGGTGGCCTGCACACCGGGATCCAGACTGCTCAGCAGATCGCCATAGGAGCAGAGGCCCTGGCGCTCGCGCCTTCGGCTCAGCTCCCGCCGACCCCAGTGGCAAGCGTGGAGCAGGGCCAGCTCGGCAGGGCCATCCACCAGATCGGCAACGGCCTCCATCAGGGCACGCTCGGGGAGCTGGATCGGCCTTGCCACCCCTTCCGCCAGCCGGACGGATTTGCAGAAGGTTCCCGGATGCAGGAAGGACGTGAGGACCTCCTGCTTCACAATCTGGTCATAGGGAACTGTTCCTCCTGGATCCCCATGGTTGGCCAAAAAGGCCTCCACCACCGCGGGGTTCCATTTGGCAGTTGCCTTGAGGGTGTAAGGCTTGTGGGGGAGGTCTGCCGCCTTCCACTCCCTGGCTTGGGCAAACAGGGCCTCCAGCAGATCGGCACCTCGCTTGGGCCAGAGCTCCGTGAAGCGCTCCCAGCGCTCCTGGCAGAGGGGGGGGAGGGCAGTGGCCAGGGAGCTGTCCACCGTCAGCTCCAGTGGCAAGGGATCCAACTCCAGGCCGGGATCGCCATCGAGGGTGTGCAGGAGCGACTGGAGGGTCTCGGGCTTCAGCCCTTTGCCATCCAGCCCCCGGATCAGCGGCAGGGGCAAACGCAGCACCTGTTCCTGCCAGTAGGCGTGCACCACCTGTTCCACCAGGGTGTCTCCTTCGCGGTCGATGGTCAGCCCGGGTGGTCGTCTGGCCTCCAGGGCATGGCGTTGGAGGCTGCGCTGACAGAAGCCATGGATGGTGGTGATATCGGCGCCATCAAGGTCTTCCAGGGCGAGAAGCAGCCGCATCTCCATCTCCCCGGCGGTGCCTGTTGCCTTCGCCCTTCGCTGCTGGCTCAGCCACGCTTCGAGCACCGCGTCCGGAGGCTCCCGCCCAGGATCCTGCAGGCCTGTGAGGGCCTGCTGCAGGCGGCGACCGATGCGCTCGCGCAGTTCCGATGATGCGGCATCGGTGAAAGTCACAACGAGCAGTCGGCGCAGCGGGATGGCCTTCTCCGTCACCAGACGGAGAACCAGATGGGCCAGGGCAAAGGTCTTGCCCGTGCCCGCACTCGCCTCCAGCAAGCGAACCCCAGGCTCCAGGGGAAAGCCGTTCGGATCGAAGTCTGCGCCCAATGGGGTGGACATCAGCGGTGTGCGTCCTTGCTCGGCACGACTGACCCCAGGATCGGCCCCAGCAGGGAAGTGGCCTCTTCTCTGAAGGGGAGATCTTCCAACAGAGATTCCAGGGACCGCTCCGTGCCGAAGCAGAGCTGCATCTCCACTTTTCGGCGTTCTCCGCCCCCGGCATAGCTGTTGCCGTCCCAGATGTTGTTCACAGCTTCAAATTCCTTCGATCCAGGCTCCGGCCCGTGGTGTTCCAGCCAGCTCCAGCCGGTCTCGGGGGGAACGGGCCAGCAGGCCGTTCGCCAGTCCTGCCGTAGGGCCCAAAGCCGCGCCAATTCACCGCGAGCAGCGGCGCTGTCAGGGGCCTTGTAGACCAGCTGGATCTGGAAGCTGTTCCCCTGGCTTTGACGGGAGATCAGGATGCCTCGCTTTGGGGGGGCCTGCTCCAGGGCGGCAACAGCCAGTTGCAACTGCAGCCAGAGATCAAGCCGATGCATGGCTCTCGCCCGGGCGGTCTGCACCATCACCACGGCATCCCCGCGCAGGCAGGTCTCTCCAGACCAGGCGCCCCACCGGAGGGGCACCCTCCGTTCCTCGCCAAGGGGTTCCAGGGCGACCTGGAGGCTGAGCCAGCGCTCCTGGAGCCTGCTGGCTTCCCAGATGGCACCTTCCCCCGGGGGAAAGCGTCCCTCGCCCCGATGGCGGAGCAACCAGCCCTCGGCGGTGTCCAGAGGGGCGATCTGGCCGGTCTCGTGGATCCAGGCCTCTCGCAGCAGGGCGGCCCGCTCCTTTTCCGACAACTCCAGCGGCTCCAGGTCATCCACCTCCTCCTGCCGTTCTCCCGGAACCATGCCCAGGGAGCGCAGCCAGCGGACCTGGGGCTCCATCAACCAGGCTCGGAGATCTTCATAGGGATCCCCCTGCGCCGCAGACGTCTCAGGATCCCCATTCGCCCTGGGCCTGATCAGTCCCTGGGTGGGCCGTTCAATGCCCGCCTGAAGATGCCGACACGCCTCCAGCAGACGTTGGTCGCAACTGGCTGGAGGCCGTCCCCCCTGGGGCAAAAAGTTTGCTGGCTCCAGAGGGTTGGGCTCATGGCTCACCTGCAGCGTTTCAGCTGTGCCGAGGGGGAGGGTGCTCTCCAGCCATTGCAGCCATTGCTGCACGGGGGCTGAAGGTGGCCTGCCCACACCGGTGCGCTCATCCCGGCAGTTCCAGGTGATCAGCAGGGTGTCCCTGGCTGAGAGCAGGGCCTCCATCAGGGCATAGCGATCCTGATCCGCCGAGTTCGGATCGCCGAGTCTTCGCTCCCCTTCCATGAGATGAAACCCGGGCCGCTGTCCCTGACGCGGAAAGGCCCCCGCATCCAGCCCCATCAGGATCAGGACCCGGTGGGGGATGGCCCGCATGGGTTCAAGAGCGCTGATGGTGAGCGCACCACTGCGATGGCCGAAACGCCCGCTATCCAGGCTGAGCCGCTCCTGCAGAACCGCAGCCACCACGGTCGGCTCAAGGAGGAGGGCGCTTTCACCGGCGCTGCGCCGCCAATCGGCAAGCGCGCCGTGCAGGCCAGCGAGTTCAGGGGCTTCGGAGGCGTCGCCGAAGAGATCCTCCAGCATCGCAGTGAGTTCATCCAGCCAGTCTGAGCAGAGCCTGGGGACCCTGAGCACCTGCAGCCAGTGTCTGAGACGCAGCAGGAGGTGGAGCACCCTGCCCCCCAGCTCCAGGGGTGCAGGAGGCCGAGCCGGAGCGGTGCTGGTGTCCCAGGCGCCATTCGCCGTTGGAAGCACCAGCCCCAGAAGCAGGCGATCGATGGCCCAGCTCAGGCTATGGGTGGGATCCCCCTGGCGATCGCCGGCGTCCACCCCCCAGCGAAATCCACAGCGCTGCAACGTCTCGCTCACACCAGCTGCGTCCTCGGCACTGAGCCCGAAGCGGTGCTGGAGCGGTGCGCATTCCAGGAGCCGTTCCAGGCCGCTGGCGGTGAGGCGGTCGCCCGCGAGGGTCAGCAGCTCCAGCAGGGTGCGGGCCACGCCTCCTTCCTGCTGCTGGCTCCGATCGGTGAGGCGCCAGGGGAGATGGACTCCGGTGGCCTCCTGATCTCCGAACACCGTCGCCACCAGCGGGGCGAAGGTCTCGACCGCCGGGGTCATCACGAGGATGTGGCGGGGTTCCAGTGTGGGGTCGTCGGCCAGCAGCTGCAGCACCCGATCGCGCACGATCTGAACCTGTCTGAGGGCCCCTGGACAGGCATGGAATTCCAGGGAGCTGTCTCCATCGGCCAGGTGGAAGCCGGGTTGGAGCTCCTCGCCAAGCAGGTGCTCCTGCAGCTGATGCAGCAGGCGTGGCGGCCGCGTGCCTTCCAGCAGGCGGGTGGGACGGAGGAAGAGGTCTTCCTCCCTCTCTTGGCTCAGCTGGGTCTCCCCGGTGCCCTCCAGCAGCTGCTGAAATTCAGCTCCCAACCTCCCGAACCTGGCCTCAAGGGGGGGTGCTTTTCGCAGCCATTCCTCTTCCAGGGGCTGGTGCAGGGCCAGGGCCTCACTCAGGGCTTTCCGCCGTTCCATGCAGCGCTGCCAGAGGCCCGGACACGGGGTGAGCAGATAGAGATCGACCGGAAGCCTCAAGGCCAGGGCCTGCAGCAGTTCCACCTGGATGGGAGCCATGCTGCTGGGGCCGAAGACCCGCAAGCGCTCCCCCAGATGCTGTCGGAGCTGATCGGAAACCTTCTCCCCATTCTTTAATCGCCGAATCACCTCCATCACCCTCAGGCCAAAGGGTTCGGCGTCCAGCCGCTGCCGCAGTCGTCTGTAGAGCGAGGGCTGCCAGAGCAGTTCACGGGGCAGGGGCTGGCCCGTGGTGCCGATGTCCCGTCCCACCTCCCATTGCTGCAACAGGTCTGGTCGGTAGAGCCCGTAATCATCCAACGCATCGGCGATGGTCCGGGCCAGTTGCCAGGTCGGCAACACCACCTTTCCCTGCCAGGGCCGGCTTGACAGCCAATGCCGCAGCAGCTCTCCTTCTGGGGCGGCGGCGAGCTGGGGGAGCTCCTCCAGCACGCTCCACACCAGGTGGATCGCCCGCCAGGGGTCGGCGTCCGCCTCTCCTTCGCTGCCCGTCGGTTCCGCCAGCAGCAGCTGCACCACCTTGCGCAGATGGCTCCCGGGGAATGGATAGCGCAGATTGGCGGCGATTCCGCCCAGATGAAGGGCCAGCGCCTCTCCCAGCCAGCGGCTGGTGGGCCAGGTGTTCACCACCACCTGCACGGGTTCCAAGGGGCCTGGGGCTGGGTGTCGAAGCTGGGCTGCGAGCAGCTGCACGAGCACCTCTGCCCTGTTGCTGCGATACAGCGTCAGCAAGGGCTGCTCCCTCCGCGCCTCAGGTCACCGGTGCACACCGTTTGGGGGTGAGACTGTCAGCCGCCTGCCTGGCGTTCACTGCCGGACCCTGCACACTCAGGAATTCACCCGTTTCCGGGCAGTAGGCCGTCAGCCGTCCCCCGTAGCAGGCTCCGGTATCGATCAGGAGGATCCGATCCAGGCGCCGTACATGATCCGCTGGGGTGTGCCCCACGATCACCTCGCCGTAGCGTCCGTCATAGCCCTGCCAGAAGGGAAGACGGATGTCCAGATCCGGCGCCCAGCGTATGGGATCGAAGCCGGCATGGGTCGCCACCCAGCCCTGTCCCCAGAAGGCCGTCGGCAGGGCTGCAAGCCGCTGTATCCATTGCTGACAGCGGCGATGCCCCAACTGGCGGTAAGTGTCACAGCCAGCAAGAAGGCTGAACGCATCACTCCCCTGGCCGTCCACAAGGGCCTCCAGAAGCTTCTTTTCGTGGTTTCCCATCAACCACACCCCGCGGCCGCTACCCACGAGCCCCCAGGCGAGCTCCATGGCGTCTTCGATCGAAGGCCCCCTGTTGATCACATCCCCAAGGAGCACCAGCCTGTCGCTGGAGGGCAGAAGGCCGATGAGCTGCCCCAGGGCCTCGGCACAGCCATGGACATCGCCGATGATCCAGTGGCGCGGGGCGGTGTGGGGGGAAAGCATGCAGTAGGAATTGTCCTCCCCAGTCTTGCCCGAGAGGGGCTGTCCTGTCACCTTCCGCAGATCGCTCGGGCGAGCATCTGCGGCTACCGTGCCCCGAACGTCAGCTGGGGCAACGCTGGGGACACCATGAACAACCCGCAACAATTCGCTGTCCCCGATGGTCCGCTAGACCTGCGCAGCCTCCCCACCACCCAGCGTGTGGGGCTGCTCGTGAAGGCGCTGAATGGGGCCAGACGCACCAATGAGGCGCTGGCCCGCTGCAGTGATGGGGAGGCCATGCTGGATGTGTTGCTGGATGCCTCCCAACGGCTTGGGCTTGGGCTCACCCGAAACGAACTGCGGGATACCCCACCGATCCGCGATTGGATCTGGTGGAAAAACAAGGAGGCGGTTCTCACCATTGGTGATGCCAAGCCCCGCTATCAGCAGGATGGTGGGCAGGGGCGCCTCCCCAGTGCGAGCCAGACCGCAGGCGAAGGAGCCACGCCGCGCAAAAAGGTGTTCGGCCTCTTCTAGGCGCTGGTCTGCTTCTAGGCCGTGGTGAGCAGACTGGCCAGGGGATCGGGGATGGTGACACTGGGGGCTTCAAATTGACCCCGCAGGACGAATTCAAGCCTCAGCTTCATGAAGGTGATGAACGTTTCATCTGTGGACACCACGGCCGCGGCTGGACGGGGAACGCCCCTGAAGACGGCCGCCAGCTCCGGCGTTTCCAGGAAGGCTGGGTGCCGAACAAGCCAGAAGTCGATCGGCTTCCCGGTCTCCTGATAGTTCCTGGTGCGCTCGCGCAGCACTTCCTCAAGAGGTTCCTCCACGGTGAGAAAGGCCTCGCTGGCGGCGATGAAGTGATAGGTGCTCATGGCTGACGGCTGCCGAAGAGGGGCTCGTTCCTTGGATTGTGAATCAGGGCCCCCATCTCCCGCACGGCCTGGGTTAATCCCACCGCCAGTGCCCTGGCCACGATGGTGTGGCCGATGTTGAGCTCCTCGATCCCAGGAATCGCCGCGATCGGCTCCACATTCTGATAGGTGAGGCCGTGGCCGGCATTCACCCGCAGGCCGAGGTGGCGGGCCAGCTCGCAGCCCTCCTGAAGCCTTGCAAGTTCCTGATGTTGGCTGTGCCAGTGCGCGTCGGCATAGCGACCGGTATGGAGTTCCACCCAGCGGGCGCCGGTGGCACAGCAGGCATCGAGCTGGGCCTGGGCTGCATCCACAAACAAACTGACCCCGATACCGGCTTCCTGGAGCCGCTCCACCATCCCACCGATCCGTCCCACCTGGCTCAACACATCCAGGCCTCCTTCTGTGGTCACCTCTTCGCGCCGCTCCGGCACGAGGGTCACCATGTCGGGACGGAGACGCAGGGCGATGGCTTCCATCTCCGCTGTGGCAGCCATTTCCAGATTGAGACGGGTGCGCACCGTCGCCCGGAGCAGCTCCACATCCCGATCCTGGATGTGGCGCCGGTCCTCGCGAAGGTGCACGGTGATGCCATCGGCTCCCCCAAGCTCCGCCAGCAGCGCATAGGTCACCGGATCGGGCTCAAGGGTGCGGCGTGCCTGGCGCACATTGGCCACGTGATCGATGTTCACCCCAAGGCTGGCCATCTGGGTTGGTGTTTGTTCGGCGATGGTATGCACCGTATCGGCCGCAGAAGCAACTGCCTGTCACTCCCGCCTGTTCGCAGCGGCGGACCCTAATTTCAAGAGAGTTTTTTGATCGCCCTGTTGAGGTGTTGGCCGCTCTTTCCAAGGTTTGGCAGCAACAGGTGCGATCCGCTGATGGATCCCCCCAGCCCCGGGCAGAATCAGAGACTCTGGCATCGATTTCGACGCCCCTCTCTCCAGCGTTGAGCGTCAGGGAGAGCATGCTGTGCAACGGCATCAGCCCCTGGTTGGCACCGCTGGCGATCCTGCTCACGGAAGACGTGGCGTTGCCAGCCTTCTTTTCTGGGGTGACCGTTCTCGGTCGAGACCAACTGCCGCTGCAGGGGCCTGTGCTCCTGGCGCCAACCCATCGAGCACGGTGGGATGCCCTCCTGCTGCCCTATGCCGCAGGACGTCGCGTGTCAGGACGCGATTGCCGCTTCATGGTGACCCTCGATGAGATGGTCGGGGTGCAGGGGTGGTTCTTGCACCGTCTGGGATGTTTCCCTGTGGATCAGGGTCGACCCACCATGGCGAGTCTTCGTCTGGCCATTGATCTGCTCTCCAGGGGCCAGCAACTGGTGGTGTTTCCCGAGGGGCGGATCCAGAGGACGGATGGGCCGGTCCATCTGCATCAGGGTCTCGCCCGTCTGGCCCAACTGGCTGAGGGTCAGGGGGTTTCCGTGGCAGTGGTGCCCGTGGGCATCGCCTATTCCCAGGCCATCCCCCGCCCGGGAGATCGGGCTGCGCTCTGTTTCGGCCCCCCGCTGCGCACCTCGGGCCAGGGTCGAGACCATGCCCGTGCCTTCACCCAGGACCTCTCCGCTGCGATGCGGTCGGCCGAGCAAGCGGCCCGAGAGGCGGTGGGCCGGCCGATGTCTCCCCCGTAAAGTTCGCGTCTCTGCATCCACCAGCCTGTGAAGAGGCTTCTGTCGTCCCAACGCCTCCATCGGGCCATCCTCACTCCGGCTCTTGTGCTGGCCGTGGTTCAGCCAGGTGCCCTGACCCCGGTCCATGCCCAGGCTGTTCCCGCTCCTGGCACGGCCTCCTCCGTCGGCGCCTTTGATGTGCGTGCCGTGCAGGCTCTGCTGGCCCGGGGCGATGCGGCGGCATCAGCAGGCAATTTGCCGGAAGCCCGTCGCTACTACGACCAGGCCCGGGAAGCCAGCAAACAGCTGTTGGGCTTCTACCGCGACCTGAGCGGAGCCTTCCGCGGTCTGGATGCCCGGATCCCCAGGGAGATGGATGACAAGGGTCGCCAGGTGCTGGACGCTCTAGTTCAGGCGAACATGCGTCTGGCCGCCCTCTTTCGCCGCCAGAACCAGCCGGAGGTGGCCGTGCCGCTCCTGGTGGAAGTGGTGAAGACCATGACCCCATCCACAGATTCCGGAAGGAAGGCCTACCAGCAGCTCCTGGAGATCGGTTTCGTCACCACTCCCTACACGGCGGCCAGCGCCAGCGCCAACTAGATTCCACGGGTCTTTTTTTTAGTGAGCCATGGTTCATCCGGACCACGTGCGATCCGCCATCCTCCAAGCCCTGCCCGATGCTTCCGTGGAGGTGGAGGATCTCACCGGCGGGGGTGACCATCTCCAGGTGAGGGTGGTGTCCGGAGCCTTCACCGGGCTTCCAAGAGTGAAACAACACCAGTTGGTGTACGGAGCCTTGAGCAGAGAGCTGGCCAGTGAGGCCATTCATGCCCTGGCCGTGCAGACAGCAACCCCCTCCTGAATCCCCTGTTCCGATTTTCCCTCCCTCCCTCTGATTCCATGGATTCCCAGCTTCAGCAACGCATTGAGCAGTTGATTGGCAGCAGCCCGATCTACGTGTTCATGAAGGGCACAAAGCTGATGCCCCAATGCGGCTTTTCAAACAATGTGGTGCAGATTCTCCAGAGTCTGGGGATTCCCTTCGCCAGCTTCGATGTGCTCTCAGATCCGGAGATCCGTCAGGGGATCAAGGAGTATTCCAATTGGCCCACGATTCCCCAGGTTTATGTGAAGGGGGAATTCATCGGCGGCTCCGACATCCTCATCGAGATGTACAACAGCGGCGAATTGCGCGAAAAGCTGGAGGTTGCCCTGGCTTCCTGAAGCCAACAATGCCCTGGTGCAGGATCAGCGGTGTTCCCGTTCCAGCAAAGGCTGAGGCTGGCCATCGGGGCCAAAAAATCCAGAAGGATCGAGGATCCATCGATCGATGAGCTCCTCAAGCCGGCGTTGCGAGTGGTGATCCAGCACCGCGGTGCGCCGCAGGGCGTGCAGGTAACCATCGGCATAGAGGCGCAACTCGGAGGGGCTGTGATAGCGGTGGGCCAGCTCCTGGCAGGCATCACACAGCGACTGGAAGTGGCGGATGGCGTCGGGATGTTGCAGAGCGGTCATGAACGGGGCAGGCCCTCGAACCATTGTGGCGCTCGTGCAAGCCCTCTGTGCGGCATGGTTCGTCTGGAGAACCGCACCTCGGGACGGAAATCAGCGGTCGGACAGGCAGAGAAGGGGAACCGGTTTGCTGATTCAGCAAAGAAGAGTGGTATTCTATTAAAAAGCTTATCTCGCCAGGTCTCATATTAGATTCTTATGGCTCAGCCGACTGAACCCGATCCCGGCGGCCATGCAAGAAAGGTCCTTGTCGTCGACCCCCACGCGACTCTCCGTACCGTCCTTGCCCAGAGATTGCGTCAGGATGGGCACCTCGCAGCGGCGGTGGGCACGGCGCGCGAAGCGATCGACATCTGCCAGGGCCAGGCGCCCCATCTTCTTGTCAGTGCCGAGCTCCTTGAGGAAACATCGGCTTTGCGTCTTGCGGCCCAGCTTCACTGTCCGGTGATGGTGCTCACAGCTCGATCTGGATCCGAGCCGGTTGTTTCCCTCCTGGATGCAGGAGCGGATGATGTGCTGCGGAAACCCTTCGGCCTCGAGGAGCTGGCAGCCCGCTGCCGCACCCTGCTCCGCCGCAGCGGCTCGGGTCTGCAGGAGCGGGTCTGTGTGGGGCCCCTTGAGGTTCATCTTCTCCTGCGTCAGGTCACGCTCCGTGACCAACCCGTGGAATTGAGCCCGAGGGAGTTTGCCCTGCTCTGTGCCCTTCTCATGCCACCGGGCGTTGTGCGCACCCGGCAGGAGCTGCTTCGGATGGCCTGGCCTCCCTTTAGTGGAGGACCCCGTTCCGTGGATACCCAGGTGCTCACCCTTCGTCGCAAGCTTGAGCAGGCTGGACTGGGTGAAGGTGGGGGGATCGAAACGATGCGTCAGCAGGGGTACCGCTTCAGTTTGGATACCCTTCCGGAACAGGAGGAGTCGAGCGCCGCCAAAGGCCCGGCCGTTCTCCAGCAGAGCAACGGCACGCGGCTGATCTGAAGAGCAGCATCCTGAACGTCTCGATCGGAGTCAACCACCATCAAAGGCCGGATCTGGCAAGGGCGATCCCTTCCCCGATCAAGAGCACTGCACTCATGGCCGCCAGAAGCTGATAGGTCCAGGCTGGCGTGAGGCGATCCACGGCAGCGGTGGGGATTCCGCTGAGGGATTGGAAGCGGCTGAGGAACTCCTCGAAGTGCTCCACCCGTTGGGGAAGCAGATAGGCCTGCTGAACCTGGCTTCCCCCATTGCTGGGGCTGGCTGTGGTGCGCACATAGAACACTCTTCCTCCCTGGCTGGTGGTCACCGGCGTAAGGCCGGCCACCTCAGACCAGTGCAGTCGCCAGCCACGTCGCAGCCACCAACCACACCACCTGGGGTAGGAGAGCTCAAGCCCCTCGGCATCCAGGCCGATCCGTTCACTGGTAATGGCCAAAAGGAGCAACAAGCCCATCCCCAGGGCGATCCAGAGAGGGACCCTCAGACCTCCAGGCGCCATGAGCGGCAGGGGCAGCACCAGGGCGATGTAGAGAAGCAGAAGGGTGCAGCGAATCAGCGGAGCCATTCCATAGGTGTGGCTCCCCTCGGATGGGGAGCTCATCGGTCATCCGGTGAGCCCGGAAGGGGCTCAAGGGTGCTGGAGGGGTGATAGGTGCCACCGAACACCTCCTGCTCGCGACCTTTCCAAAATTCACCAAGCCGCATCAGATCGGCATGGGCTTCGCGCAACTTCTCCACATAATCTTCAGGAGAGAGGCTGTCCTTACTCTCGCGCAGTTTGCTGAGCCGAAGCAGATGCCACATCCAGGGCTTGCCGAGCTCCCCTCGGGCCTCCAGATAGGCGGCCAGCTCTTTGGAACTTGGCTGGGATGGGGAGTTCATCGCCTCCAGAACAGCAACGGTCAAGCCACCCTATGGACTGACGAGGCAAGGTGTGAGGCCCCGATCCAGGACCCGATGCCATGAATAGCCACCCCTCCTCCGGATCTGCTCCTCACCTGCCGCCGGATCTTCCCCACGAGGCTCTGCCGGAGACAGGGATGCGCGGCGATGCGGCCTATGAGCTGATCCACAGCCACCTACTTCTCGATGGCAGTGCCCGGCTCAATCTGGCCACGTTCGTGGGCACATGGATGGAGCCTGAAGCGCGCCGGCTGATGGAGGACTGTGCCGACAAGAATCTCATCGACAAGGACGAATACCCCCAGACCGCAGATCTGGAACAACGCTGCCTGAGGATCCTTGCCCATCTCTGGAATGCCCCCGACCCCAGGGCCACCGTTGGCGCCTCCACCACCGGCTCCAGTGAGGGCTGCCTGCTGGCAGGGCTGGTGATGCGCTGGCACTGGCGGGAGAGGCGACGCCAGGCCGGGCTGGAGAGCAGCCGCCCCAATGTGGTGATGGGCTCCAATCGCCAGGTGTGTTGGGACAAATTCTGTGCCTATTTCGATGTGGAGCCCCGGTTCATGCCCCTGGCCCGGGGCCGTCTCCACCTGACGGCCCCGGAGGCGCTGGAGCTCTGTGATGAGCGCACCATTGGGGTGGTAGCTGTGCTGGGTAGCGTGGTGGACGGGAGTTATGAGCCCATCGCAGAGATCGCCCATGCCCTGGATGCGCTGGAGGAGCGCACCGGGATCGCCATCCCGCTTCACGTGGATGCCGCCTCAGGGGGATTTGTTGCCCCGTTCAACAGCCCGGCATTGCTCTGGGATTTCCGGCTTGCCCGGGTGATCTCCATCAATGCCAGCGGCCACAAATACGGGGGCGTGCTTCCTGGTGTGGGCTGGGTGCTTTGGCGCTCGGATGGGCTGCTGCCGCGCGAGCTGCGGTTTGATGTCAACTATCTGGGCGGGGTCACCCCCACGATCGGCCTCAATTTTTCCCGTCCCCGTGCCCAGGTGGTGGGGCAGTACTACAACTTTCTCCACCTGGGCAGGCGGGGGTATGAGAAGCGGATGGCTGCCCTCGAAGCCATGGCCTGCCATCTTGCGGATGGTCTGGCAGCCATTCCTCCCCTGCGCCTGGTGAGCCATCCCAGAGATCAGCTGCCGGTGTTCTGTGTGGAGCTGGATCCGGCGTTGCAGGGATGGACGGTGTTTCACCTTTCTGACAAGCTTCAGGAGCGTGGTTGGCTGGTTCCGGCCTACACCTTGCCGGAGGGCCAGACGGAACGGGCCGTGCTCCGTTTCGTGGTGCGGGCTGGTTTCAGTCGCCCGCTGGCTGAGGAGCTGTTGGAGGATGTGCAACGGGCTGTGGACTGGTTCACCAGCCTGAATGGCCCCATGCCGATGGAAGCCAAGCCCTCCACCCTCTTTCACCACTGAGACGGCACGTCAGAATGATCTGAAGCTGAACCGTTCCTGAGGGAGCACCATGGCACCGAAACTCATCCTTTCGAAGCATCTGCCTCGGCGCTCTAGGAGGCCAGCTGCCCTGGCTCACCCCCAGCAACCTGAGCCGTCCCAGGCTCTCTCCGCTGAGCGCATTCCCCCACCCACCTGCCCGGAGCGGACACCTCAGCCCCGTAGCTGGCCGTCCCAGGCCTGGCGGGAAGGTGTGCTGGTCACGCTGCTCACCACCCTGCTCACCGCTGCAGTGCTGGCCGCTCCCGACGCCTTCTCCCAATCACCCACCTTCACCTGGCGTCAGCTGATCGCTCCTGCCCTTGCGACAGGGCAATGGCCAGGGCCAGGATCATTGGTGGATTGCCCCTGAGCCCTAGGAGGCACAACAGCCCCCAGGTTTGCTGCTGCTGTGACCCCAGCCGTCGTCGTCATACGACTCCTTGTCATTGTGTTCGTCGTAGGGAGGCTTCCAGAGCTTCGGGAAGCCCTGTAGTGGTCTTCCCTTGCTGCAGTGAAAGGCAACCGGGCCCATTTGGGGTCCCCCTCCAGTCCATGGGTGCGGGCCAGTTGGTCCCGCAGGACTTTCAGTTCCTCCCGTTCGGCGTGGGTGCTGCCCTGGCTGTGCTGAACCCGCTTCAGATAGGCAAGGATGTCTTTGTATTGGCTGAGAATATAAATTTTGCCATTGTGATCATGGTCGCCGTAAGTATTGAACCAAAGCGTCACAGAAACAGCTGTGATGTTGTATCTCAGTGTCGCCATTGGTTGCGCTGCGGTGGAGGAAGGCACGGGCCGGAACTTTTTTTTGAAAAGCTTCCCTGTTCTTGAATAGGGATGGCGAGCTTGCGGTCGCAACGATGCTTAACGTCACTTTACCGGAGGTCGGCCTGAGACATGAAGGGAGATGTCTGCAGATCAAGAGCCATGACGAATCTCCCAGGGCCAGGGGTAGGAGCCGGCGATTGGCTGCACGATGATTGCATTCAGATCGGAGGCGCCATTTGGACGACACTCCACCCAATCAGATGTCAGGAGCCCGCTGACGTTTGGACCCTGCTCCAACACTCTCAAGCGATCTCCGGTTTCCTGCCAAGTTCTTCTTGACTTGGGCATTCATGCATCGTTTCACGAGCCTTGTTCGATCCATCTGATCAGAAGGTTTGAGGATCAGAAGGTTTGAGGTGCCCCGAATGCAAGGGAGACCCTGCTAGACACCTGGCCCCAGGAGGCCGGCGCCAGCAGCTCCGCCCACAACTCAAGACCGCACGTTTCTATTGCACGTTGCAACCGCACGTCGTTAACGACGCTGAGCAGACAACAGCCCGGACCGAAAGGCCCGGGCTTTGTTTGGCGTCTGCTGTTTGGCGATCCTTCAAGGTGCTGGAGGTGGAGTGGAGGCTGGCGCTGGTGCGGGGGCCGCGGGAGGGCAGACCCTGGCTGCCCAGTCACAGGCGCTCAGCGCCGGCTTCTGCCAGCTCAGGGGGATCTCGAGAAGGTCGCGGGTGCCGCTGATCCCCTGGATCACGAAGAGCACCGCCGCCAGCACGCTCGCCCCCAGATGGATCCTCCTCCAGCGGGGCTCCCGCAGGATTTCGGGCCTCGCCCCCAGGGAGAAGAGCATCAACCCCACCACCGCAACGCCGCTCCAGTAGTGGGAGTTCCAGAACTCGGCCTGGAGGGGATTGTCGCCGCGGCGAAACACCTCCGGCTGGGCGCCGAGGGTCAGCACCCCCAGCCAGGTGATCAGGGCAAAGGCCAGGCGGAGGCCCTTGCCACTGGCCCACCAGAGGGCGGCCAGGGCCGCCACACTTCCCGCCAGCACCAGGAGAAGCTGGCTGGCGCGGCCTGCACCGCCCTCGAACTGAGCCAGCGGGGCCGCCGTGGCGATCACCACGGTGAGGGCGATCAGAACGATCGCCACCACCCCAACCGCCAGCCAGCGGCCCAGATCACTGTGTTCTGCACCAGTGGTGGCGGGAAGCTTTGCCCTGGCCACCCGGCGCTCGCGGGTCTGCACCCCCAGGCGGGCCACCATGCCGATCAGGGGGTAGAGGATGGTCACGGCCAGGGCTGGATGGAGAAGCCAGAGCCAGTCCTTAGTGTCCACGTCAGGTGAGGGGGTGCCTAAGCAAAGAATGGCGCTCAGCCCACGATTTGGCAGGTGCGTTCTCTGCCATGCCGATCAGACTGGCGGGCTGCCGCCACGATCGCCATTCATGAACTCAGCCTGATGATGGCCCTGGCTGATCAGGTGCTTGCCGCTGCCGAGCGCGAAGGCGCCGATCGTGTGACGGTGATTCATCTGAAGGTGGGCACCTTGGCCGGGGTGGATCCCCAGTCCCTCGCCACTGCCGCGGAGGTGGTGCTTGCCGGCACCTGTGCAGAGGGGGCACGCCTGGCCATCGAGAGTGTGCCCGCGGTTCGCTGGTGTTCCCCCTGTGCTGGCGAGTTTGTGGCTGATGGTGGCCTCAGTCCGTGTCCGCTCTGCGGAACACCGAGCGCCATCCTTCTGAGGGGGCGTGAGTTCATCCTTCGGGCCATCGAAATCCTTCCCTGACGAAGTGAGGTCGCCGTGCATAGCCTGAAAGTGGTCCTGCTCCACCCCCCCTCCGGCCATGTGCAGCCACTGTGACTGCGGCCTGCCAGCCGCTGCGCCCCGACAGGTGCTTCTTCAGGCGTCGGTCCTGGCGGTGAACGACCATCAGGCCGCCCACAACCGGGACCATTTCCATGCCGCTGGAGTGCGGGTGGTGAACCTGCTTTCCTCCCCGGGGTCGGGCAAAACCGCCCTGCTGGAGCGCCTGGCCGCCCTCACACCAGCCCCTGTGCGCCTCGCTGCCCTGGTGGGAGATCTGGCCACCGACCAGGATGCGCGGCGCCTCCAGGCCGCAGGCTTGCCGGCCGTGCAGATCACCACTGGCCACACCTGCCATCTGGATGCGGCCATGGTGCACCGGGGGCTCGACAGCCTGGCGGTGTCCGGCCATCCGCTGGCCACGCTGGATCTGCTGCTGATCGAAAACGTCGGGAATCTGGTGTGTCCCGCGGCCTTCGATCTGGGGGAACACCTGCGCCTGGTTCTCCTCTCGGTGAGTGAGGGGGAGGACAAGCCTTTGAAGTATCCCGGCACGTTCTCCAGCGCCGATCTGGTGGTGATCACCAAGTGCGATCTGGCGGAGGTGGTGGGATTTGACCGTTTCCTGGTCCATCGCCATTTGCAGCAGGTGGCGCCTGGGGCTCGGGTGCTGGAAACCTCTGCACGCAGCGGAGCGGGATTGCAAGCCCTGCTGGATGCCCTGCTGCCTGCACCGGCCCTGGCCATCCCGCAAGGGTGAGCGGCTCCATCGACCAGCAAATCAGGGTGCGCCTGCTCTGCCGTGGCGTGGTGCAGGGCATCGGGGCCAGGCCCGCGCTGCAACGTCTGGCGGTGAGCCTGGCTCTTCGGGGCACCCTGAGCAACGTTGTCGGGGGGCTGCAGATCGATCTGACGGGGCAGCGGGCCGCTCTGGAGGCCTTTCTCCAGGACTGTCCTGCAGTCCTTCCGGGGGACAGGCCCCCTGAAGTGCAGGGGCTCCACTGGCTGGAGGCTCCCAAGCCCCCCTGGCCGGAGGGAGTGCGCATCGAGGCGGATCAGGCGGTGCCCCTTGGCCAGGCCTGGGTGGCTCCAGGCCTCTGCGCTGATCGGGCCCCCTGTGCCCGCTGCCTGGCCGAGCTGGCCGATCCAGCCAACAGGCGCCATGGCTACCCCTTCATCAGTTGTTGCGACTGCGGACCGCGCTTCACCATCGCCACGGCGCTGCCGTTCTGTCGGGCCCACACCACCTTGCAGGCCTTTCCCCCTTGTCGGGCGTGCGCCAGGGAGTTCAGCGATGGCACGGATCGCCGGTTCCATGCCGAAACCATCGGCTGTCCCTCCTGTGGGCCCCGCCTGCGCCTGTTGGATCCCTTGGGCCGGCTCCTGACAGGCGAACAGCAGGCCCTGGAGCGGGCGGCAGAGCTGTTGCAGGCCGGGCAGATCCTTGCCCTGCAGGGGGTGGGCGGCTTCCAGCTGCTGGTGGATGGCACTTCCGACCGGGCGGTGCGGCGGCTCCGCCAGCGCAAGCACCGTCCGGCCAAACCCTTCGCCCTGCTGGTGGCGGACTCGGGGACTCCGGCCCTGGACGTGGTGATCTCCCCTGGGGAAGAGCAATGCCTCCGCCACCCTGCCGCCCCGATCGTGTTGCTGCAGCGCCGCTTCTCCCACCCCCCTGATGCCTGGGACTCCGTTGCCCCAGGCAGTCCTCTCCTGGGGGTGATGCTTCCCGCCTCAGGGCTGCATCATCTGCTGGTGGGGCTGGTGAACCGGCCGCTGGTGGCCACCAGCGGCAACCGCAGCGGTGAACCGCTCTGCCTCTCTCCTGAAGAGGCCCTGCAGCGGCTCGGTGGCATCGCCGATGCCTTCCTCGTTCATGACCTTCCCATCCGCCGGCCCCTGGATGATTCGGTGTTGCAGCAGATCGATGGTCGTCCCGCTCTCCTGAGGCGGGCCCGGGGATTTGTGCCGGAGCCCCTTCCCTGGCGGGGGCCGGCCCCCAGGGACGGACCCGCTTCGCCAAAGGGCGCCCTGCTGGCTCTGGGCGGCGATCTGAAGGCGTCCCAGGGGCTGCTGCTGATGCTTCCCAATCTCTACCGCTGGGCAGAGGAACTGACACCAGTGGTGGTGCATGTGGCGGGGAGGGCCCTGGCGGCCCAGGGGCTATCGATCTTCGGCGATCACTCC
>JBJTQT010000230.1:0-4482 GCA_046075745.1 Cyanobium sp. | reverse complement strand
TGAGCAGTGACACCAGAAAGGTGCCCAGCAGAACCAGTCCGACCCAGTAGGTGATGCGAGCTCCATCGGCCCATTCATTGCTGGTCGCTTCGTTCTCTACATCGTCTTGGCTTACAGGTGCGCCGAACAAGCCAACATCTCCAGTCCCTTCAAAATCTCTCGTCACAAGTGCTTATGGGGAGTCCAATGCAATGTAGCGGATGCATCAGGTGGAAGCCACGGGTTGATCGGAGCGGCCATAACGGTCTTCAAACCGCACGATGTCATCTTCTCCGAGATAGGGCCCACTTTGCACCTCGATGAGTTCCACGGGAATCTTCCCTGGATTGATGAGGCGATGGCGGGATCCCAGGGGGATGTAGGTGCTCTGATTTTCACCGAGCAGCTCTTCTCTTCCATCCTTTTCCACCAGGGCAGTGCCCTTCACCACCACCCAATGTTCGGCGCGATGGTGATGCATTTGCAGGGAGAGGGAGGCGCCTGGCTTCACCTGAATCTTCTTCACCTGCCAGCGCTCGCCCTCCACCACGCCGTCGTAATGCCCCCAGGGGCGATAGATGCGGCGGTGGGCCTTGCTTTCAGGGGCGCCCTGGCGCTCCAGCTGGCCCACCACGCCCTTCACATCCTGGGCCCGGTCGCGGTGGGCCACGAGCACCACATCGTCCGTTTCCACCACCACCAGATCCTCCACGCCGAGGCCCACCACCAGGCGGTGTTCACTCCGGAGGTAGCAGTTGCGGGAATCCCGGCTGATCACCCGGCCGCGCAGCACGTTGCCGGAGCTGTCGCGATCGGCCGTTTCCCAGAGGGCGCTCCAGCTGCCCACATCACTCCAGGCCGCATCGAGGGGCAGCACGCAGCCGCGATCGGTGCGCTCCATCACGGCCACATCGATGGCCACCGAGGGGCAGCCGGCGAAGGCCTCCCGCTCCAGGCGCAGGAAATCCAGATCGGCGCTGTCGTGCTCGAGGGCGCTGCGGCAGGCGCTCACCACCTCGGGGGAGAGCCGCTCCATCTCGGCGAGGATGGCACTGGCGCGGAAGAGAAACATGCCGCTGTTCCAGGTGAAGCGGCCGGAGGCGAGGAAGCCTTCGGCGGTGGCCAGATCGGGCTTCTCCACGAAGCGGGCGATGGGCACGGGCTGGGTGGGGTTGAGGGCCTCGGCCGATTCGATGTAGCCGTAGCCGGTTTCCGGAGCGGTGGGCACGATGCCGAAGGTCACCAGCTGGCCGGCGGCGGCGGCGGGAATGCCGGCGCCCACGGTGGCGCGGAAGCGTTCCGGCTGGCGGATCACGTGATCAGCGGCGAGCACCAGCAGCAGGGGATCCTCACCCCGGGCCGTGGCCTGCAGGGCCGCCACGGCCACGGCGGGGGCGGTGTTGCGACCCACGGGCTCCAGGAGGATGGCGGCAGGATCCACATCGATCTGGCGCATCTGCTCGGCCACGATGAAGCGGTGGTCTTCATTGCACACCAGGATCGGCGGGGCCAGGCCGGGCAGGCCTGCCAGGCGCTGGTGGGTCTGCTGGAGGAGGGTGGCGTCGCCATCGCCAGCCAGGGCCCAGTATTGCTTGGGATAGGAGGCGCGGGAGAGGGGCCACAGGCGGGTGCCGGTGCCGCCACAGAGGATCAGGGGAACCAACGGTGGGGAAGCCATGGCAGGCGGCGGCGGGTGATGGCGTGCAGTACTGCCCATTCAAGCCAGAACGGCCCGCCCCACAGTGGCGCTTGGGCCAGAAGCGAGGCCAGTTGCCTGTGTGCTGGTGTCGTTGTTCCATAACGATGCGGGCTACGGCGCCGCTGAGCACTGGCTGGCCTGCAACCATGAAGCTGCCCTCTGGATCAGCCACTGGGTGCTGTTGGAGTTTGCTTCTGCCACGGCGCTGCGAAGCCGACGCCACCAGCTCGGGGCGGGCCGTGTGACTCGCATCCATGGGGAACTGGAGACCTTTCGCCGCGAGCGGCTCTCCCTGGTAGAGCCGAGTGGCGCTGATTTCGAGCAGGCCTGTGGCTGGCTGGTGCAGGGGGCGGATCTGGGCCTGCGGGGTGGCGATGCGCTCCATCTGGCGGTGGCCCATCGCCACGGGTTGGAGATGGTGAGCGCTGATCAGATCCTCGTGGCAGCTGCCGCCCACCTGGGGGTCGAGGCCCACTTGGTGAGGGCTCCGGCTCCGCTCTGATGGTTGGCAACGGCGTCAGACCGGAGCCATCCGGCAAGCGGAAGCCTGGGCGGGCGGACGATAATGAATGCCGTTGTTTGGCAACCCCGATGGCCACTTCCATTGCAGCTCCGGTCATCCTGCCTGGCAGCACGGTCACCGTGAGTGACGCCACCTCGATCTACCGGGGCTACAAGGGCATCGTGCAGCGGCTGAGCGGTGATCGGGCGGCGGTGCTGTTCGAGGGCGGATGTTGGGACAAATTGGTAACGCTGCCGCTGCGGGCCCTACAGCTGAGTTGATGGCTGGGGGCACAAAAAAACCGGGGTTTCCCCCGGTTTGCTGAAGTGATTGTGCAAGGAATCAGGCAGAAGCCTTGATGCGACTGCGAAGCTTGCGGCTGAAGCCAAAAGCGGTGCCAGCTCCCAGGATGGCCAAGGGGCCAGGGGTCTGGCGCAGCTGGTTGTTGTACTGAATCATGCCAGGTGAGCCGGCATTGAAACTATTGGTCACCACCACTGAAGGGGTGGGCGGGGCATAGGCAATCACTGGAGAGAAGGGTGCGCCTTGGCAGTTGGGTATCACCTGAGAAACCAGGCAATTGTGGGTGCCAACGGGGTCGGTGCTGGTTTCTCCGGTGTAGAAAGCACCGGCCGCACGGGTGGTATCAGCGGAAACCTGGTCGATCGGTCCGGCGAGGGAAGTGGCCTTGTAGCCATAAGTGCCCGCACCAACCCATGCTGAAGAAGACTGAGCATTTACCGTGTGCAGGCCGGTAATTTCAGCAACAGCGAGTGCATCTGTGGCAAGAACGGCGCCAGAGATGTTGAAGTTGCTGAATCTCATGTCGCCGACTTCGCAGCCGCCGGCTCCGAGGCCAATCCAATAACTGAAGGCCTGGCTTCCAGAGAGACATGCTGCAGCGTGGGCTGGAGCGTTGTTGGCGAAGACCATGCCAGCTGAAAGTCCCAGCAGAATGGCCGCGTTGCGGATGGTATGCATAGTAAAAATGGGAACTGGGAATCCTTTGTCAGAAGGTGTTCAAGTTAATCATAGCCGGTTCGCGCAATTTGGTGCAAAGTCAAGAGGGATTGGTCAGAGTCTCCTGATCCTTGCCATGAGACCTCTTGATCTGCAGCGGGTTTTAAAAACGGAGACTTTATTTATGCGCTGGCATGGGGCTGGTTTGAAGTTGCTTTAGGGCAGTCCTGGCGGCGTCCTGTTCCGCCTCCCGTCTGGATTTTCCCCAGCCTTCGCCCGTCAGGCATGGGGTGCTGCCCTGGATGCCGCGGCTGGCGGGCAGAACCACGCGGCAATGAAAGCGCCTGGGATCGCCATGGGCAAGGCTCTGTTCGCTGCAGCTGTAGCGGGGCAGCCCGAGGCCCTGGCCCTGGCTCCATTCCTGCAGGGCGGATTTCCAGTTCTGCCGGTGGGGATCGGCGAGCACGGCGGCGGCGGTGGCGTGCCAGTGGGGGGTGAGCCAGCGGATCACGGGCGCCAGCCCGCCAGCGGGACCACCCCAGGCGAGGTAGATAGCGCCGAGCAGGGCTTCGCTCGATTCGGCGAGCACGGTGGCGCGGCCGGCCCCATCGCCCGCGGCCATTGGCCCAAGCCGCACGACGGCCTCAAGGCCAATGGTTTCCCCGAGGGACGTGAGCCAGCGATCACTCACCAGCTGGCCCCGCAGGGCGGATTGCTCCCCCACGCTCAGGTTCCGGTGGTGGTGGCGGAGGAATTCGGTGGCGGCCAGGCGCAGCACGGCATCCCCCAGAAATTCGAGCCGTTCGTGGCTGCGGACTTCGCCGAGGGAGCTGTGGCTGAGGGCTTCTTCGATGGGGGCGAGGGCCACGGCGGTGGCGCCAGGCCCGCCGCTGGTGGTGGGATCCAGGCCGAGGCTCTGGAGAAAGGCCTGGAGCTGGGCGAGGCGCTGGGGCGTCACCGGTGGCGCAGGAGCAGGCCCTCCAGCCTGACGCAGCACTGGGTTGTTCAGTGGCTGGAGTCGCAGCTTGTCTCATGGGGAGATTGGGTTGCCGGCGGAATTGGAGGCGCCGGAAACGAATGGACCGCACGAAAAAGGGTGAAAGCAGGCCGTAAGCCGGGTTCTGTTCCCCACCGCCCCCCCAAGCGCAAGGCTTTTGGAGCGGTGGTGGTGGATCATCTCTCTAGGGCCGCCGTTACCGGCGGTCTCCAGCGGCGCGCGACGACGGAACGGGAAAAGGGCCAACCCTTGTTCCGTGGGCCGAAGCCCTGGCCTTGCTCCCGGCCGGGGTTTACCGAGCCGGCACCTCTCGATGCCGCTGGTGCGCTCTTACCGCACCTTTGC
>JBJTQT010000229.1:0-5348 GCA_046075745.1 Cyanobium sp. | reverse complement strand
TGCGCGGCAGCTCCTCGAGGATCCCGCCTTCCTCATCCAGCTCCGGATAGGGCCGCCCCTGCTCCCGGCACCAGCGCGCCACCTGGGGATAGGCCCAGGCAAAGAGCTGCTCCCGATAGCGCTCGCGTGGCACCCCCTCCCCCCGCTCCGGCACCAGCCCCGCCGCCTGCCGCTGCCGCAATGCCTCGAACAACAACGCTGACGCCGCCACCGACACATTCAGCGACTGCACCATCCCCCGCATCGGGATGTACACCGCCTGATCCACCAGCGCCGCCGCCGCTTCGCTCAATCCCCACCGCTCCGCCCCCAGCACAAAGGCCGTTGGTCCCCGATAGTCGACCTGGCGATAATCCACCGCCTCCACCCCCAGATGGGTGCCCACCAGCTGAAAGCCCTGCCCCTTCAACGCAGCCATCGCCTCCCCCACCTCCCCATGCACCCGCAGCGGCACCCACTTCTGGCTGCCCTGTGCCGTGCTGTTGAACGTGGGCAGCCGCCCCGCCAGGCACACCGCATGGGCCTCCAACACCCCCACCGCATCACAGGTGCGCAGGATCGCGGACACGTTATGCGGCTTCTCCACCGCCCCCAGCAGCAGGCTCAGATCTCCCATCCGCCGATCCAGCACCGCCTTCAGGCGCTCGAAACGGCGGGGCAGCAGCGGCATGGCCATGGCACGATCACTGCTGATCCTGCCTGCTCACCCGCGCCCCGTGGAGCCCAGCTTTGATCAGCGCGTTTACGCCATGGTGGCCCTGATCCCCCAGGGGCAGCTCGCCACCTATGGCCAGATCGCCGAGCTGCTCGGTGCCTTCGGCTGCGCCCGCCAGGTGGGCTGGGCCCTGCGGCGCCTTCCCCTCCCCTCCGATCTGCCCTGGCATCGGGTGGTGAACGCCAAGGGCTGCATCAGCCTCAGCCTCGCCCGAGAAGGCAGCGATTGGATTCAGGCCGAACTGCTCCGCTCAGAAGGCATCCCGGTGGATGGAGAAGGTCGCCTCCCCCTGGCCGCCCACCGCTGGCGGGGGGCGGTGACCTCCAAGGACGAGCCTGAAAAACCACCGACGACATGGACCGGGCCATTGCCCTGGCTGCCGGACGCAACTTGACCCGCTCGCGGCGCTAGGACGGAACCTCTTTCCACCCATCCCTTTGGCATCCCCCGCCAGCGAGCAGCCCTCCGGCCTGGCGCCCCGCCGCCTGGCCTGGAGCGTGCTGCAGGCCGTGGCGGCCGGCGCCTACGCCGATGCTGCCCTGGAGCGGGCCCTCAAGGGCACCCCCCTCCCCCCCCGGGATCGGGCCCTCGCCACCGATCTGGCCTATGGCGCCATCCGCCAGCGGGCCCTCCTCGATGGCTGGATCACCGCCCAGGGCCGCCTTCCCGCTGAGCGCCAGCCGCCCAAGCTGCGCTGGCTGCTGCACATCGGCCTCTACCAACTGCTCTGTCTCGATCGGGTGCCGCCCGCCGCCGCGGTGAGCACCACCGTGCACCTCGCCCGTGCCGGCGGTTTGGAGCGCCTCGCGCCAGTGGTGAATGGCCTGCTGCGCAATGTGCAGCGCCAGCGGGAGGGCCTTCTTTGCGATCTCAACGGCTGCGATCCCAACCGGGGCGATCTCCAGCCCTGGCAGGGCCTTCCCCTGCCCCAGGATGCCGCCGCCTCCCTCGCCCTGCGCCAGTCGCTTCCCCTCTGGCTGGCCCAACACCTCCTCACCTGGCGCGGCAGTGAAGGAGCCGAAACCATCGCCATCGCCAGCAACACCCCCCCTCCCCTGGATCTGCGCATCAACCCCCTGCGCACCGATCGGGCCACCCTCATCACCCAACTCGCGCAGGCCGGCCTGCGGGCCGCTCCCCTACCCGATCTGCCCGAAGGGCTCACCCTCCTTGATCGCCCCGGCGATCTGCGAGCCCT
This sequence comes from Cyanobium sp., assembly GCA_046075745.1. GTDB lineage: Bacteria > Cyanobacteriota > Cyanobacteriia > PCC-6307 > Cyanobiaceae > Cyanobium. Next base: position 3,435 of record JBJTQT010000229.1, on the reverse strand, counting down.
ACCCGGCTACGGCGACGGCCAGTGGAGCGTGCAGGATCGCCAGGCCCAGCGCATCGTGCTCCTCCTTGATCCCAAGCCCGGTGAAACCCTCCTCGATGCCTGCGCCGCCCCCGGCGGCAAGGCCACCCACTGCGCGGAACGCATGGCCGATCAGGGGGAGATCTGGGCGGTGGATCGCTCCGAAGGCCGGCTGGAGCGCCTCCGCAGCAACGCCGAGCGCCTCGGGCTCCAGGCCATCCATCCCCTCGCCGCTGATGCCACCACCCTGCTGGCGGCGCAGCCCAGCTGGCGCGCACGCTTTGATCGCATCCTCCTCGATGCCCCCTGCTCAGGCCTCGGCACCCTGGCCCGCCATGCCGATGCCCGCTGGCGCCAAACACCCGCCAGCGTGGCCGAACTGGCCAACCTTCAGGCCGCTCTGATCGATGGCCTGGCGCCCCTGCTCGCCCCAGGTGGCCGCTTCCTCTACGCCACCTGCACCGTGCACCCCACAGAAAACCAGCACACCATCGCCCGCGCCCTCCAGCGCCATCCCACCTGGACCCTCAGCCTCGAGCGGCAATGGTGGCCGGAGCCTGGCGACGGCGATGGTTTCTATGCCGCCCTGCTGCTGGATCAGGGCGCCGGTGGGGGCGGCGGTGGGGGAATCGGTGGGGGGGCGGGCGGGGGTGGCTCCGGCGGCAGCGGAGCGGCCGGTGCGATCGGCATCGGTGCCTCAGCCGCTGGGCCGGGGGCCGCAGGAGCCGCCGGCGGGGGCCCCTCCGCCGGCGCTGAGGAGGGCTCCTGAGGCTCCCAGCGGCGTGGTTCCTCCGGCTCCCAGCTGCGGCCCTGGCGCGGGGCTTCCTCGGTGGGGGGCTCCCAGCGCCGCTCCGGCTCGCCCAGGCCCGTGCCCGGGCCATCGATCACCTCCGGCTGGTCCCAGCGACCCTCCCGGGAGGCGCTGCCCTCCCCACTGCCCTTGCGCTTCGGCGGCACATAGGGGATGAACTTGCTGTTGAGCTCCGGCTTCGGCGGAAACTCCTTCACCGGCAGATCCGGGATCACCTTGCGCATGTAGGAGCCCCAGGCATAGGCCGCTTGGGCGCTGCTGCTGCCCGTTTTCCAGTTCTGGTCGTAGCCATACCAGATCGCTGTGGTGAGCTGGGGAATCGAACCGATGAACCACAGATCCCGCGCCCCCTCCGCCGTGCCCGTCTTGCCGGCCGCAGGCCGATCCGGCAGCGACGCCCCCGTGCCCGTGCCCCTGGCCACCACGCCCTCGAGCATGTAGGTCATGGCATCCGCCACATCACTGCTCACCGCCTGCCGTGGTGGCTTGGCCTTCGCCGCCCGGCTGTAGAGCCGCTTGCCATCCGGGCCGATGATCTCCTCAAAGGGCGTGGGCGCCACATACAACCCCCGGTTGTTGATCGCCGCATAGGCCGCCGTCATCTCCAGCACCGTTTTTTCATTCGAGCCCAGCACCATCGCCGGGTATTCGCCGATCTCACCGGTGATGCCCAGCCGGCGGGCCGTATCGATCACCCGCGGATAACCCACCTTCTCCGCCGTGGCCACCGCCGCCGGGTTCACCGAACGGGCCACCGCATCCCGCAGGGTGATGGCCCCGCCGGTGCCTGGAATGCAAAAGCGCTTCGGCGGCCAGCCATCCCTGTAGCAGCGGGTCCTGGCGCTGATCGTGTCGTCCGGCGTCATGCCATAGCGCAGCGCCGCGGTGTAGGCGAAGAGCTTGAAGGTGGAACCCGGCGAACGCAGGGTCTGGGTGGCGCGGTTGAACTGGCTTTTGTCCCAATCGATCCCCCCCACCATCGCCCGCACCAGGCCCGTGCCCGGCTCCATCGACACCAGGGCGCCCTCCATGCCCCCACCCGCATGGGCCTCAACCGCCGCCTGGGCTGCTTCCTGCCACTTGCCATTCAGGCTGCTGCGCACCGTGAGCCCCCCCACCTCCAGCTGCTCCTTGCTGAGCACCTTCGGCAGCTCCTGCTCCATCCAGCTGATGAACCACGGCGCTGGATTGGCGAAATACTTCGGCTCCGCAGGCTTCAGCCCCAGGGGCGCTTCACTGGCCTCCATCAGCTGCCGATCATCGATGAAGCCCGCCACCCGCATCCTTCTGAGCACCGTGGCCCGCCGCTTGGTGGCCAGCTCCGGATTCACCAGGGGGGAATACACCGTGGGCGCCGGCGGCAGCCCGGCGATCAGCGCCGCCTCCGGCAGGGTGAGCTGATCGGGGGTCTTCGAGAAATACACCCACGCCGCATCCGACACCCCATAGGCGCTGGAGCCCAAATACACGTAGTTGAGGTATTGCTCGAGGATCTGCTGCTTGCTCAGCTGCCGCTCGATCTTGCCCGCCAGGGCCGCTTCCTTCACCTTGCGGATGATCGTGCGGTCCTGGCTGAGAAACACCATCCGCGCCAGCTGCTGAGTGATCGTGCTCGCGCCCTCCTCCACCGAACCCTGGCTGATGTTGCGGCCCACCGCCCGCAGGATGCCCACCACATCCACCCCGTCGTGCTGGTAGAAACGCCGGTCTTCGGCCGCGATGAAGGCCTTCTGCACCAGCAGGGGCATGGTGCCCGGCTTCAGCTTCTCCCGTGTGGCCGGACCCTCCTTGAACAGCACCGAGCCATCGGAGGCGAGCACCGTGAGCGTGCCCGGGCGGTTGAAGCTCTGAATGCCGCCCACATCCGGCAGCAGGGCATCGGTACCCATCGTGAAAAAGCCCTGGCCGATGGCGGCGATGCCGCCCAGGCCCACGGCTACGGCCGCCGCGGGCCAGAGGCGGGAGCCCCGGCGCTGGGGCGCTTCAGGCAGATCCTCGGCGGAACGGCGGCGGCGGCGGATGGCCTCGGTCACAGCGGCACCGCCTGCAGCACCGTGCGGATCAGGGGGCTGTGGCCAATGGCGATGGCTGTCACGAGCATCCCCAGCACCAGAAAGGGCTGGGCGCTGGCCTGGTATTTCACATCAAAAGCCACCGGATCCCGCAGCAGCCAGATGTCCTGAAAGGTGATCTGGGGCACGATCAGCAGCACCAACAGCACGGCGGCCAGATGTTGGCCGATCGCGATCAACACCGCCACCATCGCCAGCTGGAATCCATCGATCATCGCCGCGCTGATCCAGCTGGCCCGCTCGATGCCGAACACCACCGGCAGCGACTTCAGCCCCATCGCCCGATCGCCTTCCACACTCTTGAAATCGTTCACCACCGCGATGCCCAGCCCCGCCAGGCTGTAGGCCAGGGTGAGCAGGGCGGTGGTCCAGGTGAGGCGGCCGAAGAGGGCCTGACCCGCCCACCAGGGCAGGGCGATGTAACTGGCCCCCAGGGCGTAGTTGCCCAGCCAGCCATTTTGTTTCAGCTTCAGCGGCGGGGCCGAGTAGATGTAGCTGACAAAAGAACCGCCCAGGGCCAGCAGGAGGAGCACC
>JBJTQT010000228.1:0-3974 GCA_046075745.1 Cyanobium sp. | reverse complement strand
CCAGGGGATGGATCGCCTGCAGATCCACCCAGTTGGGCAGCAGTTCGCTCCGCTCTTCGTCCACACCCTTCGCGCGCCGCCCGGTCAGCATCGCCGGACCCAGGCTGCTCACCACGTCAAAATCCCGCAGCCGGCCGGCCTCCCAACTCTCCGCCAACCGCCGCAGCCAGCCGCCACGCAGCATCCCCAAGGAGAACGCCGCATCGAGCTCGAAATCCTGGATGTGCAGCCAGCCATGACATCCCTCCCCACACAACCGCCCCAGCAGCAAAGCCCCCGGCGCACAGAAAAACGCTGGCGCCACGGTGAGCACCACATCCGGCCGCCAACGCCGCTGCTGCAACAGCACCGGCAGGCTCATCAGCGCAAAGCTCGCCAGATGCAGCAGCCGCGTCAGCCCGCTTGGCCGCCGCGGCACCCACAGCGGACACCGCCGCACCTCCACCCCCGCCAGCCGCTCCCTGCCATAGCGATTCCTCACGGATCCATCCCCATTCCCTAGCCGCCAGCTCGGGAAATAGGGCGGCGCCGTGATCACCCGCACCCCATGGCCCCGGCTCGCCAGCCACTCGGCCAGTTCACCGCTGTATTTCCCGATGCCCACGGGCTCCGGGCTGTAATTGATGCCATAGAAAAGGATGCGCACCCGTTATCACCTCCTCCAAAACCTTTCACCTCCACAGAATGACAGCAAGGCGATCTCTGCCTTCGTTCCAGGCGGTGCCCTGCGCCTCTATGGCAAGGACCTCAACCGCCTGCTGCGGCTCCTGGATCCATCCCTCGTCACCGCCCTTCTCCTGGGCATCCACAGCTTCTTTGGCCCGCTCGAAATCGCCCCGGCGCTGGCGGTGTTCCTCCTCACCGCCCTCATCCTCCCCGCCGGCAAGCTCTATCGCAGCTACCGCCAGACCAGCCTCTGGACCCTCCTGCGGCGGGTGACCCTCGCCTGGGTTCTGGTGCTCACCGCCCTGCTCTTGATCGGCTTCCTGCTCAAGGTCAGCGCCAGCTTCTCCCGCCTGGAGATGACCCTCTGGGCCGCCAGCAGCTGGGCCCTCCTCGCCCTTTCCCATGTGGGCAGCCGCAAGCTCCTGCGTTGGCATCGTCTCCAGGGCGGCAACACCCGCAGCGTGGTGTTCTGGGGCACCCCCGAGCAAGCCATTGAGTTTCACCGCAAACTCCAGCAGCTCCCTTGGATTGGCCTGCGTCTGGTGGCTTGGTTTCATGCCGGCCAGCCCCCTTCCCTCTCCCTGCCCCTTTCCATGCCCCCGAGCTCCGGCGGCCTGCGGGAGATGCCCCAATGGCTCGCCAGCCATGACGTGGATCAGATCTACTTCAGCTATCTCTCCTCCACCGATCTCTCCATGCAGCAGGTGCTGCGCTTCCTCGGCGACACCTGCAAGCCCGTGTACTACCTCCCCGCCTGGGCCATGCCCTCCATGCATTTCGAGGTGGATCAGCTCGGCGATGCCTTCACGATCAATCTCTGGGGGCAGGAGGGGTCGCTCATTGATCAGCGCATCAAGCGGCTGACAGACCTCCTCGGCGCGGCCCTCCTCCTGCTCCTCCTCTCCCCCCTCCTGCTGGCCATTGGCCTGCTCGTTTATTTCACCACCACCGGGCCGGTGTTCTACGCCCAGACCCGCTATGGCCTCGATGGCCGCCCCTTCCGCATGCTCAAGTTTCGCACCATGACCTGCACGGAAGATGGCGCCACCCCAGGCCTGCAGCAGGCCCGCCGCGATGATCCCCGGGTTACCCCCATTGGCCGCATCCTGCGCCGCTGGTCGCTCGATGAGCTGCCCCAGCTCTTCAATGTGTTCGCCGGATCCATGAGCCTGGTGGGGCCTCGCCCCCATGCGGTGGATCACAACGAGCACTACCGCAAGCTCATCCCCGCCTACATGCAGCGCCATGCCTTCAAACCCGGCATGACCGGCCTCGCCCAGGTGGAAGGCCTCCGTGGGGAAACCGCCGAACTCAGCGCCATGGCCCGCCGCGTGGAGGCCGACCTGCGCTATCAACGCGAATGGTCACTCACCCTCGACCTCCGCATCCTCCTGCGCACCCTCTTCCACCTGCGCTCACGCAATGCCTATTGATGGGGCGCTGGCGATTGACCCAGCTCCCTCCCCCTTTTTTGGCTTGTTTTATGCCTCTATGCGCATAAAGCACATAAGGCTGTTGTCGCGCAGGTGGTGTCGTGCGCATGCATACCGCATGTAAAATTCAAGGGGCTTTGTCCTGCTCCTCCCATGGCAACCCTGCAGATCCGCGATCTCCCCGATCCGCTGCACCAGATCCTGCAGCTCAGGGCCCGGCGCAACCGGCGCAGCCTGAGCCAGCAAGCTCTTAGCGACCTGCAGCAGGCCTGTGGTGGTGATCCCCGTGAGCGGCGCCGACAGGCTCTCATGGAGCTGGCAGCGTTGGCCCAGCAGGAGGGAACCCAGTCGTTTGATCCATCCCCGGAAGAGCTGATCCGCCAGGATCGGGAACGCTGAGATGGCAGCGAGGCAAACGACTCGCCTTGTGCTGGATGCCTCGGCTGTGGTGCGGATCATTGAGGGCTCCAGCCAGGCCTGCGCTTTCACAGAAGCCCTGGAAACCGCCGAACTTGTGTTGGCTCCGGAGCTGATGCTCACGGAGGTGGCCAACACCCTCTGGCGTATTCAGGGTGCCGGCCAGCTGCAGGCTGCAACGTTGCAGGCCCGTCTTCGACGGGCCGCGGATCTGGTCGATCACATCGAGCCCGATCGCACTCTGCAGGCTGAGGCCCTTGCCCTGGCCACCCACCTCGATCACCCCGTCTACGACTGCCTTTATCTGGTGCTGGCCCGTCGCGAGGTGGCCTCACTTCTGAGCGCAGACCAACGCTTGCTGGATCTGGGCCGAAAGGTGCTGCCTTGAAGCGGTACTGGTGGCTCACCTAGGCATTGCCCGTTCAGCTTGCCACGACGAAAGACCGGCGGGGGCGATCCAGTTGATGTCATAATGAGATCAGTTCCCATAAGAGCGTTATGCCATCATTGAGCTTGCGCGGTCTGTCGGATCAGACCTATGAGGGCTTGCGGCAGCTCGCCATTCGCAACCACCGCAGCATGCAGGAGCAGGCGCGGCTGCTGATTGAACGGGAGGTGCGTTACGCCCAGGTGGGCGCTGTGGAGCGAGCCCGGCAATGGCGCTCCGCGCTGGCCGGGCGCCATTTTCCCGATCTGGCTGCCGATCTCCAGGCCGACCGCAACCGCTGATGCCATGACGCCAGGGGCGCGAGCGCAAACCGATCTGTTTGTCCTGGATACCTCAGCCCTGCTCAGGCTCTATCTGGCTGATGGACCGCTGCCTCCTTCGCTGGAGCCCGCCATCCAGCGGGGCTGCACTGGCGATGCCTTGTTGTTGGTTCCCGATCTCTGCCTGCTCGAATGCGCTTCGGTGCTGTTGAAACAGGTGCAGCGCCAATTGCTCAGTGCTGATGAATGCCGAACCCTCCTGGCGGATCTGCTGCAGCTGCCGCTACGGCTCACCAGCGCCAGTGAACTCGCTTGTGGTGCGCTTGATCAAGCCATGGCCCTCTCGTTGAGTGTTTATGACGCCAGTTACCTTGCTCTGGCGCTCAAACATGGTGCCCGCTTGATCACCGCAGACAAGCAACTCGCCAGAGCGGCTGTGTCGCTTGGCTGTCTGGCGGATCCGGCGATTGCAGAATGACATCCGCCCACGGCAGGGCCCTGTTGGCGGCAGGTCCCTGTTGGAGGTGGGACTCCGCAGGGGGCAGGACTCCGCAGGGGGCGGCAAGGCCTTGCCGGGGGTGTTGCCTCCCCGGCACTGTAGAAAAAATCCTTGATCATTACACCATAGATGGTGTGGCGCGAGGGCTCCACTCCGCACCGCTTCCGCCCAGTGCCCCGCTGGTCAGTTTGGGTCGTAGAACCGCTTGCCGTCGGCGCGCACCGCTGTGGCTCGGCGCGCGGAGCGGCGGG
>JBJTQT010000227.1:0-3553 GCA_046075745.1 Cyanobium sp. | reverse complement strand
CGGCTCAGGGGGGAGTGTCCTCCCGGGGCCCTTTTGGATTTGAGGTGGATTTTGGCTGTGGAGACACCAGATATGGTGTGGTTGTTGGCTGGATGGCTTAATCCCGCTCATCCAGCCAGTGCATCAGGCGACGGGAGCCGGCTAGCAAGGAGGGGAGGCGTTTCTTGGGGAGGGTCTGGCTGCGCCTGGAGCGAGTGGTGGTGGCTTCCCGATTGGCATCTGCTTCGCCATTGGCGGAGGCTTCGCCAATTGCTGCTGCTTCGCGATCCGCAGAGGCTTCCTGCTGCTCCGCCGCCGCGGCGTAGTCGCCATAGCCCGAGCGGGGGCCATAGCCATAGCCATAGCCATAGCCGTAGCCGTAGCCGTAGCGCTTGCTGCCGGAGCCGCGGCGCACGGGTTGGTTGGCGAGCACCCCGAGCACATCCACGCCCGTATCCCGCACCCGCTGCAGGGCCTGGGCGGGCAGGTCGCGGTTCACCCGCGAGAGCCCCACCAGGAAGATCAGCCCATCGAGATGCTCGGCCAGCAGCACCGGATCGCTGAGCAGCAAGGCCGGTGGCGTATCGAAGAGCACCAGGTCGTAGCCGGGCAGGGAGCGGATCATCTGCACCACCGCGCCGCAGCGCTCCGAGCTCAGCAGCTGGGTGGGATCCGGCGGCACCGGCCCCGCCGTGAGCAGATCCAAGCCGGGCTGCACGGTGTGCACCACTTCCTCAGGCGCGATCTCTGGATCGGTGAGCACACTGGAGAATCCCTGCAGGTTGTCGGCCCCCACGTAGCGGTGCAGCATCGGACGGCGCATGTCCGCATCCACCAGCAGCACTCGCTGCCCCAGCTGGGCCAGGGTTTGGGCGAACAGGGCCGTGGTGGTGGTCTTCCCTTCCCCCTGGGTGGAGGAAGTGATCGCCACCAGCCGCACCGGCTTATCGGCCCGCAGCAGGCGGAAATTTGCGAACAGGTTGCGCAACGCCTCCTTGATCGCAAAGCGATCCCCCCCCTCCAGGGCCGCCAGCGATTGGCTGATGGTGCTGCCCGCCCGCCCCTGCAGGTAGGGCACCAGCCCCAGCAGGGGCACCGCCAGCCCCTCCTGCATTTCCTTCGGGGAGTGGAACACATGATCCAACCGATCCCGCAACAGGGCCAGGCCCACTCCCGCCAGGCCCCCCAACAGGGCTGAAAGCAGCAGGTTGCGCGGCACGCTCGGCTTCACCGGCCGGGGCCCGAACTTCGGCGGTGCCACCACCTTCCAGGGCACCGTGCGCTGGGCCACCTGCAGCCGGAAGCTCTCCCGCGCCTTGATGTAGGAGGTGAGGTTGTCGCGCGCCACCTCCAGCTGCTGCTGCAGGGCGTCGTATTGCTTCATCTGGGCTGGATTGCCCTGAAAGCGCCGTGCCAGCTGCTCCTGCTGCCGCCGGATCTCCATCAGCTGGGCCTGATTTTCCCCCAGGCTCGACTGGATCGCATCCAGCTCCCGCCGCTGCAGCAACGGGCGCAACTTATCGCGCTTGGCCCGCAGTTCCTGCACCTGGGGGGCAGCCTCCGTGTAGGTGGCCTCCGCCTCCGCCAGCTGTTTCTCCACCTGGGTGAGATCCTGCAGCAAGGAGGTGAAGGCACCCCCCGCCAGAGCGCCGGGCGCCAACTGCCCACTGGAACCGCCTCCCAGGGAGGAATTGCCCCCCTGGAACGGCTGGCTGCTCAGCTTGCCGGCTCGCACCGAAGCCGCAAGCCCCTCCAGCCGGGCCTGCTGCTGCTCCAGCCCCTTGCGGCTCGCACTCAACGCCAGCTGCTGCTCCTTGATCGCCGTGGCCTGCTCCACCGGCTCCACAAAGCCCGTGCTCTGGCGGAACGCCGCCACCTGGTTCTGCAGATCCTTCACCCGGGCCTGCAGCTCCGGGGCCTGCTGATCCAGAAACGCCAGGCCCTGGGTGAGCTTCTCCTGCCGCTGCCGCAGGGAATAGGAGAGATAGGAGCGGCTCAGCTGCTCCAGGATCTGGCGGCCCTCCACCGGATCGGGCCATTGCAGGGTGACCTCCAGCACCCCTGCCCCGCCTGCGCTCGCCGCCACTCCGGCCGTTTTCGGAAGGGAGATGGTGGGAGCCAAATCCCCATCACCCAGCCCCATCTTCTGCTCAATGGGCGAGAGCAGCAGGGGGCTCCCCAGCACCTGGATCAGGGTGGCCGTGTTGGTGGAACCACTACCGGGGAGGGCCAGGCTCTCCAGGGCACCCGCCCCAGGCTCCTGCTGGCGTTCCTCGCTGTTGATCGGATCGCTCACCAGCAGCTTGAAGCTGCCCTGAAACACCGGCTTGTAGGCCCGCTGCCAGGCCGTGATCAACGCCCCCGCCAGCAGGGTGGTGCCGAACACCGCCAGGGCCAGCCGTCGCCGCCGCCGCAGGGCCTGCAGCACCCCCGCCAGATCGATCTCATCCCCATCAAAGCCCCCGCAAAAGCGGCCGGCCGGCCCCAGGGCTCCCCCCGGAGCGAACGCCTGGCCGTTGGCACCTGCCCCTGGATGGCCGTTGCCCGGGGTGGTGGGGGAGAGGCTCATGGGGATGGGGAGCAAGCGGAGCAAACGGGCAGAATGCAAGCCAGAAGGAAACTAAATACTGAAACGAAAAGGGAATATGGAGGGAAGAAATAACAAGACATCGGGAATAAATTCTTGGTACATCAGAGACCGCTTGAACAGCACAATAAGTCCTTGATTGAACTACTGGATGCGAGCAGAGCTCCAGCACCTCGTGTAGCCGCTTGAACATTATCACGGGTTGACCCCCCACTGGCCGAGGTGGCCGGTCCGCGAGCTGTTCGTGGAGAGTCCAAGACGGGCAGATAAAACCCTATAACATAAAATATCAAATTTTGGCCGCCATGCGGTGTAGCAACCGCTTCCATTCTCGGCTTCTGGCTTCAGTGTTCGTGCTCTTCAGCACAGCGCGGCCGGCCCTGGCCGCATCCGCCCCCGTGGCTCCAGCGCAAGCCACCAGCAGCACCGCCGCCATTCCCGATTTCGATGCCTACATCCTCGGCGCAGGCGATCAGCTGCAGCTCACCTTCCTCTCCAGCGGCAACGCCAACCTGGGCGGCACTTTCCAGCTTCTCAACGACGGCAGCACCACCCTGCCGATGATCGGCTCGGTGGTGCTCGAAGGCCTCACCCTCAACCAGGCCAACCGCTGGCTCACCAACCTCTTCCGCCGCTACCTGCGCCAGCCCGAGCTCACCCTGCGGGTGATTCAGCCCCGGCCCCTGCAGGTGTCGGTGGTGGGGCAGGTGGAAAACCCCGGCCTCTACCTCCTCAATCCCGGCGGGGAAGGCTCCACCGTGGAAGGGAAGGAAAAAACCATCCCCGGCCTGCCCACCGTGGTGTCGGCCATTCAGAAGGCCGGCGGCATCACCCTCAACGCCAACCTCGCCGACTTGCGCCTGCGCCGCCGCATCCCTGGCGACAGCAACCAGTTGCGCGAAGTGCAACTCAACCTTGTGGCCCTCCTGCAGCAAGGCGACAAGCGCCAGAATCCCTTCCTCTTCGATGGCGATACCCTGATCATCA
>JBJTQT010000226.1:0-15286 GCA_046075745.1 Cyanobium sp. | reverse complement strand
CGCTGGATGTCAGCGTGGAGCGTGAACCTCCCGCTGGGATGGCCCGCTGATGCGCTGCCGCCTTCAACGCTTTGCCCTCACCAAGGCCGTGCCGCTCACCATCAGCCGGGGCACCACGGCCGCGGTGGAGCATGTTCTCTTAACGATCCACCACGACGGCCTCACCGGGATGGGGGAAGCCGGTGGCTTCGATGCGGGGCACCGTCGCTACGACACCGACGCCATCGCCGCCGAACTGGAGGGCCTGATCCCCCTGCTGGAGGGGCGGGATCCCCAGCCCCGCCAGGCCCTGGAGCCCCTGTTGGCTGCCCTCTCGCCCCCGGCCCGCTGCGCGGTGGATCTCGCCCTCCTGGATTGGTGGGGCCAACGGCGCAGCACCGGGGTGGGGGCCCTGTGGGGGTTGGATCCGGCCCTGGCGACGGCCACCAGCGTCACCCTGGGGCTGGGGACGGTGCCGGCCGTGGTGGAGCGCTTGGAGCGGTGGTGGAAGCTCCTGCCAGCCACCCGGGTGAAGCTCAAGCTGGGCAGTCCGGAGGGGTTGGAGCACGACCGGGCCCTGGTGCGGGCGGTGACCACGGCTCTGGAGGCCCATCAACAGGCCACGGGGGTGGCGGCCGAGCTCCAGGTGGATGCCAACGGCGGCTGGACCCTGGACCAGGCCCGGCAGATGGTGGGCTGGCTGGCGGAGGCCCGGGTGGTGCTGGTGGAGCAACCCCTGCCCCCCCTCCTCGACCCGGAGGACGACGCGGCGAGCTTTGCTGCCCTGGAGCTGGATTGCCCCATCCCCCTGGTGGCCGATGAGAGTTGCTGGAACCTGGAAGATGTGCTGCGCCTGGCTCCCTACGTGGATGGGGTGAACATCAAGTTGCTCAAAAGTGGGGGCCTCTCCGAGGCCCTGCTGATGGCCCAGGTGGCCCGGCGCCTGGAGCTGGAGGTGATGGTGGGCTGCTACTCCGACAGCCACCTGCTCAATGGGGCCGCGGCCCAGCTGCTGCCGCTGGTGCGCTGGCCCGATCTCGACAGCCACCTCAATCTGCTCGACGATCCCTTCGACGGCCCCCGGCTGGAGGCCGATCGGGTGTTGCCGGGTCCGGGGCCGGGCCTCGGGGTGGGGCTGCGGCAGGATGGAGATCTGGCACCTTCCCATGCTCCGTGCTGATGCTCCGGTGGTGTTGCTGCAACACCACGGCCTCGACAATCTGAGCGGCAAGACCGGCCTGACCATGCTCCGCTACCGCCGGGGCCCGATCCTGGCCGTGGTGGATCCGGCCCATGGGGGGGCCGATCTTTCGGCTCTCACGGGGATTCCCCGGGCGGTTCCCGTGGTGGCCAGCCTGCAGGACGCCCTGCCTCTGTTACCCACCCCAGAGGAGACCGTGGCCGTGGTGGGTCTGGCCCCATCGGGAGGCTACGTGCCCGCAGGGATGCGTGCCGATCTGCTCGCCGCGCTGGACGCCGGCATGTGCCTTGCCAGCGGCCTGCACACCAGGCTCGCCGAGGACGTGGAACTGGCCGCCCGCCTCAGGAGCGGGGCCTGGATCTGGGACCTCAGGCAGGAGCCCGCGACGCTCTCGGTGGCCTCGGCCCAGGCGGCGCTGCTGCCCTGCCCTCGCCTACTGGCCGTCGGCACGGACATGTCCGTGGGCAAGATGAGTGCCTGCCTGGAGCTTCAGGCGGCTGCCCACAGGCGGGGCATGGATGCCAGATTCGTGGGCACAGGACAGGCGGGCATCCTGATCAGCGGAGGAGGCGTGCCCCTGGATGCCATCCGGGTGGACTATGCCGCCGGAGCGGTGGAACAGGCCGTGCTCCTCACAGCCAACGGCTGCAATGCCCAAACCCTTCTACTGGTGGAGGGACAGGGTTCCCTGTGCCACCCGGGCTCCACAGCCACCCTGCCCCTGATCCGCGGGGCCCAGCCCACCCAGCTCCTGCTGGTACACCGTGCGGGGCAGACCGCCATCCGCCACGCTCCCCACAGTCCCCTTCCCCCTCTCCGGGAGCTGATCCAGGTGGTGGAGGGGCTGGCCTCCCTGTCCCGTCCGGACCCCACCCTGCCCGCCCCCCAGGTGGCGGCCATTGCCCTCAACACAGCCCATCTGCCGGAGGAGGAAGTGGGCGAAGCCCTTGAAACGGTCTGCCGGCAGACCGGGTTGCCCTGCCACGATCCGGTGCGTCAAGGTGGGGAGGGGTTGCTGAACGCCTTGCTGACCGCCGGCCTCAGCGGCTGAGATCCAGAACAGGCCGAGGTGCCCCGATAGATAGCTGTCCCGGAGAACTGCGGACCGATCGGAAAGAAGAGGGCGAGCGAGGGGATTCGAACCCCCGTATAGCGGCGCCACAAGCCGCTGCCTTAACCACTTGGCGACGCCCGCCGTGGTGAAAAGAACCTACCACTTGAAGCCAGCGACACCAAGCGGATGCGCCGGGAGGGAATCTCTGCCAACCTGGATTTGCCTTGTTGATCCCTGCCCGGTGCCGCGGGTCTCCCGATTGCTTGCCATGGCCTTGCTGGGCAGTGGCCTCACCGCTGGTCTGGCGATCACCAATCCTGGTCCCACCGCCTTTGCCGAGTTCGGCGGCCATCAGCTCACGGGGCTGCTTATCAAGGAGCTTTGTCACAACGATGGAGTGAGCGGCATGCTCCGTCTGCTCATCCGCCAATGTCCAGAGCTGGTGCGCTCCCAGAGGCTCGTGCTCGGCAAGCTGGTGCAGGCCCACACCAGGCGCAGCAATCTGGGACTGTTCAGCCTTTACCGCACGGAACTGGATCTGGCAGCCCTCCTCCCTGGGCTGCGTCAGGTGTCGGATCTACGGCTGCCGAGGTATGAGGCCACCACTTTGGCGGGAGCCGGACAGTTCCTCGTGCTCCAGGCGCGCGAGCCGGAAGGCTCCAGAGAGCAGCGTTGACCGATCTCCCCCCCCTGGCGATCCCCAGGAGCCTGCTGGATCCCACCCTGGCCCTGCCACCTGCCGATGGGGAAGGGTTGGTGCGGGTCTGCCTGCAGCACAGGGAGGGACGCATCACCCAGCTCATCCCCCATGAGGGGCCAGAACCTGCCGCGGGGATTCCCCTGGCTCTCCCCCCTCTGGTGGAACCCCACGCCCATCTCGACAAGGCTTTCACTGCTCCGCTTCACACGAACCTGACGGGGACCATGGAGGAGGCCCTGCGCGTGAACCACCAGGAAGCGGCGCAGCGCACGCCCGAGCTGCTCTGGGAACGGGCGGAGAGAGCTCTGGAGCAGGCCTGGCGGTATGGCCTGCGGGCCATCCGCAGCCATGTGGACAGTGGGGGGGCCTGGGCGGAGCCCTGCTGGGACGTGCTCGGCAGCCTGCGCCAACGATGGGCAGGACGGGTGGAACTGGAACTGGTGGCCTTGGTGCCGATCGACCATTGGCTCAGCAGGGAAGGGGAGACCCTGGCCCGCCGCGTGGCCGCCGCCCATGGACTCCTCGGTGGCGTGCTCGGGCCTCCTTATCGGCTCCATGGAGGGGAACGGGAGGCCCTTGAGGGCCTTTTCAGGCTGGCGGATCGGGAGGGCATCGGCATCGACCTGCACATCGATGAGAGCGACCAACCCCCTCCCCGAGGACTCACCCTGGTGATGGAGGTGCTCAAGGACCAGCGGCTAGCCGTTCCCCTGGTGGCCAGCCATGCCAGCAGCATGGGGCTGATGCAGGATCGGTCGCTGCGGGAGCTGGCCGATGCCATGGCCCAGGCGGACGTGGGCGTCGTCGCCCTGCCCACCACCAACCTCTGGCTGCTGGCTCGGGATCCGGAGCGCACACCTTCCCGCAGACCCAAGGCCCCGATCCGACAACTCCAACAGGCCGGCGTCACTGTGGCCATCGGCGCCGACAATGTGCAGGACGCCTGGTTTCCGGGGGGGGATTTCGATCCCATCGAGCTGATCCGCTTTTCCTCCCTTGCCAGCCATCTTCTTCCCTGGCAGCGGGCCGGCCTGGCGCCCTTCACCACCTGCCCGGCACGGCTGATGCATCTCCCCTGGGATGGCGTGCTCCGCATCGGTGCACCTGCCGACCTGGTGGTGCTGGCAGCCACCTCCTGGATCGATCTGCTGGCCCGGAGCCCCCAGCGAAGGGTGCTGCGCCATGGCGTCTGGCTGCCTCCCCCCCAACGGGAACAGCTCTCCCCGTTGCTGGGGCAGCTCGCTGCCTCAACGGCCGCCCCCCAGGGAAACTGAAGGGGAACACCTGCTGGACCCATGCCTTCCCTGAGCCTGCCTCCATTGCCGCCATTGCCCAGCAGCTCCCAGATCCAGGGTCTGGCGGGAGAGCTCTGCCGCCTTGTTCCCTCCCTGAAGTTGCTGCAGTCCCCAACTGAACTGGAACGATGCTCCGGGGATTTTCACGACTATTCCCCCGTGCTTCGCCAACTGCTGGCGGGGTGCCGGGGGCAACTGGTGGCCTGCCCCAGAGATGTGGCTGAGGTGATGGCCGTGGCTGGAGCCTGCGCCCGCCACGGCGTACCCCTCACGGTGCGGGGAGCCGGCACCGGCAACTATGGGCAATGTGTGCCCCTGGCCGGTGGGGTGGTGCTGGAGATGGGCGGCCTCAACCGTCTGCGGGCTGTGGCTGCCGACACGGGCGTTCTGGAAGCGGAGAGTGGCTGCCTGCTGGCGGAACTGGATCGCCAGCTGCTCCCCCATGGACGGGCGCTGCGCCTGGCGCCGAGCACCTACCGGAGCGCCACCCTGGGGGGCTTTATCGCCGGAGGGGCGGGAGGCATCGGTTCCCTGCGCTGGGGGTTCCTGCGGGATCCCGGGCACCTGCTTGGTCTGGAGGTGGTGACCATGGAAGCGGAACCCAGGCTGTTGCGACTGGAGGGCCAGGCCTGTGAACCCCTGAACCATACCTACGGCACCAACGGCATTCTTACGGCCCTGCGCCTGGCCACCTGCGAAGCCCTGCGTTGGTGGGGAATGGTTGTGGGCTTCAGCGATGGCGACGCGGCTCTGAAGGCCGCCCGGGACCTCCCTGGCACGGCCCTGCTACTCCAAGAGCTCTGCCTGCTGGAGAGTCCACTGGCGGCGGCCATGCCCTGGCCCACCGGCTGCCCAGCACCCCAGCCCGGGGAGAGTCGACTGCTCCTGCTGCTCGCTCCGGATGCCCTGGCGATCGCCAACTCCTGGCTCACAAGCCGGGGAGGAACGGTGGTGTGGCAGGAGCCTGAGGACGCCAGAAAAGGGCTGCCCCTGCGGGAACTCACCTGGAACCACACCACGCTCCACTGGCGGGCTCGCCATCCCGACTGGACCTATCTGCAGATGTTGCTGCCCCAGCCGGAGGGTCCGTTTCTGGCTGGAATCAGCGCCACCTGGGGGGACAACCTGCACTGGCATCTGGAAGGGGTGCGCCAGATGGGGGCGGCCCGGCTGGCGGGCCTCCCTGTCCTGCGGGATCAGGGCATCGGTCCCCTGCAGGACCTGATGGCCCAATGCCGGGAGGGTGGAGCCGTGCTCTTCGACCCCCACGCGATCACCGTGGAGGATGGGGGACTTGGGGTGATCGACGCGGAACAGGTGGGCTGCAAACGCAGCCACGACCCAGCTGGGCTGCTGAACCCTGGGAAGCTGCGGGGGTGGTGGGAGAAGCGATGAGGCCCGTTGCGGGGATCCTCAGCACCCCAGGCTCTCTCTTGTATCCACACCTGTAATGGGATGGATTCCTTTGGCCTTGCGGCAAAGAGCCACCTGATCGGCACGATCGAGAATGGCGTCGGTGAAATCAGCAGCGTTGACAGTGGCACCGGCGAAGCTGCTGCCCGAGGCGATCACCCCCTGAAGGAGTGCACCGCTGAAGTCCGCCCCGGCGAAATCCACGCGGTCCATCAGCACATTGGTGAGGTTCGCGCCGCGAAAGGTGGCTCCGGCGAAGGCACCCTGGGTGAAAATGGCGCCATGGAGGTCGGCGCCATCAAAGTTGGCCTGCCGAGCCACCGCTCCCGCAAAGGAGGTTTCACTGAGCTCCTGGCCGTGGAAATCCTTGCCCGACTGATTGGTGAGCGTGTAGTCGATCCGCTCGGCATAGCTGGCGAGAGCCGGAAGAGGGCCCAGGAGGAGCAGAAGCAACCAGCAGCAGCTGAGAACAACCGCGAAGGGACGGGTGGTGATCCCCAAAGGGCGGGTTTGACGTGCCCTGGGTCTGTCCAGGGGGAAGAGGAAGGAGACCCAGGGCATGCGCTCAGCCTTCAGGCAGTGACCCCCAGATGCTGGCGGATCCGATCGAGAGCTGCCTTCTCCTCGGGAGACACCTTCTCTCCGGCGCCAAAGAGGCCCTTGCCGGCGGCTTCGGCCACCGCCACGCAGCCATCCACGATCAACTGGGCATACTGCTGCGAGGTGGGGGCATCGCACTTGGTGCGCACCAGGCTCATGGCCTGATCCACCTGCTCAAGGGCCCGATCGAGCACCTTGCCCTCCTTCACGTCCTCAGGGGTGATGTTGGGCTTCTCGGGATTGATGCCCTGCTTGAGAGCTTCAGGATCAAAGAGGCTGGAGATCAGGGGGTTGGAGGCGTAGCGGGTGGCCGCCGCGGAGAGTTCCTTGCCCAGGGCAAGGGCCTCCTGGGCGCTGGAGAAAATGCCCATGTCCACGGCCATCACGGCCATGGCAGCGGCCAGGGGGCCGCCGATCAGCTTGTTGCGTTCTTCCGGAGTCAGTGAGACCGACATAGGGCAAGGGAAAGACCTGTCTCAATAAGGATGGCACCGCCTGGCGGCAGCGTCAGCTTGAAGGGCCGATCCTTCCCGCAACTTGATGGCCCTCGGCTTCCAGGGGATCCAGCAGGGGCCAGATCTCCCCCAGCAGGTGGAGCGAACCGGCGATCACAGGCAATGGGCCAGGGGGCACCAGCCAGCGGAGGCCGTCCAGGGGACGGGATAGGGCCAGCAGGCGACCCTGCAGCGCTGGCCGAGCCGCCTGCAGATCCTCCACGCTCCAGCAGGGCAGAGAGGGGAGGGGCACGATGGCAGCCCTGTCGGCAGGCGCCAGCAAGGCATCGAGAAGGGCAGGGGCATCCTTGCTCCGCTGGATCGCCAGGAGCCAGCGACGGCCCGAGCGGGATCCTGGGTGAGCGGCAGCCTCCTCCATCAGCCGATCCAGTTCCTGGCGCAGGGCAACCGCACCTGGAGGATTGTGGGCGCCATCGAGGAGCAGCTCCCGTCCCTGCCAGCAGCGGCGCTCTAGGCGCCCCGGCCAGCGGGCCTGGCGCAGACCCTGGGCGATGGCTCCATCGCTGATCGACCAGCCATGGGCGCGCAGTGCGCGGGCCATGCCGGCAGCCACGGCGGCATTGCTGCGCTGGAAGGTGCCTGGCAATCCGAGGGCAGGCCCTCCCTCCGCTTCGCTGGGAAGGGGAGAGGACCAGCACAGTTCACAACCCTGAAGGCGAGCCTGAGAGGCCAGCACCTCAGCCACAGCGGGCACCTGGGGGGCACTGATGGCCACCTGGCCCGGGCGCAGCACAGCGGCTTTTTCCGCAGCGATCGCCTCCAGGGTGGCACCGAGAAACTCCTGATGATCCAGGCCGATTGGAGCAAAGCCCACAACCCTCCGATCCGGGTGGGCTGTGGTGGCGTCCAGCCGCCCCCCCAGCCCCACCTCCAGCACCGCCAGATCCAGATCCTCAAGGGCGAAGCGGTCGAGGGCTGCGGCGGTGAACAGCTCGAAGACCGTGAGGCCATGCCGCTCTCCGAGCGGAAGCCAGCGCCGGATGTCGGCCTGCAGGGTGGCG
Organism: Cyanobium sp.; assembly: GCA_046075745.1. Lineage (GTDB taxonomy): Bacteria > Cyanobacteriota > Cyanobacteriia > PCC-6307 > Cyanobiaceae > Cyanobium. Next base: position 7,528 of record JBJTQT010000226.1, on the reverse strand, counting down.
CCATCCACCCACTGCTGGCCCAGCTGAATCCGCTCACACCAGCTCTGCAGGTGAGGCGAGCGGTAGACCCCACTGCGCAGACCCGACGCCTGAAGGATGGCATGAAGAAAGGTGGCAGTGGAGCCCTTGCCATTGGTGCCAGCCACCTGAACAGCCGGGAACCGGCGCTCGGGATGGCCGCCGGCCGCCAGGGCGGCCTCCATCCGCTCCAGACCAAGCCTGATCCCGCGGGGGGCAAAGGACACCAGCAGACGGTCGAGATCAACCGGATCCGGCAAGCGCATCAGAGCAGGCGCTGCAGGGCCTTCTCCAGGCGCATCATCAGTTGGCGCACATGCCGGGGTTTGGTCACCAGTGGGGGAACAAAGCGCACCACCGTGGTGCCAGCGGGCACCAGCAGGAGCCCCTCGGCCAGAGCAGCCTTCACCACATCAGGCGCGGCAGGGCCCTCAGGCCGCAGCACGAGCCCCTGCAGCAGCCCCCAGCCGCGCACGCCACTGAGATGCTGCGGATAGCGCTGCACCAGATCCTCGAGGGCATGGCGCAACTGGCTGCCCACCGCCTGCACCTGGGCCAGCAGATCACGGCGTTCGATCTCCGCGATCACAGTCAGGCCGGCTCTGCAGGCCAGGGGATTGCCCCCGAACGTGCTGGCATGATCCCCAGGCCGCAGGTGATCACAGCTGGATTTCACCGCCAGCGCACCGATGGGGATGCCCCCCCCAAGGCCTTTGGCGAGGGTGAAGGCGTCGGGCTCGACACCCAGGTTCTCGTACCCCCACCAGCGCCCGCTGCGCCCCACACCGATCTGCACCTCGTCAAAGATGAGCAGGATGCGGCGTTCGTCACAGAGTTGGCGGACCCGCTGGAAAAAGGCGGGATCACCGGGATTCACGCCACCTTCCCCCTGGAGAGGTTCAAGCAGAACGGCAGCAACGGCAGGGCCCTCGGCTTCACAGGAGGCCAGCAGGGCTTCGAAGGCACCGATGTCGTTGTAGGGGAAATAGCGGAAACCCTCCACCATGGGCTGGAAGCCCTCGTGGTAGCGGGGCTGGCCCGTGGCGGTGACAGCCGCGAGGGTGCGGCCATGGAAGCTGGCCTGGGCCGTCAGAATGAGTGGGCGCTCGATGCCCCGCACCAGATGGCCGTGCTTGCGAGACAGCTTGATGGCGGCCTCGTTGGCCTCAGCACCGGAATTGCAGAAAAAAACGCGATCGGCACAACTGCGTTGCACCAAAGCTTCTGCGAGGGCCTCCTGCTCGGGAATGCGATAAAGGTTGGAAACGTGCTGCAGGATGCCCAGCTGCCGGCAGAGGGCCTTGCGCATGGCCCGGTTGCTATGGCCGAGGGTGCACACCGCAATGCCCGCCACCGCATCCAGATAGCGTCGGCCCTGTTCATCCCACACCCACACCCCCTTGCCCCGCACCAGGGCCAGGGGGTAGCGCCCGTAAGTCTCCATCACGGCTGTCGGAGCCGCAAGGGGGGCCATGGGAGCGGTGGGACTCGAACCCACATGCCCGAAGGCGCTCGATTTTGAGTCGAGTCCGTCTACCAATTCCGGCACGCTCCCGCGGGGCAAATCTAGAGGGCGGTGGGGGTGAGCGCTCGTTGGCTCACCCCCACCGCTGGGTCAAGCCTCGTCGGAAAGACGCTGGATGGACGCACCCACCGCCTTGAGTTTCTGCTCCAGCTGGTCGTAGCCACGATCGAGGTATTCGAGGCCGCGAACCGTTGTGGTGCCCTGGGCCGCCAGGCCCGCCAGCACCATTGCAGCGGAAGCCCTCAGATCCGTGCCCTGCACGGGTGCACCACTCAGCTGGGAAACACCTTCCACACAGGCCGTATTGCCCTGCAGACGAATCGAGGCCCCCATCCGCTGGAGTTCGGCCACATGCTGCATCCGGTTCTCAAAGATGTTCTCCACCACCAGACTGGTGCCCCTTGCCGTGGCCAGCAGGCTCATGAAAGGAGCTTGAAGATCCGTGGGGAAACCAGGGAAGGGCTGGGTGCGCAGATCGAGGGCTTGGATCTCATGGGCCGTGATGCGAATCCCCCGACCTTCCTGTTCAAGGGTGCAGCCACAGTCCTCAAGCTTGGTGAGCACCGCGCCGAGATGCTCGGAGATCACAGGGGTGACGAGCAGGGAAGACCGGGTGATGGCACCGGCCAGTAGAAAGGTGCCGGCCTCGATGCGATCAGGAATCACCTCGTAATCCGCACCATGAAGCGTGCGCACGCCATCGATGGTGATGGTGGGAGTTCCCTCTCCAGTGATGCGGGCGCCCATCGCCTGAAGCAAGCGGGCCAGATCCACCACCTCAGGCTCCTGGGCGGCGTTTTCGATCACGGTTTCTCCCTCAGCGAGGGTGGCCGCCATCATGAGGGTTTCCGTGGCGCCGACGCTGGGACAATCCAGATGGATGTGACCACCTTTGAGACGGCGGCTGTGGCCTGGCACAACCGCCGTCACCACTCCGTGCTCGATGGTGACCTGAGCGCCGAGGGCCTTGAGCCCTTTGACATGCTCCACCACCGGACGGGTACCGATCTGGCAGCCGCCGGGGAGGGGCACCTGGGCGGTGCCCATTCGGGCCAGCAGAGGCCCAATGCAGAAGAAACTCGCCCGCAGACTGTTCACCAGCTCGTAGGGAGGTGCCGCGCGGGTCACATGGTCGGCGGTGAGATCGATCCCCTCTCCTGAGCGGGTGACCCTGACGCCAAGGGCGGCGAGGATTTCACCCATGGAAGCAATGTCGGTGAGGCGGGGAACATTGCGAAGCCTTAACGAATCTTCGGTGAGCAGACAAGCGGCCATCAACACAAGCGCCGAATTCTTGGCCCCACTCACCCGGATCTCCCCTTCAAGCCTGGCTCCACCGATGACCTCCAACTTGGGCTGCACAACAGTCGACTTGGAGGAGGCAACGGAAAGAACCATGGGCAGGGGGCCTTTAACATCGTTTCAGAGCCGAATCTTGACAATGTTTCCCTGCTTCGTCTAGGGGCCGCCAGCTGAACTGTCTCGGGTCAGTCTCGCCGATGGGCCATAGACACCCATCGCGCCGACCAAGGCGTGTTGGAAAGGATGGCTGCAGGCTGATGGTTTAAGATCCATTTGGCCCGAACGCCTGCGGATGTGGCGGAATTGGTAGACGCGCTAGTTTCAGGTACTAGTGGCAGCAATGTCGTGGGAGTTCAAGTCTCCCCATCCGCATACCAAAATCATGATTTTACTATCCATTAACAATTCCTCGGAAATTGTTGCCCAGAAGGCAGGCCGATTCATTGAGAGTCTGACGCCCGCAGGATTTGATGAAGCAAAGGTAGAGGAAGAGGTGATTAAACAGTTGATTCAAAACCTCGTTGCCGAAGGGATCCATGGCCAGATTGCCGCCGTTAAGGGTCTGCACCTCCAGGAAAAAGAAATCCGTTTGGATGAGAAAATGCAGGTCCGGCGCCATGAACACTTCTGACGCCTGCCGGTGAAGTCGGCGTGGGTTTCGAGCCGATCAGCAGCCGACGCAATCCACTGGTGAAGCAGCTCCGGGAGCTCCACACCCCCTCTGGCAGGTTGCAGCAGCAACGGCTTCTGCTTGAAGGCACCCACCTGCTGGATGAGGCGCTCCGGCTCGGCCGGATGCCCGATCTGCTGCTGGCCACCCCTGAGTGGCTGCATCGCCATGGGGATCTGCTCCAGCGGATGGCCGCCGCCACGCTGTGCCGCGAGGCCACGGAGGAGGTGATCGAAACGGCCGCCACCACACGCCATCCCGATGGCGTGGTGTGCACGCTGCCCTGGGAGTTGCCTGGGCAGGCCCTGCCGAAGAGGGCTCCCAGCTTCGGCCTGCTCCTGGAGAACGTGCAGGATCCCGGCAATCTGGGGACGCTGCTGCGCACCGCCCTGGCTGCGGGGGTGGATCAGGTGTGGCTGGGTGACGGAGCCGATCCCTGGCAACCCAAGGTGTTGCGCGCTTCCAGTGGGGCCAGCCTGGCCCTGGCCATTGCCCGGTTCAAGGCGGCCGATCTGCCAGCCCGCCTGCAACAAGCCAGGGAGGCGGGCCTCACGATCGCCGCCACGGTGGTGCGGGGTGGGGAGCCCTACTGGAACCAGAACTGGCAAGAACCGCTGCTGCTCCTGCTGGGCAATGAGGGTTCGGGGCTGAGCAGGGAGCTGCTGGAGGAAGCCCAGGTTCGGCTGACGATTCCGCTGGAGCCCGGGGTGGAATCGCTCAATGTGGCCGTGGCGGCGGCCCCCCTGCTGCTGGAGCGGCGCCGCCAGCAGCTGGGGGCAGGCCACCCGGCACAGACCCAGGGTCCCTGAGGGGGGGAGAATGCCTGCATTCAGCCAGCCCCATCCCGGTGAGCGACTCTTCTTCCCTAGCCGCAGACCCATCCTTCGATTACGACGTGATCGTGATCGGTGCGGGCTACGGCGGTTTTGATGCGGCCAAGCACGGCGCCGACCATGGCCTGAAGGTGGCCATCGTGGAATGCCGGGACATGGGCGGCACCTGCGTGAACCGCGGCTGTGTACCGTCCAAGGCCCTGCTGGCCGCCAGCGGGCGGGTGCGGGAGCTGGCGGATGCGGAGCACCTCCAGGCCTTCGGCATCCATGCGGCGCCGGTGCGCTTCGAACGGCAGAAGATCGCCGACCATGCCCTCCAGCTGGTGGAAACGATCCGGGCCAACCTCACCAAGACCCTGGAACGGGCGGGGGTGACCATCCTGCGGGGCAAGGGGCGGCTGGAGGGTCCCCAGCAGGTGGCGGTGCGAGAAACCAGCGGAGTGGAGCGGGTGTGGCGCGCCCGGGAGGTGATCATCGCCACGGGCTCCGATCCCTTTGTTCCACCGGGCATCAGCACCGATGGCAGAACCGTGTTCACCAGCGATGAAGCCATCAACCTGGAATGGCTGCCCCGCTGGATCACGATCATCGGCAGCGGCTACATCGGCCTGGAATTCGCGGATGTGTACACCGCCCTGGGCTGTGAGGTCACGATGATCGAAGCCCTGGATCGGGTGATGCCCACCTTCGATCCCGACATCGCCAAGCTGGCGGCGCGCCACCTGATCGAGGGGCGAGACATCGATGCCCGGGCGGGGGTACTGGCCAAGACCATCACACCGGGCTGTCCGGTGAAGATCGGACTGGTGGACATGGCTACCAAGGAGCCGGTGGAAACCCTGGAGGTGGATGCGGTGCTGGTGGCCACGGGTCGGGTGCCGGTGAGCAGCGAGCTCCACCTGAGTTCGGTGGGAGTGGAAACCCAGCGAGGCTTCATCGCCGTGGATGCCACGATGCAGGTGCTCACCAGCCACGCTGAGGGGGCCGCACCCGTGCCCCACCTCTGGGCCGTGGGCGACGTGACCGGGAAGATGATGCTGGCCCACACGGCCGCCGCCCAGGGTGCGGTGGCGATCGACAACATCCTGGGCCACCCACGCCGGATCGACTACCGCTCGATTCCGGCTGCCACCTTCACCCATCCGGAGATCAGCTCGGTGGGACTGAGTGAGGCGGAAGCCAGGGATCTGGCGGCCAAGGAGGGCTTTGAGCTGGGCAGCGTGCGCAGCTACTTCAAGGCCAATTCCAAGGCTCTGGCGGAGCTGGAAAGCGATGGTCTGCTCAAGCTGCTGTTCAACAAGGGCACAGGCGAGGTGCTGGGCGCCCACATCTATGGGCTGCACGCCGCCGATCTAATCCAGGAGATTGCCAATGCGGTGGCCCGCCGGCAAAGCGTGGGCCAACTGGCCACGGAGGTGCACACCCACCCCACCCTCAGCGAGGTGGTGGAGGTGGCCTACAAGCAGGCGGCGATGGCGATGGCACCGGCGAGGGTGCGCTGAATGGAGATCCGGCGCCGGCCTCCCAACCCCTCGGTGAAAGTGGCCCATCTGGAATACGGCATCCCCCATCCAGAGGAAGAACCCCGTCACATCCTGGAGAAGATTGTCTGGGAAAAGGATCGGGAGATCGCCGCCGCCCGCGAGCGGGTGAGCCTGGATCAGCTCAAACAGCAGGTGGCGAAACTTCCCACTCCCCGGGATTTCGTGGCGGCCTTGAAGGCCTCCTGCCGCAAGCCGGCGGTGATCGCCGAGGTGAAGAAAGCCAGCCCCAGCAGGGGGGTGATCCGGGAGGATTTCGATCCGGTGGCCATTGCCCGGGGCTATGCCGCCGGGGGCGCCAGCTGCCTGTCCGTGCTGACGGACAAGACCTTCTTTCAAGGGGGCTTTGAGGTGCTGGTAGCCGTGCGCCAGGCGGTGGATCTTCCCCTGCTCTGCAAGGAATTCATCCTCTCTCCCTACCAGCTGTATCAGGCCCGGGCCGCAGGGGCCGATGCGGCCCTCCTGATTGCGGCCATCCTGGACGACGCCGATCTGGGCTATCTGCTCAAGGTGGCCCGTAGCCTCGACCTGGCCGCCTTGGTGGAGGTGCACGACACCCAGGAGATGGAGCGGGCGTTGCGTCTGGAAGAGGTGCCCATGATCGGCATCAACAACCGCGATCTGAGCACCTTTCACACGGATCTGGCCACCACCGAACGGCTCACGGCCGTGTACGGCCCACAGATCGCTGCTCGCAAAACCGTATTGGTGAGCGAATCGGGCCTGTTCAGCCGGGAGGATCTCGACCGGGTGCTGAGCGCTGGAGCCGATGCGGTGCTGGTGGGGGAGGCGCTGATGCGTCAAGCGGACGTCAGCGCCGCCCTCGAGGTGTTGATCGGGGGGTGAGATCCCCCGTTGTGTTCACCGGTGGGCCTGCAGGCAGCGCTTGCGAAGATATCGGCTCCAGCCCAAGGCGGCACCGGCTCCCAGCAGGGGGAGGGGACCAGGAACGGGGGGAATCGACTGCTCCACGTGGTTGGGCGAAGGGCACGTGTTTTTCAATGTGTGCAAAAACTAAAAAGCCTCTACCAATGGCAGAGGCCTCCAGGCGACTTGGAGCGTGGGCTTAAACCTTGCGGCTGTAGAACTCCACCACCAGCAGCTCATTGATTTCCAGGGCCACCCATTCCCGTTCGATGGGCCCGTTGACCTTGGCGGTCATCTTCGCTTTGTCGAACTCCAGATGGGGTGGGATGTTGGCGAGTCCAGGAAACTCGAGATTTCCCTCGGCCAGCTTCTTGCTCGCCTTGCGCTCCCTGATACTCACCACATCACCTGCCCTGCATTGGTAGCTGGGGATGTCGACCACACGGCCATTCACCATCACATGGCCGTGGTTGACGAGCTGGCGGGCCCCCGGAACGGTTGGGCCGAAGCCCAGGCGGAAGCACACGTTGTCGAGACGGTTTTCCAGAAGCTTGAGCAGGTTGGTTCCGGTGGAACCCTCCTGGGCACGGGCCTTCTTCACGTAGCGCACGAGCTGACGCTCGGAAATTCCGTAGTTGAAACGGAGTTTTTGCTTCTCTTCGAGACGGATCGCGTATTCGGAGCGCTTGCGACGGGCTTGGCCGTGCTGACCGGGGGGATAAGACCGCTTGGCGGCCTTACGGGTGAGACCGGGAAGGTCTCCCAAGCGCCG
>JBJTQT010000225.1:0-19042 GCA_046075745.1 Cyanobium sp. | reverse complement strand
ATGTGGGCGATCGAGCAATGGGCCTTGAGATCGAGGGCCGCCACTTCGGCCGCGATGGCGGAGAAGGCGGCAGGCCGATCCTCGCGGTAGATGGTCATGCCCTGGCCTTCGGGATCAAAGCTGGCCAGCCCCCAGCCATCGCTGTGATGCCCCGTGGCACCTCCACGGCGGCTGAGGCCGTGGAAGGAGAAACGCATGTCAGTGGGGGTATTGGCGCTGAGGGCCAGAAGCTCACACATGGGTTCCATTCTCGCCAGCCCGCACAATGGTGGAGACCCACTGCCCCCGCATGACCCTCCGCACCAAGGTGGCCCTTGGCATGCTCGTGTTCATTCCCCTCTCGATCGCCGCAGAACGGATGGGGATGGGGGAGAGCGCGGTGTTCATCACCTCGGCCGTGGCCATTCTTCCCCTGGCCGTGTGGCTGAGCACGGCCACGGAAGAACTGGCACTGGCCCTGGGCCCTTCGATCGGGGCGCTGCTCAATGCTGTTTTCGGCAATGCCACCGAGTTGATCATCGCCCTGGCTGCCCTGCGGGCTGGTCTGGTGGACATCGTGAAAGCGAGCATCACCGGCACCGTGGTGGCCAATCTGCTCCTGGCCCTGGGCCTGTCCATGCTCGTGGGCGGGATCGGCCGCCAGGAGCAACGCTTTCAGCCGGTGGTGGCCAGGGTGAACGGCACCGCCATGAGCCTGGCAGTGCTGGCCATCCTGATCCCCAGCCTCACGGGGATGGGGGATGGGGGCCATGGGATGGGAACCCAGCGCTTTTCCACCTTCGTGGCCTGGGTGCTGCTGCTGGTTTACGGCCTCACTCTCCTGTTTTCCCTGCGCACCCACAGCGGGCTCTACGCCGTAGCCGAGGCCGATCTGGGTGGAGGGGAGCTGGGTGAAGAGCCGCTGGAGCTTGGCCCCGGGAGCGAGAGCCCGAAACACAAACCGGCCCTCCTGCCGTGGCTCGCCGTGTTGGTGGCGGCCACCGCCGGGGTGGCCTACGAATCAGAGCTATTCATGGGGGTGGTGGAGGAGGTCACCGCCAAGGTGGGGCTGAGCGCCCTCTTCACTGGAGTGGTGCTGCTGCCGCTGCTCGGTGGCGTGGCGGAATACCTCACGGCAGTGACGATGGCTCGCAAGAACAAGATGGATCTCGCCGTATCCGTGGCGATGGGGTCCACCCTGCTGGTGGCCCTGCTGGTGGTACCGATCCTGGTGCTGCTGGGGCCCAGGTTTGGCCATCCTCTGGATCTGAATTTCCAGATCTATGAGCTGATGGCCATCGCCACGGCCGTTGTCGTGAGCAACCTGGTGAGTCTGGATGGCCGCTCCGACTGGCTGGAGGGGGTGCTGCTGCTGGCCGCCTATGTGATTCTGGCGGCGGGCTTCTATTTCCAGAGCATGCCCCTGGCCGCCATCACCTGAGATGTCCTCCTCCCCTGACTCTGCCGAAGCCCTGATCCCTCCCTTGCCGCCCGATCCAGAGGGGGAGAGCCTCAGCCCTTCCGAGATGGCTGAGGTACCGGCCTTCCGCCACAGCAATGCCTGGAGTCGGTTGAACCGATCGGCGTCCCTGCGCCTGCTCCTGGCCCTGCTTTTCACCTTGGCGGCCAGTCTTGCGGGCCTCCGACCCCTCACCCTGGCTGGGGGGATCCTGCTGCTGGCCCTGGCGCTGTTGCAGCTGGTGCCGCCCCTGTGGCGGCAACTGAGCGGTCGGCTGGATGATGCCCCCACGGCCAGGGTGCTGGCGGCGGTGGCACTGGTGATGGCCGCCCTGGTGATCCCCCTGGGCCTGGGCTGGCTGGATCCAATGTTCCAACTTTTCCGCAGCGGCAACTGGGAAGCCATCGGCGCCCTCGGGGAAGGGGTGGTGGGCGCCTTCGGCCAGATCATGGTGGCGAGCGTGGCCCTGCTCATCGCCTGGCGGCAGGTGCTGGTGGATCAACGGCTCACCACCCAGCAGAACCGCATCACCCAGGCCCAGACCATCGACAGCTTCATCCATGGCATCTCGGAGCTGATCAGCGATGAGGAGGGCATGCTGGAAGACTGGCCCCTGGAGCGCATGCTGGCGGAAGGGCGCCTGTCGGCGGTGTTTGGCTCCATCGACAAGGACGGCAAGTCGCGGGTGCTGCGCTTCCTCTCTCACGCCAAGCTCCTCACCCCTCTCAAGCGCGATTACAGGCTGGGTCGAGCCATCCTCGATGGCGAAGGAAGTTATGAGGAAGACCGAGCTGCCGGGGTTCCCGTCATCCGCCTGCAGCAGCTGCTCAAGGGGGTGGATCTCTCAGGCACCGATCTGCGGGGGGTGGATTTCAACGGCGCCGATCTGCGGGGGGCGGATCTCTCGTTCTGCGATCTCACGGGGGCCAACCTGGCGGGCACCAATATGGCAGGCGCCAACCTGGAGCAGGCCCGGCTGGAGGACTGCCGCCTCTTTTACGGGCGACCACAGACCGCATCCCCCCGGCTGGGTTCGGCACCCTTTGATCTCGTCACGGGGGCGGGCACCGGCGCGGTGGTGGAAAACGTGAACCTGTCGGGCAGCCGTTTCCTGGATCCCCAATCCCACCACTACCTGGCCTCCTGGAGCGGAGCCCGATCCAGAGGCACCCTCCCGGGCGGGAGCAAGGGAATCCCCAGCCAGCTGGGACAGCCCATCTGAAGATGGCTTCAGCAGGGATCCATGGGATCATGGTCCTGTAAGCACCTGCAAGGCAGGCGCCACAGGGAGGGGTGGTCGAGTGGTTGATGGCTCCGGTCTTGAAAACCGGCGACCCGCAAGGGTCCGTGGGTTCGAATCCCACCCCCTCCGTTTCACCTATGGGATTTGGGGTCGGCCATGTCTGCCCCTCAGATGAAATACATGATCTGCGACTGGGCCAGATCATTGCGCTGCTCCAGCAGATCCTGAAGAGTGGTGTGCTGGAGCAGCTGCTGGCGGGCGCGCTCCAGCTGATCCTCCAGGCTCGCCAGCACCTGGAATTCAGGCGAGTGCCTCGATGCACCGGAAGGGGCAGGATCGCCCTCCAGGGAGGACACGACCTCCGAAAGCCGCACCTGGGAGGGCGGACGGGCTAGCTGATAGCCGCCCTTGGGCCCCCGCTGGCTGCGGAGGATCTGCACTCGGCGCAGGGTGGTGAGCATCTGCTCCAGGTAGCGATCAGGGATCGACTGCCGCTGGGCGATCTCCCCCACCTGGAGCACCCCGCCCTGGCTGTACACCGCCGCCAGCTCGATCAGGGACACCAGGGCGTATTGGGTCTTGGCACTGAAGGTCACAAAAATCCCCACCTGGCTGGTGGGGATTTTGGCAGCTCTCCTACCCCTGCCCACTCCAGCCAGATGACCGGTCGAGATCGGAACTCAGAGGCGGGACGGTGGCGGAGCCGGCACCGGGCGGCGATCCTCACCCCCCGTATTGCCACAGAGATCCAGAACAATCTGTTGACCAATGGACCGGGGGGCAGGGACAGTCCAGGCCTCCCAGGCTTCCTTCACCCGCCAGTTAAGGCGCAACGTGGAGCAATCCACAGCGATGGCGGTGGCCTGGGCACGGGCTTCACCCACGTCCTTGGCTGCCGCCTGCACCACGGTGTAGCGCACCCCATCCGGCAGCCGTTTCCAGCCGCCCCAGTCGACCACGGTGTCGCCGTAATACCGCCAACGGTTGCGGGAGTTCGGCGCCAGCTTGTCGGTGGGGAATGACGGCGGGGGAATCTGCGCAACCGCAGGAGAGGGAGGCCGCTGCGGATCCGGAGGTGCTGGTTCAGCCACAGCTGCCGCCCTGGGTGGTGCAACAGATGCGGCGGGAGCCGCCGGCGGAGTGGAGGCACCGGCTTTGGCCGCTGGTGGGCTGGCAGCGGAGGGCAGACGCAGGCTGCTGCCCACCTTGAGCTTGCTGGGCTGGATCCCGGGGTTGGCCTTCTGCAGGGCGGCCACCGTGGTGTTGTTGGCCTTGGCGATCGAGTCCAGGGTGTCTCCACTTTTCACCACCACGACGCCTTTGCGCGCCGGTGTGGGCAGGCGCAGGGTCTGGCCGATCTGCAGGAGGTCGGCATCCTTCAGGCCATTGAGCCGTTTGAGCTCGGCCACGGAAACACCATGGCGCTGGGCGATGGCCTCCAGGGTGTCCCCCTGGCTCACCTTCACCGTTCGTGGGGCGGAGGCACCCTGGGCGAGGCTGGGATTCCCGGGAACAAAAACAGCCCCGAAGAGAGCGACGCCAACACAGAAGGCCAGCGCATCAGAGGCGAAAGCTTGTCTCGCTGCAGAAGGAGAAAACCGCACGATTGATCCGCATCTTATACAGATTTTAACCCTCTGTTAGACAAAGAAGCATTGGCTGCAAAACAGGTGATACATCTCTGAATCTTGCAGGAACCATGCTGGAACCCTTGGCTCCAAGCAAGATGAAACCTACCGCAAGATGCCTCAGCTTGAGAAGTTTTCATTGGATCATGCAGTGGACTTGATCCAGGAGAGGTTTGCCCTGTCCGTGGCCGTAGGGCTCACCCCGGAAATGCTGCCGATGATCGTCACCGCCAATCTCTCCCGCGGGGCGATCCCATGGCCCGCCAGAAGGTGATCGTGAAGAACCTGGATGCCATCCAGAACTTCGGCGCCATGGATGTGCTCTGCACCGACAAGACCTGCACCCTCACCCAGGACCGCATCGTGTTGATGAAACACCTCGACTGGCGAGGCGCGGAGAGCGAAGAGGTGTTGCACCTGGCCTTCCTGAACAGCACCTACCAGACCGGTCTGAAAAGTTTGCTGGATGTGGCCGTGCTGGAACACGTGGAACTGCGGGACGCCCTCCAGCTGGAGGAGAGCTTCAAGAAGATCGATGAGATTCCCTTCGACTTTCAGCGCCGCCGGCTCTCGGTGGTGGTGGAGGAGGCGAATCACCACCACGAACTCATCTGCAAGGGGGCCGTGGAGGACACCCTGGCCATCTGCAGCCAGCTGCGGGATGACACCACCGTGCGCCCCCTGGATGGGGCGACGCGGAAGGCCGTGCTGAAACTGAATGCCAGCCTCAACGACGATGGGCTGCGGGTGATCGCCGTGGCCTACAAGGAGGTGCCGCTGCAGCAGATGCCCTACACCCAGGCGGATGAGCGGGATCTGATCCTGGTGGGCCTGATCGCCTTCCTCGATCCGCCGAAGGACTCGGCCGCCCAGGCGCTCGATCTTCTCAGGCAGAGCCAGGTGGCGGTGAAGGTGCTCACCGGAGACAACGGGGTGATCGCCCAGAAAACCTGCCGGGATGTGGGGCTGGAGGTGACAGGAGTGTTGCTGGGCAGCGAGCTGGCGGCCCTGGACGATCAGGCCCTGGCCCAGCGGGTGGAGAGCACCACGGTGTTCGCCAAGCTCTCCCCCCTCGACAAGGCACGCATCATCCGCATCCTGCGGGAGCAGGGCCATGTGGTGGGCTTCCTCGGGGATGGCATCAACGATGCCGCGGCCCTGCGGGAGGCCGACATCGTGCTGCTGGAGAAGAACCTGCTAGTGCTCCACGCCGGCGTGCGGGAAGGGCGGCGCACCTTCGGCAACATCAGTAAATACATCAAAATGGGTACAAGTTCAGCCTTTGGCAATATGTTTAGCATGCTTGGCGCGCGCATTCTGCTCCCTTTTCTACCGATGCTGCCTTTGCAAATTCTACTGAATAATCTTCTCTATGATTTTTCCCAGACCGGCATTCCCTTTGATCACGTTGATCCGGAATATCTGATGAAACCACGCCAATGGAAGCTACCTGAATTAAGGCGCTATATGTTCACGCTGGGGCCAGTGAGTTCTCTCTTCGACTACCTGACATTTGCCGTGCTCTGGTTTGTATTTGGCGCAAACTCCGTGAGCCAGCAAAGTCTTTTTCAGACGGGTTGGTTTGTGGAAAGCCTGCTCACACAAACTTTGATTGTTTATATCATTCGCACGGCACGCGTTCCCTTCCTGCAAAGCAATCCCGAGCCCCTGATGGCCCTGATCACCCTGGTGGTGATGGCCATCGGCATTGCGCTCCCCTTTTCACCTCTCGGGCCTGGACTGGGCCTGGTGCCCCTGCCTGCCGCCTACTTCGCCTGGTTGGTTCTGATTCTTCTGGCCTATGGCTGCCTCACCCAGGTGGTGAAAACCTGGTTTGTGCGCCGCTACGGCGACAGCTGATCACCCCGCCCGGTCAATGCGAGAGCCGATCCATCGCCAGCCGCGCCGCGCCCAGACGGCCGGCTCCGTTGCCCAGGCTGCAACGCTGGATCTCCAGCCCCTCCCGGCTGGGTAGCAGCACCCGCGTTTCGATCTCCCGCCAGACGGCCGGGAGAAAAAAAGGAAACGCCCCACTGAGCCCCCCACCGATCAGCACTCGCTGCGGGGTGAGCACATAGATCAGCGAACTCAGGCCCACCCCGAGCGAGCATCCATAGCGCTCCCACACGGCCAGGGCCTCCCCATCCCCGGCCGCCGCACGCCGACTGAGCTCCTCCGGCTCCAGCGCACTGAGGCGGCCCAGGGCGGCGATGCTGCAGTGCTGCTCCAACGACCCCCGGTTGCCACTGCGGCACGGTGGTCCCTCAGGATCCACACCGATGAGCCCAAGTTCGCCGGCGGCCCCACTGGGACCGGTGTAAAGCGCTCCATTGAGCCAGATACCCCCTCCCACACCCGTGCCCAGGGTGAGCAGAATCGCGTTCTTGCAGTCCTGGGCGGCCCCCAGCCAGGCCTCCCCCACCATGGCGCAGTTGGCGTCGTTGGCTAGGGTGACGGAACGCTCCAGCTCGGGTTCGAGCCAGTCGGCCAGGGGGACCTCCTCCCATCCCTCCAGATTGATGGCGATCCGCGCCACCCGCCCTGCCCCATCCGTGGGTCCCGGCAGACCGATTCCCACCGGACCCGCCAACCGCTCCGGGTCGATGCGCTCCACGGCCTCGGCGATGGCCACGGCCACGGCTCCTGGCAGCGAAGGCCGTGGGGTTGGCACCTCCAGGTCCGCGAGCAGGGTTCCCCGCCGGTCAAACCGGCCCAGCTTGATGGCGGTTCCCCCCAGATCAATGCCGATCAGCTGGGACCCAGAGCCCTGCACACCCGAAGTGCCACACGGCGAACATGTTCCCACGCCGAAGAACAGGCCGGAGATCAGAAGCGAATCAGGAGACGCAGCTGGGCGCCCCAGGATCCCAGGGTATCGACGAAGGTTTCGAGATTGATGGCTTCTGAAGCCTTGTAGTTCAGCGTGATCTGGGGGGCCACATCAGAGCGGTTCGGTGCTCCCAGCACCGAGAGATTGATGCGGTCAGTGAGATCGACACCCACTTCGGCCCCAAGCACCAACTGGGGGGGGATTCGGCGGGACTGGCGCGCTGAGGCGCTGGCGATCTCAGGGTTCACATAGGTGGGATAGAGGGCCAGGCTCACCCGTTGGCCAAGCGCATCGCTCAAACCGCTCAACAACGGAGAAAGAAGAGACTGCCCGACCATGGTGGCCAGGGCCGTTCCTGCTCCCCCCTGACTCAAGCCCGCCAGGCTGTTGCCACCGATCAGCGCCACCAGTCGCTCCTGGGGCAAGGGAGGATTGCTGGTGAGACGGATGGAGTCAGCAATCCGATCCGCCGGCCCGCTCACGCTCATCGTCACCAGGATCAGGTTCAGCTGCCGCAGCGAGGAGAAACCGGTGTCTGGAGCGCCCGCTGGCTGCCCCATCGAGATGCTGCCTCCCGTCTGGGCCTCACCAAAGCCGCTGGGGGCCACCAGGCCCAGATTGTCGGCGATGCGGGTGCGCAGAGCGATGTCCAGATAGGGCATCAGCCCCAGCGATGGGGTGAACACCGCCACATTGGGCGCGTCGGGATCGAGACTGAAGGTGGTGGTGAAGAGGTTCAGACGGCCTGAAAGGAGCCGCACCACCCCACTGGCCCGCAGGCTGGGATCAAGCCGGCCGCTGATCCGCAGGGCCCCACCGGCATCGAAGCTGGCCACATTCGGCACCACCACCCGCAGATCGGGGCCAAACCGCAGCTGCAGTCCCTGAAAACTGAGCCAGGGCAGGCGTGGGATGGCCTCTTCCATGGCCTGGGAGCCCACCGATTCGATCTGGGGCCCGAGCAACACCAGGGGCTGCTGGAAATCCCACTTCTGCTCCAGCAGCTCCGCCAGGCTGGTGGGCCTCGCGGGGGTGTGGGACACCGGTTGGGTGGGGGAAAGCTGGCCCGGCTGAGCGTTGACCCTGCCACGGCTGAGGGTCAGTTCCCCACCCACCACCGGCGCGGCAAGGCTGCCAGCCAAGGTCAGGCGTCCATCCGTGCGGGCGGACATGCGGCTGATGGCGAAAGGCACCTCCTTCAGCTGAACCGCAAGGGTGGGATCGCTGCTGAGCTGACGCCAGAGGCCGATGCGCCCTTCCCCCTGGATCCGCCCCCGACGCCCTGCCTTGGCCCGCAGCTCCTGAACCAGCACCTGCTGGAAATCGAAGAGCACCGTCGCTTCCACATCCGAGAGAGTCTGGCCGGCCAACCGGTATTCGCCACTCCGCAGTCGCAGGAAGCCATTAGCGATCGGATCGCGCAGGCTGCCACGCACGAGGAGTTGCAGATCGGTGCTGCCGCGCTTCCACTGCACCGCCTCGCCGGCCAGCTGGGTCAACTCCCGCAAGCCATCGCCCCGACTGGCCAGCCGGAGTTCCAACCCGCCACTGCGTGGATCCAGGGGAATCGTGCCGATCAGGGTGACCGGATTCGTGGAGCCCCCGCCCCTGGCGGCCAGATCCAGCTGGAGCCGTCCCTGCTGCAGGGTCACCTCCCCTCGTTCCAGCCTAAGCGGAGCCTGGCCGACCGCTCCCTCCACGAGGCCGAGGGAGATCTCGATCCTGGGATCTGCCCCGAGCCTGTAGCGCCCGCTCAGCGCCAGTCGACCCCGCAGAGTGTCCGGCACCGGCGTGAGCAGCGCCAGCAGAGCCAGGGGGAGGCCCCCGAGCTGGAACCGACCATTCCCTCCACGCAGCGGCCCCTCCAGCTGCACCGAGAAGGGCGTGCTGGTGAGGGCCTGATCCCGATCGGGAAGGCCCACCCAGAGATAGCCGCTGCCATCCAGATTCACCCGCGCTCTCTGCCAATCCGGTCCCTGGAGGGTGAGATCGGCATCCACACTGGTCTGCAGGGAGGACAGGAGGGGAACCAGCCCCACGGGACGATTGAGAGCAAGGTTGCGGCGCTGGGTCTCCTCAATCGCTCGGCGGAGGGCAAGCAACTGGGCATCGACGGAGGAGCCCAGGGTGTCGAACACCAGACTTCCCAGATCATCCGCCCGCCCCCAGCTCCGGGCCGGGGCGTCCCGCCCCTGGCGCCACCGAGCCAGAAGCTCCCGGAACACCTGGCCATCGAGCTGGCGGGCCTGGAAGCGTGCCCGGAAGGGTCCCTGCCAGCGTCCCTCCAGGCTGACATCAATGCTGCCAGCCCCCAGGGGCTCCACCACCCCCCGGAGCCGATAGGCCCGATCGGCATAGGACACCCTGGCTTGGATCCTCCGGCCTGGAAGACCCACAAACCGTGGCTGGTTGAGCTCCACATCGCCGCGGAACGCCAGAGGTTGGAACTCCACCACGCCTTCACCGCTGAGCAAGCCCTCCAGGCTTTCCAGACGTTTCCCGAGGGCCATCACCAGGCCCTGAAGGGGGAGGCGACTGGCGGTCCAGCTGTAGCGGCGGGGTGAACCCACCAGGGTGAGCCGTCCTCCTCCCCGCTCCAGAACAACGCGCCGGGGTTGCCAACGGCGGTCCAGCCAGGCCTGGATCCGGCCAGGACTCGCCGAGGAGGCGTTGGAGAGCTGCAGGGTGCCACCACCCACTTCACCGCCAAGGGGTTTGGCGGAATCCAGTTCCCCCTGGAGGCGTCCGATCCAGGTTTCCTCGAGGCGGAGGGGGCCCGCCCTGGGGCGCTGGATCCGCAGCTCCAGGTCGGGCCGTAGATGCCGAAGCGAGCCCCTCACCACCCCCCTGGCCTCGATCAACCCATCGAGAGCCGTGCCCAGAAGAGAATTGAGGCGCGCCAGGGGGTAGGGGGAGAGGGTGAGCTGGGCGTCCAGATCACCCGCAACCAGGCCCCGACCTGGTTTTAAGGCCAGGGGCAAGGTGGCCTGACCCGCAAGCTGTTCCCCCTGGAATCGGCGCAGGGCAAGCAGACCCTCACCCCACTCCAGATCAGCCCGCCATGGGCCGAGAAGGCTGTGGCGTTCCTGCCCCGTGGCCACGGCGAGGCGGGGGGATGCCCAGCGTCCAGCCAGCTGGAGGGTTCCCCTGAGCGGGCCTTCCTTCACCCAGCCAGGCAGGGCCCCAGCGCGGAGAACGTCCATCAGGTCAAGGTCCCAGGTGCCCTTCAGATCCAAGCTGCGGGACAGCTCGCCGGAGGCCAGGAGCCGGGAGCGGCCCCGTTGGGCTGTCGCTTGCACCTCCTGCAACCCGCTGCTGCCGAGCCGACCGGCCAGCCGTGCCTCAAGGGGGTTGGAGCCCAGGCCAAGGGTCTCAGGGGGGAGGGCCGTGGCCTGAAGGCGCAACCTCCGACCGTCCAGAGCGCCGCTCACCGCTCCGCCCCAGGGCCCCAGGCGCCAGGCGCTCCTCTCCAGGGCAACTTGGGTGCCTCGGCAACGGAGGCCAGCCCTGGGGACCTGCAGCACGGGCGCCGTGCCATTGAGCTGCCACCGCAATCCCTCACCCACAAGGGCCCCCTGGCAGCTGCCCCGGCCCTTCTCCAGGCTCAGTACCACCTGTCCCGTTCCCACCCCACTCACCTGTCCCGCAAGGGGCAGCAGCTCGATGAGTGGAGCCACCCCCCAGCGGCTGGCCAGCACATCGGTGCGCCAAAGCTGCGTGCGCCAGTTTCCTCCGCCCAGCACCCTGGCCACACCGTTCTGGCCAGGGCTCTGGGCCCGGGCACGCCAGCTCACCGATTGCGTATGGATCTCCACCCGGCTCTGCCCCTGCAGATCCAGAGCCAAGGGTTTGCGGCTGACCCCCAGATTCCAAAGACGCACCCGCCCTGGCTGCAACAACCGGAAGGTGAGCAAGAGGCGGGGGGGCTGGCGTCCCGGCGGAACCCGACCGAAGGTCCACAGCTGGCCGGAGGCGTTGCGGCGCAGATCGGCCTGGGCCCCCTGCAGATCCAGCTCCAGACGGAGAGAACGGTCGCGCCAGCTGGCGAGGGGATCGAAACGCACCACCAGCCCCTGCACCGAAGCGGTTGAGGCATCCCTTGAACCCGGCAGGAACCTGCTCGGACCAATACGAATCCCCTCAGGACCGAATCCCTTGTAAGAACCCAGCTGGAGGGGTCGGCCCATCACCTTGCCCACCTGACCCTCCAGCCAGGGGCGCCAGTGCTCATACAGCCGGCCCAGCAGTAGATCCGAGCGCTGCCAGGCCACCAGGAGCGCCACCAGAAGGGCCGTGAGCCCAAGAAAAACCAGCCAGCCAATGGGGCGCGCCAACCAGACCGCTCGCCTGATTAAGCTCGTTCGAAAGGATCCTGGCGATTCAGGCAGCTGTTTCATCTGCCTGGGTCAGACCCCCTCCGGGCGGGCGCAATATAAGGACCCTGTCCGTCCTGACCAGTGCCATGGCTGCTGATCCGCTTCTCCTGGTGGCCTCTAAGTGGCTGGGTCTGGCGGCCCTGGCCCTGTTGGTGCTCACCGTGATCGGGTTTGTGGCCCGGTGGGGCATCCGTTTTCGTCTGGTGGGCGTGACGAGTTTCACGGCCCTGCTGGCCATCTCCTGTGCCGCCTTCGCCGTGAGTTACAGCCCCAGGGTGACGGTGCCGGGCGCCATCACCGTGCCTGTGGTGTTCGACAACGGCACCGATCTGGTGGTGGCCGCCGCCCCTTTGGACCTTCCTCCCGAAGCAGAAGCCCCCACTGCCGAACAGGTGGCCCGCAATCTGCGCCCCACCGGACGAGCCCCCGCCGATGGAGTGGTGCATGTGCGGCTGCGGCGTCTGGAGGACGCTGGAGAAGGCAAATCCCGGCCCGTGGTGCTGGCGGAAGCTGATCTGGATCTGACGAGCGGCCAGATCACGGTGCAGCGCAGGCCCTCATGAAGCCGCCTGGGGAGGACAACCTCCAGGATCTCCCTTCGCACTATCGAGATGAGGCGATAACGCTCAGGGCTGCAGGGGTGAAGGGCTGGCAGCAGCTCGCGGCACTGAACGAGCAGCAGTTGCGTGCTCTGGCCAGGTCCGGCAGGGCAAGCGAGACGCGACTGCTTCAGCTCAGGGCCCAGGCCAGGCTGATGGAGGCAGCAGGCCTGGCCCGCCAGGAGGCCGCCCTGCTGCTCCATGCGGGAATCGCCGAATCAACCGCGCTGGCCCAGGCCGATCCCCAGCGGTTGCACGTGCTAGTGCGTCGTCTCTGGACCCGGCTGCTGGGACCGGCACTCCCCACCCCCAGCCTGTCCACGGTGCAGGGCTGGATCCGGGCGGCGGCGGCGAGTCGCTCCGCGAACTGACCCCCCTTCGCCTGTGCCGATGGCCCCGGTGAATGGAATGGAGATTCCGCACGAATGGTGCACCTTTGCGGGAGCCCATGCACGCCCCCTCCATTCCCCTAAGGGTTCAGGCTTCACCGCTGACGCTCCTGATCACCGGCCTGCTGATCAGCCTGATGGTGGGCCAGCCCCTGCAGGCGGCCTCGGCTCTGCTGGAATCGGTGAAGCAGAATCCAGCCCTGGCCAAAAGCCTCTGTGCCCAGTTCAAGCAGCTCAACGCTGCCGGCCGTTCCGCCACGGCTCCTGATTCCATCGCCATGGTGGCCAGCAGCCAGGGGTTGAGCCAGGTGGATGCCGAAGTCCTGGCCACCTACGTGATCGGCCTGCACTGCCCGGACGTGCGCTGAGTGGTTCGCCACCGCGACACCTGGATGGCGTGCGCGGACGGCATCCGTCTGGCGAGCAGGATCTGGACGCCTGAAGGAGATGGCCCATGGCCCGTGCTGCTGATGCGGCAGCCCTACGGCGCCGCCCTGGCCTCCACCCTCACCTACGCCCATCCCCACTGGTATGCCGAGCAGGGATTTGTGGTGGTTGTGCAGGATGTGCGGGGGAAGGGGGAGTCCGAAGGTCGATTCGGCGGCTTCGCCCAGGAGGCCTGCGATGGGGCGGAGGCGGTGCGCTGGGCCCGCCGCCTCCCGGAAAGCAACGGTCGGTTGGGAACCTACGGGTTTTCGTATCAGGGCCTCACCCAGATTCTCAATGCCGGCGGAGAGGACGCGTTTCCCGATTGTCTGGCTCCAGCCATGTGCGGCCTGGACGAACGGCTGGATTGGGCCAGTGAAGGCGGCGCCCACTGGTGGGCTCTCGGGCTGGGCTGGGCTCTGCAGCTGGCCGCCCAGGACGCCCGGCGGAAGGGCGATGGCCAGGGATGGGAGGCGATTCGAAGAAGCCTCGACACGGGCGCCTATCTGCACGATGGGCTGGCGTTGCTGGAGACGCACGATCCCCTGGGCATGGGTCTGGCCTGGCTGCGGGCCGATCCGCTGTGTGCGGAGGGGTGGCGGGTGCATCACCCCGCCTCCACCCTGCTGCGGAAACCGATGCTGTTGATCGGGGGTTGGCATGATCCCCACCTGGGGGGGGTGCTCAGGCTGTGGCAGCGGGCCACGGCTGCCGGGGGCAGGCCAGCGCTTCACATTGGAGCCTGGAGCCACCTGCAATGGCAGGGCGGAATGGACAGCGAACAGGTGGCCTTCTTTCGTCGCCACCTGGGCGAGGCCGGGGCAGGGAACGGCGACACCAAGCAGGCAGACAGGGCTCAGGAACGCTCTGTGGAACCGGGCGCCATCTGGCTGCAGGATGCCACCACAGGCCACTGGTTGCCGTTGGATCCCAGCGTGTCGGGGGTCTTTCCGATCTGGCGGCTGGCGAGTGATGGCCGGGCCGCCATCCGCAGTGATGAGGGACAACTGCTGCAGGGCAGTGGGGAGGGTCCGTCAAGGCCCGTGGTGCTCGTGCACGATCCCTGGCGGCCTGTGCCCGGCAGGGGGGGACACCTGGGGGGAGAGGCCCGCCTGGCGGATCGCACGGATCTCGATCAGCGCTCTGATGTGGCCTGTTTCACAACCCCACCCCTGGAGCGCCCCCTCCAGCTGCTAGGCAGGCCAAGGCTGAGGCTGCGGGTGCAGGCCGAGCAACCGGGGTTTGATCTGTGCGCCGCCCTGTCCGTGGTCTGCGCTGACGCCCGGCTCAGCCGTCAGCTCTGCACTGGTGCTCTGCGGGTGGTGGGACCTGAAGCCCAGCAGCCTCTGGTGCGCTGGGTGGAGCTCCAGCCCCTGACGGCGACCCTGCAGGCGGGCGAGCGGTTGCGCCTATCTCTAGCTGCTGCCGCCTGGCCCCAGCTGGCGGTGAACGCGGGCGACGGGCTCCAGCCCCGCAGCGGGCCCTCCGCCCTTCATCGCCTCATCACCCTCACATTGGAGCTGGCAGGGGCCGAGCTGGAGGTGCTCCCCCTTCTGCCCTCGGCAGCGGATGGCAAGGATGCGGGCCTTGCAGCAAACTGACGGCACATCCTTTCCCTTTTCCATGCCCTCTGTGCCCTTTCGCCTCGGAGCGGTTGCCCTTGCCCTGGGAACCCTGATGACCGGTTCGATGGCTGGGCCTGGCCAGGCCCAGAGCGTGGCACCCAGCGGGCAGGGCGCCCGTCGCGGCATGGCTATCTCGAACAGCTCCGCAGCGGTCGAGCAACGGGCCCGTCTGGCTGCGGAGCGGGTGCTGAAAGCCCTTCGGGACGGGGATCCCCAGGCCCGCTATGCCCAGTTCGCCCCTGAGCTGCAACGCATGACGAGCCCCTATCTGGTGGCCATGAACATGCGTAAACAGCCCAAGGTGCTCAGCTGGGTGATCACTTCTGTGATTCCCGGGATCGACTCCAGCACCGTGGAGGCGAAACTCCAGACCAGCGCAGGTGAGCGCATCCTGCTGATGGTGATCGACGAGAAGGGCCTGCTCGGCGGCTATCACATCAACATGGCGGATCAGCCTGCCGAGAAGGTGGTGGCTGATTTCATGGCGGCCGTGATCGATGGTCGCTACGTGGCAGCCACCAGCTTTCTGGCCCCTGAGCTGCAGGAAGAAATTCGCCCGGCCAGCCTGCAGCGGAAATGGCAAAATCTGCAGCGCAACACCGGCAACTTCGTGAAGGTGCGCCGCATTGCCCGCTCCGAGAGCACCGCGGAGATGAAGCTCGTACTGGTGAATACCCAGTTCACCCGCACCACCGATAATCTCTTCGTGATTCTTGACAGCAGCAACCAGATCGTTGGTGTCGATTTCCCAACGGATCCCCAGCTGGCCACCCCGCAGGCTCAGCCCTGAGAAAGGGCCAACCCAGAGGGGATGCATGGGTTGGCAGGCAAGCCGCCGTAAGCTCCCGACGCGCCCCTTCGCCACCCCTCGCCCATGACCCGCCTCGACTGGATGGTCGACGATGCCAACCGGCTTGCGGAATGCCGTCATGACCACCCGTTGGCCGTGCTCGGGCCCCAGACCCTGGAGGGGAAAGGGTGGGTGGTGCGTGCCTGGATGCCTGAGGCTGAGCAGGTGGACCTTCTGCTGGAGGGAGCCGAGCCCATCGCCATGGGCACCCCAAACCATCCCTGGGTGTTTGAGGCCGAACTCGCCCACGATCCCGGGCCCGCCTACCGCTACCGGGTAAGGCGGGCAGGCATCGAGCACATCCAGCACGACCCCTGGGGGTTCCGTCAGGAGTGGATGGGAGAGCTGGACCGACACCTGTTTGCCGAGGGCAACCACCACCACATCTGGAAGTTCATGGGCGCCCACGTGGGCGAACGGGACGGGGTGGCCGGCGTGCAGTTCTGCCTGTGGGCCCCCCATGCCCGCAGCGTGGCGGTGCTGGGGGATTTCAATGGCTGGGATGGCCGTCATCACCCCATGCAGATGCGCTTGGGAGGGATCTGGGAACTGTTCATCCCGGGGCTGCAGCCGGGCACCACCTACAAATATGAAGTGCGGGCCCAGAACGGCCACTGCTACCAGAAGGCCGATCCCTACGGCTTCCGCCATGAGGTGCGACCCAATCACGGATCCATCGTGGCCGAACTCGGGAGATACCACTGGAACGATGGCCACTGGATCGACCAGCGCGAAAGCCGCAACGCTTTGGATCAACCCATCGCGGTGTACGAGATGCACCTCGGGAGCTGGATCCATGCGGCTGCCGATGAACCCTTCATCGAACCAGATGGCACCCCGAGACCTCCGGTTCCTGCCGCCGATCTGAAACCCGGCGCCCGACTGCTCACCTATCTGGAACTGGCGGATCGACTGATTCCCTATGTGAAGGAGCGCGGATTCACCCATATCGAGATGTTGCCGATCTCAGAGCATCCCTTTGATGGCTCCTGGGGATATCAGGTGACGGGCTGGTATGCACCCACCAGCCGCCATGGCACACCGGATGAATTCCGCGCCTTCGTTGACCGCTGCCATGCCGAAGGCATCGGTGTGATCCTCGACTGGGTGCCGGGCCACTTTCCTAAGGATGCCCACGGCCTGGCGTTCTTTGATGGCACCCACCTGTATGAGCACGGCGATCCACGCATCGGTGAGCACAAGGAATGGGGCACCCTGATCTTCAACTACAGCCGCAACGAAGTGCGCAACTTCCTGGTGGCCAATCTCTTCTATTGGTTTGAGGAATTTCATATCGATGGCATCCGCGTGGATGCCGTGGCCTCCATGCTCTACCGCGACTACCTGCGGCCCGATGGCGAATGGATTCCCAATGAGCATGGGGGCAGGGAAAACACTGAAGCCGTGCGCTTCCTGCAACAGGCCAACCATGTGCTCTTCCAGCATTTCCCCGGAGCCCTGTCCATCGCTGAGGAATCCACCACCTGGCCCCTGGTGACCCAACCCACTGACATCGGCGGACTTGGTTTCAATTTGAAGTGGAACATGGGGTGGATGCATGACATGCTCGATTACTTCGAGATGGATCCATGGTTCCGTCAGTTCCATCAGAACAATGTCACCTTCTCGATCTGGTATGCCTTCACCGAGAACTTTATGCTGGCCCTCAGCCATGATGAAGTGGTGCATGGCAAGAGCAATCTTCTCCACAAGATGCCAGGAGATGATTGGCAGAAATTCGCCAACACCAGAGCTCTCCTGGCTTACATGTGGACCCATCCTGGCAAGAAGACCATCTTCATGGGCATGGAATTTGGTCAGCGGGCCGAATGGAATGTCTGGGGTGATCTGCAGTGGGAGTTACTGCAGTACGAGCCCCACCAGGGGCTGCAAAGAATGATCGATGATCTCAATGTCTTTTACAAAGAGGAGCCAGCCCTCTGGCGAGATGATTTCAATCAATATGGCTTCCAATGGATTGATTGCAACGACAGCAGCAATTCGGTGATCAGCTTCATGCGCCGCGAGAGCATCACGGGCCGCTGGCTCGTGGTGGTGGCCAACTTCACCCCCCAGACCCATTCCCATTACAGATTGGGGGTTCCTCTTTAGGGGTTCTACGCGGAGGTCTTCAACAGCGACAGCGGCCGTTATGGGGGCAGCAACCTGGGCAATCTCGGAGGAAAGTTCACGGACGACTGGGCCATCCACAGCTATGAGCAGTCCCTCGATCTCTGCCTGCCTCCCCTCTGCGTACTAATCCTCCGTCGTGATGAGGTGAAAAGCCTCAAGCGCAAGCTCCCTACTCCGCAAACCTCAGACAGGGACTGAGGTTTGACGACGTCTCGATCAACACGGGATCGTTTCTTTCGTGCTCTCCTTGGGCTTTGCCTGGCAGTGATGGCCTGTTCAGCCCTACCGCCGGCTTTCACTCGCCTCACATGGCTGGGCTATCCGTTCCTGTGTGTGGTGCTGATGGGGGGCTTGGCCCAGAGGCCCAGTTGGCGCAGCCCCTGGTGGAAAGGCACGTACCAGGCCTTTGGGGTGGGATCGATCGTGGCCCAGATTTTTTGGGTGTTCAACCCCCGCAGCCTGCTGATCACAGGGGTCCCGCTCCTCGGCCTGTTTGTGGTGTTCATCGGCTGGAGCCTGGTGCGCCTGATGCGGCGGCTGGCCATGGATGCACCCTCCGAAGGCGACTTGTTGGCCGGTGGACTGGCCGGCTATCTGCTGCTGGGCATCCAGGGCGGCCTGATACTCACCGTGATTGACAGCCTGATTCCCGGCTCGTTCCGGGATACGGCCACAGGAGCCCTTGTGCAGATGCCAGCAATGGGCTCCGCTTTGGCAGCTACTTCAGCCTGGGATGTAAATGTGAATCGTATTGTTTATTTTGCTTTCGTCAGCCTCACCACCGTGGGCTATGGAGACATCGCTCCGATCCAGCCCTTAGCCCGCCTCGCCAGCGTCGCCTTGAGTGTGCTAGGTCCTTTTTACATTGCTGTGGTGGTAGGGATTGTGGTCAGTCGCTACATTGAGTCTCCGAAATCATCGGGCCGCTGATGCAAACTGCGGCATTCAATCGCCAGCGTGCATTTCAAGTGGGCGGGGAACTGGATCCCACTCCCTCCCCTTCGGGAGGTGTGAGCAACCCTTCCGCGTCAAACCGTTTCCAGAGGGAGAGCTTCACCTCCGCGGTGATGGTGCCGGCCCGGAGGGGATCCACGATCGCAAACGACAACTTGTAGCTGTGGGCCGTGGGACTGAAGCTCAGCAGCACCGCCCGAGGGGGAGGCGCCGTGAGCACCTGGGGGTGGCTCGCCGCCACCTCCTCCAGCAAGGCCATCATCCGGTCAGGGGTCCAGCTGCTGGGGGCTGACACCTCAAGGCTGCAGCGCCGCATCCGATCGCTGTGGGTGTAGGTGGTGGTGGTGGCCGTGAAGAAACTCTGATTGGGCACCACCAGCTCGGCGTTGTCGCTGGCACGCAGGAGAGTGGCGGCTCGCAGATCGAGGCGGCGCACTTCACAGGCCTCTCCATCGTGGATGAGCACCTCACCGGGCCGCACCGACCCCTCGATGAGCAACCAGAGACCGCTGATGAAATTGGAGAACACCTCCTTCACCCCGAAGCCCAGG
>JBJTQT010000224.1:0-2744 GCA_046075745.1 Cyanobium sp. | reverse complement strand
CACCCTGGTGGATCTGGTGCGCCGCACCGCTGAGGCGGTCACCATTCCTTTCACCGTGGGGGGGGGCATCAGCAGCTTGGAGGGCATCACAGCTCTGCTGCGGGCTGGGGCCGACAAGGTGAGCCTCAATTCCGCCGCCGTTCGCGATCCAGAGCTGGTGGGGCGTGGGGCGGAGCGCTTCGGTTGCCAGTGCATCGTTGTGGCCATTGACGCCCGCCGGCGCCAGGGTGCCCCGGGCTGGGATGTTTATGTGAAGGGGGGCCGGGAGAACACAGGTCTTGATGCGGTGGCCTGGGCCCGCCAGGTGACCGAACGGGGCGCCGGCGAGATCCTGCTCACCTCCATGGATGGAGATGGCACCCAGGCCGGCTACGACCTGGAGCTCACCCGGGCGGTGGCCGAAGCGGTGGAGGTGCCCGTGATCGCCTCCGGGGGCGCCGGCAGCATCGCCCACATCGCCCAGGCCCTCAGCGAAGGGAAGGCCGCCGCGGCCCTGCTGGCCTCCCTCCTCCACGATGGGGTGCTGAGCATCGAGGCGATCAAAGGCGATCTGCTCTCCCGTGGGCTGGCCGTGCGTCCCCTGGAAACCGCCACATCCAGCTCTCAGCCTTGAAGGAAGGGCGCCGCTCTCACTTCACCCCCAGCGCTGCTTAACATCAGGAAATCTTCCTTAACGCTCCGTCAGGATCGCCTTGACTGCCCTCTTCGGGTTGCCCCCACCCTTGATGCGCCTCCTGGCCCTTCTCATGGTGGCTGCCGTGATCGCCCTGGTGGCCTGGGCCCTGCAGCTCATGCAGGCCGCCAACGACAAGCAGGAGTTTTCCCTCATGCTGGCCGGCTGCATGGTGTGCTCCGCCGCCGTGGGCCTCTCCACCGTGATGGTGCTCACCTTCACCAGCCCCGAAACCTTCGCCCCTCAGCCGCCCGCCAGCGGCGCCCCCCTTCCTACCCTCGCCTGGGAGGCCCTCAGCCCTGCCGAGATGCCCGCTCCTTGAAGCCCGGCGATCCAACAGCCGTGCGCGGGCTCTTCGAGCAGATCGCCCCGCGCTACGACCTCCTCAACGACCTGCTCAGCCTGGGCCTCCATCGCCATTGGAAGCGCATGCTGCTCGCCTCCCTGCGCCCGCGGGCGGGCGAACGCTGGCTTGATCTCTGCTGCGGCACGGGGGATCTGGCGCTGCTGCTGGCTGAGGCGGTGCGGCCGGGCGGAGAGGTGATCGGGCTGGATGCGGCGGCGGCCCCCCTGGCCCAGGCCCGCCAGCGGGCGAGCGCCCAGCCCTGGTTGCCCGTGCGCTGGCAGCAGGGCGATGCCCTGGCCACCGGCCTGCCGGCGGGCTGGGCCGATGGGGCCACCATGGCCTACGGCCTGAGAAACCTCGCCGATCCAGCCGTGGGCCTGCGGGAACTGCGGCGGGTGCTGCGTCCCGGCGGCCGGGCCTCTGTGCTCGATTTCAACCGGCCCGATCCCCACGCCTCCAGTGCCGAGGCCATCCAGGCCTTTCAGCGGGCCTATCTGCGGCAGGTGGTGGTGCCGGTGGCCGGCCTGGCGGGGCTGGCGGAGCACTACGCCTATCTGGAGGCCAGCCTGCAGCAGTTCCCCACGGGCCCGCAGCAGGAGGAGCTGGCCCGCCAGGCGGGCTTCGCCACGGCATGTCATCGGCCCATGGCCCTCGGCACCATGGGCCGCCTGGACCTGGTGGCCTGAAGAACCCCTGAGAATTCTTCCGATTTTTTTTTCCTGCGCATCCGCCCGCCGCACTGCTTGATTTGTGGTGCATGCTTTCTCCCATGGGCGTTCCTCTCTTCGATTTCGCAGCCAACATCGGCAAAAAAGTGTTCAACCGCGGGGAGCCCAATGCTTCCAAGAAGCTCAAGGACCACATCGAGAAAAACAACCCCGGCATCAGCGATCTGCAGGTGAAGGTGACCGATGACGTGGCCACCATCAGCGGCAGCGCCGGCGATCAGGCCGCCTTCGAGAAGGCCGTGCTGATCGCCGGAAACGTGGAAGGAGTGGGCAAGGTGGAGGCCTCCGCCGTAAACAAGCCCGCCGCAAAGGAAGCTGAATTCATCTTGGTGAAAGAAGGCGACACCCTCTGGGGCATCAGCGAGCGGGCCTACGGCAATGGTGCCCGTTACACCGAAATCTTTGCCGCCAACCGCGAGGTGATCGAGGATCCCGATCTGATCTTCCCCGGCCAGAAGATCCGCATCCCCCGCTGAGCCGAGGGTCCGGCCCCCCATGGCAACATGAGGACGCCGGCAGGGTGGGATGCACTTCCAGGACATCATTGCCACGCTCAACCGGTTCTGGGCGGACCAGGGCTGCCTGATCCTGCAGCCCTACGACACCGAAAAGGGGGCCGGCACCATGAGCCCCCACACCGTGCTGCGGGCCATCGGCCCCGAGCCCTGGGCGGTGGCCTACCCCGAGCCCTGCCGCCGTCCCACCGACGGCCGCTATGGCGACAACCCCAACCGGGCCCAGCACTATTTCCAATACCAGGTGCTGATCAAGCCCTCCCCGGATGGCATTCAGGAAACCTATCTGGCCTCCCTGGAGGCCCTCGGCATCCGCCAGGCCGACCACGACATCCGCTTCGTGGAGGACAACTGGGAATCCCCCACCCTCGGTGCCTGGGGCGTGGGCTGGGAGGTGTGGCTCGATGGCATGGAGGTGACGCAGTTCACCTACTTCCAGCAGTGCGGTGGCATCGATTGTCGTCCGGTGTCGATCGAGATCA
>JBJTQT010000223.1:0-10601 GCA_046075745.1 Cyanobium sp. | reverse complement strand
GGCGATGAAGGCATAGAAGGATTCCTTGTCACCAGGAACGTCTTCGATGCGGTAGCAGCGGCCCTTGTAGAAGTCGAGATCGGTGAGGAGCTCAGACCACACGGTGGACCAGGTGCCGGTGGAGGATTCAGCGGCCACAGCAGCGGCGACTTCTTCCTTGGGCACACCTTCCTGGCCGGTGCACTTGAAGCAGGCCAGCAGGTCGGTGTCGAGGGGGACGTAGTCGGGAGTCCAATACGTGTCGCGGTACTCCTTTACCCCGGCGTCGTACTTTTTAGCCATGGAGATTCTCCGTTTGGGTCGTTAGGGATGGAGGGGAGGGGATGCGTCGGCGCGATCCGCTCAGTCCTTCGAACCCAGGCCGAAGCTGCTGTTCAGCGCCGGCTCCACCTCACGGTGCGGGCGGGCGATGATGTGGGCCGCCACGAGGCCATCGCCCACGCGCTCACAGGCGTCGGCACCGGCGCGAACGGCGGCGTTGACAGCACCGGTTTCGCCGCGCACCAGCACGGTCACGTAGCCGCCGCCGACGAATTCACGACCGATCAGCCGCACTTCGGCCGCTTTGGTCATCGCATCAGCGGCTTCGATCGCGGGCACGAGGCCACGGGTCTCAATCATGCCGAGGGCGATGCCCATGGTTTCGTTTGCCATTACCTGCTCCTGGAGGAGGGGGGTGGAATGTTCGTGTGCAACCCTG
Organism: Cyanobium sp.; assembly: GCA_046075745.1. Taxonomy (GTDB): domain Bacteria; phylum Cyanobacteriota; class Cyanobacteriia; order PCC-6307; family Cyanobiaceae; genus Cyanobium. Next base: position 9,901 of record JBJTQT010000223.1, on the reverse strand, counting down.
CTCCTGCGCGTGACCTTCCGTCAACCCATTTGGCCCCGAAAGGCCATCACCGTTTCCAGCCGCAGCAATAAGGGGCACTTATCCTCAGGACACAAATCTTTAGAAACTCTTGAGCAACCCGGATGGCAATGTCCACTCCGACCCCTTCGCCAAGGGGTTCAGAACACTTCTGCGCTGGACACAAAGCCGACGCCGCCGAAGCGTTTCAGCAACGGCAGCACCTGGGTTCGCAGGGCATCGAGCAGGGGCTCATCGCAGAACACCACCACATGGGCATTGGCGCCGAGGCCGCTGAAATCCATCGCCTCAGAGATCTCACCGGCCAGCCCCCAGCCGGTGACGTGTTTCATCACCGAGTAGCCCGGTGCCCCGGCCTGGCGGATGGCCTTGCAGAGGCGATCGGTCTCCCGTTCGCTGACAAAGAAATCAATGCGCTTCATGGGTTCAGGTGGCAGGAATGAAGCGCTGAACCAGCGCCATGTAGAGGGGGATTCCCACCACCACATTGAACGGGAAGGTGAGCCCCAGGGCCGTGGTGATGTAGAGGCTGGGATTGGCCTTCGGCACGGTCATGCGCATGGCCGCCGGCACGGCGATGTACGACGCGCTGGCGGAGAGCACCATGAAGAGCAGGGCATCGCCCTGGGGCAGCCCCAGAAGCCTGGCGATTAGAAGGCCCACCAAACCGTGGACGATCGGCGCAGCGATGGCGAAGGCCACCAGGAAGGGACCGGTCTGCCTGAGATCCCGAAGCCGCTGTGCGGCCACCAGACCCATATCCAGCAGGAAGAAGCAGAGCACGCCATAGAACAGCTTCTCCGTGAAGGGCTCCATCCGCTCCACACCGGATGGACTGAAATGGGCAACGAGCGCACCGATGACCAGGCTGCCGATCAGCAGAAAGACCGAACCGTTGAGAAAGGCTTCCTGCAACACCTCCCTCCAGGGGATCGGCTCTCTGCTCTGGCCGGTCCGTTCCTGCTCCAGGTTGGATGCGGCGATTTTCGCCATCACCACACCCACCACAATCGCGGGGGATTCCATCAGGGCCAGTGCGGCCACCATGAAGCCGTCATAGGGAACCTTCAGCACCGTCAGGAAGCTCTGGGCCGTGATGAAGGTCACGGCGCTGATGGATCCATAGGCCGCAGCGATCGCCGCTGCATTGTCTGCGCTCAGCTTGGAGCGCAACAACAGGAAACTGCTGAGGGGCACCAGCAAGGACATCAGGATGGCCGCCGCGATGGTGAACAGCACCATCTGACCCAGCCCGCTGTGGCTCAGTTCCACGCCCCCCTTGAATCCGATCGCCAGCAACAGATAGAGCGAAAACAGCTTGGGCAGCGGGGAGGGGATCTCCAGATCCGAGCCCAGGATCACGGCCAGGATCCCGAGAAAGAAGAACAGAACTGGGGCAGACAGCAAGTTCTGCAACACCAGGGTCGTCTGCATGCGCACCTCCGGGGGACCTGGCTTTTCAGCAACCTAGGGGAGCCACCCGATGCGGCCGTCAGCATCGGCTCACGCATGGGCTGGGCACGTCCCAAATCAAACTTTTTTCCCTATGGTTTCAGGCGGTGGCAGGAACCCTGGAGTTTTCCGGGGGTGGAATGTTCAACCCGTCCTGCCTCCACCCCATCCATTCATCTCAATTCCAGCGGCTCTGACCCAAGCGCAGCCTCACGCGCAACCTGTACTGCGCCTCTTGTTTCATGCGTCTTCTGGTCCACCCTCCTGATGATTGCGACCCCACGGGTCAAGCGCCTGTGGATAATGCCGCTGACCCATGGCCAAGGGCCTGGCGTATGTCTGCACCCAACCGGCTGGTCATTGCCAGTGGCAACCCCCATAAGGTGGCGGAAATCGGCGAGATGCTTGCCCTGGTGAATCTGGAGGTGATCGCCCAGCCGCGGGATCTGGAGATCGAGGAAACAGGCGCCACCTATGGGGAAAACGCCAGGCTCAAAGCGGAAACCGTCGCCAGGCTCTGCGGGGAATGGGCCCTGGCTGATGATTCCGGGCTCGAGGTGGATGCCCTGGAGGGCAGGCCTGGTCTGTATTCGGCCCGCTATGCCCCCAGCGATCCGCAGAAGATTCACCGCCTGCTCCCTGAGCTGGGGGATGTGCTCTACCGCGGGGCCCGATTTGTCAGTGCCATGGCCCTGGCGGATCCAGCCGGCACCACCCGATTAGAGGGTTGCGGCCTCTGCTACGGCCAGATCCTCCATGAACCCGATGGAGAGGGAGCTGGATACGACTCCGTGTTCTACGTGCGGGAGGCCGGTTGCACCTATGCCCGCATGTCACCCCACCTGCGGAGCAGGCTTGGCAGCCGGGGCAAGGCGGCCCGTGCCATGGCACCGGGGCTGAGGGCGTTGCTCGGCCTCTGATGATTCTCCAGGCCGGTGAGGCTTAGCCGTTGATCTGCTGCACCGCGCGCATCGCCGCCGCTGCCGCCTCATTCACATCCCCTTCTTTCCCCGCCAGTGTGAGCCGGCCGTATGCGCCCACGGCCTTCACATCCACCACGGTGATGTTGGAGGCTTTTTCCGCTTCGTTGGCGGCGATCAAGACATACCCTGCCGGTTCGGTCTCCAGGATGAACATGCTCATCCCGGCCTGGATCATCGAGCCCCGCCGGTTCTGCCGATTGATCAGCACGGCGTGATCCGGCGTGATGGCATAAATGATTTCGGTCCAGGTCACCTCACAGCGGCTGCGTTGGTCGACGCTGCTGCCAATGGCCTCCAGCACCACCTCCCCGGAGTGGAGCACATTGCTCTGGTCGCGGTGATACATCGCGATCGAGCCGAAGGCCCGCTCCACCACCATCTGCCCCAGGCGCACGGTGCTCGCCTTCAGGGCGATGTCGGTGACGCGATGAACCGCCATCCCAGGGGAGACTTCCAGCCACAAGCAGGCATCCCCGGGGATGGGAAGAAAGCCCTGGCTCACGGTGCCCATGTAGGCCGCCAGCTGGGGCTGGAGGGAATCCAGATAGACGTAGGTGCGCAGTTCGATGGACTGCACATGGCTGTTCTGCCGCAGCCGATGGCCTTCGCTGTCTGTGGTGATCACGCAGCTGGCCCCGCTGTCTTCTCCCGTGACATCCGTACCGGTGATCGGCGTGCGGCCGAGTTGGAAGGCTTCCCGCCGCCGACGCAGGGCCCGCTCCTCACCCCCCTGTACCAGGGGGCGGAACGATCGGTTCTGGCGGGAAGGGGGGTCGTTCACTGGCTGGGAATCACGGCGTCATCAGCGTCATCGGCGGCTCTTGCGTGGCGGACGCGGTGACCGGGGAACCGTTGTCACCCAACGAAGAAATCGCTGGGATCTTACGCCCGCGAGGGTGCGGAGCTGCTGACACGGGGATCGGTTTTGTGCCCTCTGCCACAGGGCTCTGATCAGGGCTCGCTATCAAAGGACTCAGGTTTTTTGATGGTCCATGCTCACACCCAGCACACGCCTCCGTCTGCAGGCCATCCTCGATCGGATCGGATCCGATCAGCCGGTGAGCCTGCAGGAGCGGATCTACGTGCAGAAATTCGCCGATCGTGATCAGGGCGTGGCCGCCTGGCTGCTGCAGGCTCGCAGGCGTCAGCTGCAGCAGAGCCCTGCGGAATCCACTGGGCGGGACGGGATCGATCAACTCCTTGAGCAGATGAATCTCGGACCCGTGGATCCCGATTCCAGCTACCGGCCCGGCGAAGACGACATCGAAGGCTGGTTTGGCGGAGCCCCAGGCTGGGTACGGCGCAGTTGAGTTCCTGCCTTGGATCCTGTTGGCCTGGAGCCGGTGGCCCTTGCCGAAGGAGATCCAATCGTTACCTTCCAGCCAACCATCCGCCGTGCCTTCCCATGGCTCGCACACCCTCCAGCCAGCGCCCTGCAGCCTCCCCAGCCACGGATCCGGAAGTGGAGCAGGCCAGCGTGCAGGGCCTGAAGCCTGAACAGGCTCTGGCGTTGATCGGGATGGGGCTGATGCGCAAGCTCGCTTCCGAGGGGGAGTCGATCCCCTGGTCCTGGGCCGGTGAGGAGGACTCCTCCGGGGTGGACGCCCCTGCCCTGCGCCAGCGTCTGGAGCTGGTGGATCTCGCTCTGCGCACCTCTGCACCCCTCACCACGGCCGAGGTGACCCATCTCATGGGAGCACGGCCTGGCTCCTCTCCGGTAGAACGGGGTGGGTTGGTGGCGCGTCGCCTCGCGCGCAATGTCTGGATCCTGTCCCGCAGTGGAGAGGCCGGTGGATTGGCGGGCCATTTCCAGGAAACCCCTCGTCGCCGGTTCTGAGCACCGGCTTACATCAGCAGGCTTAATGACCTTCGGAAATGTTTCCCCCTGAACCTTGCGCTCAGGTTGTGCCTCGTCGATGGTGATGCATCTGTGAGATGACCATGAGCTGGGCGGAGCTGGAGCGATTGGTGGGGGATGCGGAGAAGGATGGGGAACTCAGGCAGATTCTGAAGGCGTCTCAGAGCCAGGCCGATCTGCTTTTGGCAGCCCGCACCCGTGGCTATCACATCACCCGCGTCGATCTTCAGCGGGCCTGGCAGGATCACGCCAATGGGTTGCCCAGAAGAGTTTCAGGGGGATGAGGCTTCTTCCAGAACTACCGAAACCGGAAAGTGATCGCTGTAGCCGTCGGGATTCACGTTCGCCGCGAGATCGCCCTTGGGCAGCCCGAAACGGATCGGCCCTTCACTCAAACTTCCGGACACCATCTCCGGATAGGTTTCCATCCGGGCTGAAGACTCCCGAACCTTCAGGCCCCGTTCGCCGAGCAACAGTCCGCGGGACACCAGAAGCTGGTCAAACACCGCTCCGTTCCCCTCGAAGGTGATCGTTCCATACAGCAGACGTTTCTTGCCCTTGCAGTCAGTGGTCTCCATTGATCCGAAGCGCCAGGCGAGGTTGTAGAACCGCGGCGCACTGCGGGAGCGCTCCACATCACCGCGCTCCCGGGTGGATTCCGCATACTGCTGCAGAGACTCATCAAACGGTTCATCGTTGAAATCCCCCATGGCCAGGATCGGCGTGTCCACCCCCAGCTCCTCCCGGATGCGCTGGTGGAAATAGGCCAGGGATTCCCCCGCCGTGAACCTGTAACCCCGGCTCTCGTAGGTGCCACCGGTGCGGGAGGGCCAGTGGTTGCAGAGCACCACCAGATCTTTCCCGGCTTTGGTGGTGAAGGTGGCTTGGCTGATGTCGCGGGTGCCGGTGCGGCGCATCACGAAGTGGGAGAAGAGTGTGGCGGGGTTGTGGCTCAGGCGTCGGCTGTCCACCAGGAATGCCGTATCGATCCCCCTGCCATCCCTGGTGTTGTCCGCGTGCACGGGGGTGTACTGGCGTCGCGGCAGGGCCGCATTCAGCCGTTCGCAGAGCTTCTCCAGCACATGGCGATTCTCCACCTCGCATACCCCCAGCAGGTCTGGTCCCTTGCCGCCATTGATCTGTCGGATGATCCGCGTGAGTTGATCCAACTTTCGTGAAAACAACTCCGGAGTCCATCCCTTGAGGTCATTCGCCAGACGTTCGGCCAGCCAGGGGATGCGCTCCGGGAATCCCTCGGGAGCGAAGAGATTTTCAACGTTCCAGAAGGCGATGCAATAGAGCGAGGCCATGGGATTGACGGATCTCAGGGAGCTGGTGGCGGGAGCGGAGGCCGGGGCGCCTGTCTGCAGGCTCGACGTCCCACAGCTGCTGCATAGCCACGCTCCACCGCCCCATGCAACGGACTGATGGACCCATCCCGGCAGTCCACCACCAGCCTCTCGCGATGACCTCTCTGGTCCTGGACACGCATGCGCAGCTGCCAGGGATAGGGCACGCTCCTGGTGAAGTCGTCTCCGCACACCGGCCCCACACAGACACCGGGGGCCGCCACTGCCGCTGGCACCGACGCCAGAAGAGCGGCAAGGCAGACGGCGGCAAGACACAGCGGCAGAAGGGCCCGCCAGAGCCGCTCAGCCCGCGTGGGGTTCACTGTGCCAGCTCCATCGGCTGCTCCCAGGTGTCCTCCCTTTCCTCCTGCGGGTGAAAGTAATCCCACACCTGGTGAGCCAGGCTGGGGCCGATGCCAGGGGCACAGGCGATCTGCTCCGGGCTCGCCAGCTGGATCGCCTCAACCGAGCGGAAATGGGCAAGCAGATCCTTCACCCGCCTCGGCCCCAGGCCGGGAATATCGCCCAACCGTGAACGGCGCTGCCGCTCTCCCCGCTGTTGCCGGTGATAGCTGAGGGCAAAGCGATGGGCCTCATCCCGCAGGCGACGCAGGAGCATCACCCCCAATTGGTCCGCTTCGCTCTCCAGGGGATCGCTGGACCCCGGCAGAAACACCTCCTCCCGTGCCTTGGCCAGGGAGCACACCATCAGGTCCTCCTGGAGATTCATCTCCCGCAGAGCCTCCATCACGGCAGACAGCTGACCCTTCCCACCGTCGATCATCACGACATCGGGCCAGTCGTTCAGCCCATCCCCGTGGAGCACGGAACCGGCCTCCCGGCGCAGCTGGGCCAGATCGGCACCCGTAGCTTTGGCCTGGGCCCAGCGCCTGAACCGCCGCCGCATGATTTCCGCCATGGCCATGAAATCGTCGGAGTGGCCGCTGCGGATGCTGCTGCTCCGCAGCTTGTAGCGGCGGTAATGCTGCTTGGCGGGCAGTCCATCCACGAAGACCACCTGGGAGGCGACGGCATCACTCCCCTGCAGATGGCTGATGTCATACCCCTTGATGCGTCTCGGTGGGGTGGGAAGCTCCAGCAATTGAGCCAGGTCCTCCAGGGCCAGGTGGTGTTGTTCGGCGCTCCGCTGCGCCCGCTGCAGCTCATAGGAGGCATTGCGCACCACCAGCTCGATCAGTTCGGCCTTCTGCTGCCGCTGCGGCACACTGAGCCGAACCTTGCGGCCCCGCCGCTCGCTGAGCCAGTCCTGAATCAGGGACTGCTGGGGAAGGGCATGCTGCAGAAGCAGTTCCGGCGGGATCTCCACGGGCTCCACCTGGCCGTAGTGCTCCTCGATCACCCGCTGCAGGATCCAGCTGGGATCCGTCCCCTGCACCTCCGCCATGTAGCCAAGGCGGCCGACGAGCTTGCCGGCCCGCATCTGAAACAGTTGCACGGCGGCCACGCGCTCATCCGCCGCCAGCGCCACCACATCCCTGGACACGGAGGCATCTCCCACACTCATCTTCTGATCAGCTGTCAGAGTCTCCAGACCCTGCAGCTGATCCCGCACCCGGGCGGCGGCCTCATAGTCCATCCGCTCGGCATAGCGGTCCATCTGGGCCCGCAGCAGGCCGAGCAGCTCCTCGTTCCTGCCTTGAAACACCATGGCCACCTTCTGCAGGGTGCGGTGGTAGTCCTCGGAGGTGATGCGCTCCTGGCACACGCCAGGGCATCGGCCGATCGCGTAATTCAGGCAGGTGCGATCGCGATACAGGGGTTGGGGGCGCTGGCGCAGGGGGAACACCCGCTTCACCAGGGCAAGGGTGCGCCGCAGCAGCCCCACGTCCACGTAGGGCCCATAGAAGCGATCAAGAGGGCTGCGGAAACGCCGCCGCCGCGTGATGAAGATGCGCGGGTAGGCTTCACTCCAGGTGATGCAGAGATAGGGATATTTCTTATCATCTTTCAGCAGCACATTGAAGTGAGGCTGATTCTGTTTGATCAGGTTGGATTCAAGGGCTAGCGCTTCAGCATCGCTATCGGTAACGATCACCTCGATCTCGCAGACCTGGCGCACCATCAGGCTGATGCGCGGGCTATGGCCTGGCGAGCTGTGGAAGTAGCTGCGCACCCGATTCCGCAGAACCTTGGCCTTGCCGATATAGAGAATCCGATCGTCCCCATCCCGCAGCAGATAGCAGCCGGGTTCCGTGGGAAGCTCCCGCAGCCGCTGGGCCAGCTGATCTGGTTGCTGCAGCAGTGGCAGCGGTCCCGTCCGGGCGGATGGGCCGCCGCCTAACCCCCGTACTGCCATCCCGTGCCGGCCAGTTCCAGGGCCTCTCCATCCCGCTGCAGCACAGCGGTCTTCACTTCCCCAACAAAGACCGTGTGATCGCCGTGGCTCACCTGCCCCACCACCTCGCATTCCACAGCCCCGAGGGCGGCGTCCAGCACCGGCAGGCCCAGGGGACCGAACTGGAAGGGGGCCACATCAAATCGCCCGCCGATGGCCTTCTGCGGTTTGAAGAACACGGCGGCCAGATCCTTCTGATCTGCTGGCAACACGTTGAGGGAAAAGCGCTCCGTGCGCTGAATCATGCCATTGCTGGCCGAATCAGCCCGCACCGCCATCACCACCAGGGGTGGCTCGAAGGACCCCTGGGTCACCCAGCTGGCCGTGAAGCCATTCACCTCCTCACCTTCCCGCACGCCGCAGATGAAGACGCCATGGGGGATCTTCCGCAGAAGGGTCTTCTTGGCGGCGGCGTCGAGGGGAGGAAGGCCTGGGGTTTGCGTCATGATGCGCGGGAGGAATGGGCTCGACTCTAGAAAGGCCCCCCCCCTGGAGTTGCATGCGGGCCCTCTATCCCGGAAGTTTTGACCCCCTCACCCTGGGCCATCTCGACCTGATCGAGCGCAGTGCCACCCTCTTCGATGGGCTGGTGGTGGCGGTGCTGCAGAACCCCAGCAAGACCCCTGCCTTCTCTCTGGAGCAGCGGCTGCATCAGATCCGCACGGCTACGGCCCATCTGCAGGGGGTGGAGGTGAGAAGTTTTGATGGGCTCACCGTGGATGTGGCCAGAGCCTGCGGTGCGGTGGTGATTCTCCGCGGCCTGCGGGCCATGAGTGATTTCGAATTCGAGTTGCAGCTCGCCCACACCAACAAGAGCCTGGCCCCCCATCTGGAAACCCTGTTTCTGGCCACGGCGGCCCACCACAGTTTTCTGAGCAGCTCCGTTGTCAAGGAGGTGGCGCGTTTTGGTGGGGATGTCTCCCACATGGTGCCCAGGGGAGTGGCGGAAGATCTCGTGACGTTCTTTAATCGGACATCCCCTTCCCGTTGACATGACCGAGACGCGCATCACGGTTCTCGACCAGCTCGATCAGCTGGAGGAGATCGTTCTCGACGGCAACCGTATCCCGTTCAGCGGTGGACGGCTCGTGAATGAGCAGGATGCCATCGAGGCCATGGATGCCCTGCGCGACTCTCTACCGCTGCAGATCACCCAGGCCGATGAACTCCTCCGGCAACGGGAAGGTTTCATTGAAAAGGCCCGCCATCAGGCTGAAGAGATCGTTGCCCAGGCCAAACGCGAGCGGGAGCAGCTGATCAACAGTTCCGCGATCCGCCAGGAGGCGGAACGTCAGGGGGCTGACCTGCGGGAGCAGGCCAGGCTGCAGGCCGAACAGCTTCTCGCCCAGGCCAGGGCGCAGGCCACCCAGGCCGAGCAGGATCACCACCTGCGCATGGCACAGATGGAGCAAGCTTTCGCCGGTCGTCGTCAGCAGCTGGAGCAGGAAGCCCAGAACCGACGCACCCAGCTGGAGTCTGAGGCTGTGGATCGCTCCCGTCAGCTGATGGAGCAGCACGAGCGCGTGCGTCAGCAGGCGCTCCAGGAGCTCGAGGCGATTCGCATGGAGGGTGTGCGGGTGCAGCGTGACAGCCAGGCTGAAGCCGAGCGCCTTCACCAGGAAGCCGTCCAGTTCCGGCAGCACACCCAACAGCAGTGCGATGCTCTGGTGGGCCGGACCCGCCAGGAGGCCGCCACCATCCAGGATGGGGCCAACCGCTATGCCGAGCAGGTGCTCGGTGAGCTGGAAACCCGTCTCAAGGACCTCAGCCAGATCGTGCTGGGAGGCCGCCGGGAACTGATGCGGTTGCAGGGCAAAGACACCACAGCTCTGGCCGGTGGGAGCACAGCCCCAGCTTCACCCCAGGTGGACGCTTCCTCCTATGG
>JBJTQT010000222.1:0-14275 GCA_046075745.1 Cyanobium sp. | reverse complement strand
GGATCAAGTCGCCGCCACAGGGGAGGTGTTGGTGATCACCAAGAACGGCAAGCCGGTGGCTGAGCTTCATCCCTGCGCTGCGCCAAAGCGCTCCAGCCCCTTTGGCCTCCATCCGGATGTCGTGATCCACGGCGATGTGCTCGCCCCGATCGACACCACCTGGACGGTTCTGACTTGATCCTGCTCGACACCCACGTGCTCCTTTGGTTGGACCGGGACGACCCAGCCCTTGGACCAACCAGCAGGGAGTTGATCCTTGAGGCCTGGACGAACAGTGCCGCGGCGGTCTGCGCCATTTCCTTCTGGGAGGTGGCCATGCTCGCCGCCCGGGGCCGGATCGACCTGCACCAGTCGCCCCAGAGTTGGAGGCTGGACTGGTTGAAGGCCGGTTTGGAGGAGATCCCCCTGGACGGAGCCCATGCCTTGGCGGCCAGCGCTTTGGAAGCCTTCCATGCGGACCCGGCGGATCGCTTCATCGTGGCGACAGCCCTGGCGAGGGACGCCACCTTGGTGACCGCGGACCAGGCCATCTTGGCGTGGCCCGGCCCCCTGCTGAACCAGCCGGCCGGCCGTTGAGCGCTGCGTTGGGCGCCGCCCTCCAGCCGGGTGCCCCCTCCAGCCGCCGCGGCAGCTCGCGCTCATCCAGAGCCGTCCACACCTCCACAGCCGGCGCAGAGCCGACAGCCCACGGGGCTGGCCATCCCGCTGCGGGAGCCCGTCTCGCTGCCCGTGAGCGCCACCGGGAGGCTGAGCGGGGGCAAGAAAGGCTCCTTCAGGAGGGGGCTGGAGGGGGGCGACGGGACCATGGGCCCCATTGGTCTGCCTGAGCCCTAAGGGGAATCGGCGGACTCCTTCTCCCCCTCCGCCCGCTCAGCCCCTCCCGCCGGCTCCATCACCCGCTCCAGCTGCACCTGATGGGGATAGGGGATCTCGATGGCGTGATCCCGAAAGGCTTGCCAAATCGCCTGCTGCACGGCGCTGCTGATGGAGATGTTGTCGAGCGCCCTGGCGATCCAGAAGCGCAGGCCGTATTGGATCGCTGAATCGCCATAGCTCAACAAGAACGCCCGCGGCCCTGGAGATCGCAACACCCCTTCCACCTCCCAGGCGGTGCGCTCCAGCAGGGCGATCACCACGGCGGGGGGATGGTGGTAGGCCGCCCCCACGCTCACCTGGCTGCGCCGCAGCGAGTCGGTGTGGGTGTAGGTGGTGGTGGCGCTGGTGAAGAAGGTTTGGTTGGGGATCAGTAGCTCCGCGTTGTCGCGGTCTCGCCAGAGGGTGGCGGCCCTCGGCCCGAGGCGACGCACCTGGCAGGCCTCGCCATCGATGATCAACACGTCGCCAGGCCGCACGGAGCCCTCGATCAGCAGCCACAACCCGCTGATGAAATTCGACACCACCTCCTTGATGCCGAAGCCCACCCCCACCGACAGGCCGCCAGCGATCGCCACCAGTGCCGTGCGGTTCACCCCCAGCCGCTCCAGGATCCACAGCAACCCCAGCCCCACCACGGCGTAGTGGAGGATCACGGCCATGGCACGGCGGCTGCCATCGCTGATGCCGAGAAACCTCTGGGCCAGCCAGGCCACCGCAGCCGTGGGCGGCTCCATCGCCATCACCAGCACATAGAGCAACAGCAGGGAGCGCAAGAGCATGCCCAGGTTGACGTTGCTACCCACCCACTCGCCGATGGGAATCAACCCCAACACGCTGGGGTTGTCGAGCAGCCGCACCAACACCATCACCGCCCCCACCAGATAGAGGGGACGCAACAGCCGGGTGGTGAGCACTTGCACCGTGCGCTCCCCCAGGTGAGGCACGAGCCACTCCGGCAGCCGTTCCAGGGCGCTCCAGCCGGCGATCAGGCCCGTGAGCAAGGCCAGCAGGGCAAAGGGCTGGCCCGCCAGAGCCAACAGGGCCGTCACGGCCGCCATGAGGGCCAGGGCCGCCCCGCGTCGCCAGGGGGCGCGCCGCAGCCAGTCCCCCCTCCCCGGGCGCCGGGCCAGGGCCCAGAGCAGCAGCCAAGCCAGGGGCACCGCCAGCAGCTGGGTGAGCACCGGCCCGCGCCCCACCAGGGCCAGCCAACCCTCCATCTGTTCCACCAGCTCGTTCATCGCCGCCCTCCCACGGGCTGGATCACCTGCACCAGGGCATCAATCGCCCCGTCCTTGTCCAAGTCGCCGAAGAGCCAGTCGCTCACCACCCGTCCCATGGCGACCCCCTCCAAATCGCCTGGGCGAAACATCACCTGGCTTGTCCCTTGAGCGCTGCGCGCCTGGGCCTGGGCAATGGTGAGCAGGCGCAGGGTGCCCTTGCGACCTTCCGGCAGCCGCAGATTCCCCAACACCGGCACCACCTGCTGTCGCTGCAGGGCCAGGTTGCGCTGGGTGAGGGGGGTGAGCACAAAGCGGGCGAAGGCCTCCGCCACCCGCCGCTGGGGAGCGCTGGAGTTGCGGCCAAAGGCCAGCACCCGCTGGCGGCTCAGGGGGCTGGGGGGGCCGCCGGGGCCCCGGGGAAGAGTCGCCACCCCCAGGTTGTCCCCTAGCTCATCCCGCAGCCTCGCCAGATTGGTGCTGCGGCAGGTTGTCCAATCCAGCTGCCCCTTGCCCAGCTCCTGGATCAAGGCGCTCTGGGAAAGTTGAAACCGCACCTCGGGCAGCTGATTGGCCTGCTTCAGCCAGGTGAGCCACCGGCCCAGGGCCTCACGCCGCGCAGGGGTAGGCCTCTGCCCGGCGAAGAGTTCTTCCACGGCTTGGGCCGCCCCCAGACTGCCGAGGGTCCAGGCCAGATTGAAGCCATCCAGGGGCAAGCCCACCCGCACACCGCGGCCGGCCAAGCGCAACAGCCCTGCCAGGTCGGCGGGGGCGGTGCCCAGGCGGCGCCGGTCGAAGCAGGCCAGCTGGGGCAGCAGCAACACCGGCAGGCTGGCCATGGTGCCGCTGGCGGTTTGGAAGCGGCGCATCTCCGCCGGATCCATCGTTTGCAGCAATCCCTTGGGTAGCTGCACCGCCCGGCTCAGGCCAGCGTCCTGTAAGGCCGAGGCGGTGCTGTTGTTGACAAAAAGAAGGTCGGGGGCGGTGCCGGCTGCCGTGCGGAGCCGCAGCTCCGGCAGGAGCCGCTCCTCCGCAAACAACTGCAGCTGCACCTGGGCCCGCGGGTGGAGGAGATGAAACTCCCGCAGGATCTGCTGCAGCCGTTCCTTGAGGGCTTCGCTGAGTTCGGTGTCGATGGTTTCATCACTGGGGATGCCCATCGCCAGCACCACGGTGCCCCGGAGCTCCCGGGCCTGGTCGGATTCCCGCGGCGATGGTCCCCCCCCGCAACCGGCCAAGGCCGCGGCCAACCCGACGACCACAGTCGCGGCGGGCAACCTGCGCAGGAGCACGACCCTGGCCCCTGGCCTGGCCCTGGGGCGGGGTGCCGACGGGCTTGCGGCCATGCCGCCTCAGCCCTCGGGATAGAGCAGGGCGTTGAGTTCCTCCTCATCCACGTCGTACACCCGGGCCAGGGTGGTTTCGATCGCGCTGGTCACCACATCCGGCAGGAAACGCATGGCGTTGAAGGCGTCTTCCGCGATGTCGTCCGTGAGCAGCTTCTCGCCGCCCAGCTTCTCATCGTTGATCACGGCCATCACCCAGCTCTGGTAGGCGGTGACGAGATCGGCGAATTCGAGCTCCGGGTCGTTCAGATCCAGGGCCATGGGTGGGCGTCTCCGCGGACGGTGTTGCTTCTGCAGTCTGCCCACAGGATGGCCCTGCGGCAGGCTGGGGGAGATGGTGAGGTTCTGGGTGCCCGACGCTGTCTCTCCCCCCGGTGATTCCCCTGATCTTCAAACCCACCCCTGGCAGGCCAGGGTGGTGGATCTGGCCATCGCCGAGCTGGTCCGCCAGCATCGGGAGAGCTTCCCGCCGCTGTGGACCGTGGAGAGCTGGGCCAAGCTGCTGATCTGGCTGGCCTTGAGCTGCGGCTGCGCCACGGATCGGGCGTCCCTGGAGCAGTTCGCCGCCGCCCTCGGCCCCTCCCTCAGCGCTCGGATGCGTCGGGTGTTCTTCGAGCGGGAGCTGGAGGACCTTCAGCTCCGGCTGCTGGCCGATCCAGCTGAAAGCCAGGTGCTGGCCCTGCCCACCGATCCCCTGGCAGGAGCACCGGACACGCGGCTGGTGCTGGAGGCCCTGGGGCGGGTGGGGCTGTCGGATCGGGTGGCTGCCGTGGAGGGTTGGCAGCGGCAGGAGGCCCTGATCGCCCTGCCCTGGCGGCCGGAGGCCCCATGCAACTGATCGGGACTTTCCACGACAGCGGCTATCTGGCCCTGGCCGATGCGGTGATGGGGTTCTTCGATCGCCGCGGCGATCTGCAACGCCCGGGGGTGGCTTTCGGTGGGGCCGCCGATGGCCAGCCCGACAAGGTATCGACCGACATCAGCCTGGTGTGGCTGGATCGCTCGGATGCGGAGGCCCATGGGCTGGCGGATGCCATCCTGCGGGGGGTGTCCGTGGGCCTGAAGCGCTGGCTGGCGGAGCGGCCCCTGTTCCTGGAGTGCTGCCCGGAACGTTCCCTCTTCGTCTGTCCCCTGTTCAACCTGCAGCGCTATGCCCCCGGGGAGGGCTTCTACCGCTGGCATTGCGACTGGAGCCTGGAGGACGAAGCCACCGAACCGACGCGCCGTGTGCTGGCCTGGATTCTGTATTGCAACTCCCTGCCGGAGGGCGGCACGGAGTTCCACTGGCAGGAGCACCATGAGGAGGCCGAAAAGGGCAAGCTGCTGATCTTTCCCGCCGGGCTGTCGCACATCCACCGGGGCAGGGTGAGCAACGCCCACTGCAAGACCATCGCCACCGGCTGGATCAATGCCGGCACGCTGGAGGGCTATCGGGCCCGGCTGGCCGCTGGCTAGGGGCTGTCGCCCGGCGCGCTGAGCCCCGTGGGCAGGATCAGGGCCTCTAGCCGGCTCTGCAACTCGCCCGTGAGATCGGCGATCGCCCGCCTGCGATCGGACCGGTAGGCCTCCAGCCGGGGATCGATCGGGATGGGTTCATCGATGCTGATCCACGCCTGCCGTGGTCCGAGGCGGGGCCGGTCCACGGGGGAGCGTCCCAGGAGGCGGCTCTGGGTGTCCCAGAGCAGCAGGAGGGTATCGGCGAAGCGCTCCTGGCTGGGCCGCTCATGAACGTAGCTGCCGCTCACGGCCACGAAGGTTTCCACCAGACGCATGTGCCAGAGCCGCCGTTCCGTTTCCTCCGCCAGCCGGTCGGCGAGGCCCTGCTCCAGCAGCGAGCGCCGGCCGGCGCCATTCCCCGGGTGGATCCGATCCCAGCCGGCCTGCTCCAGCCGCCGGCAGCGGCTCGTGAGATCCCCCCGCGGCTGGAGGCCAAAGGACTCCTCCACCACGACCAGGGCCGTTTCCAGGAGGCGCTGCAGCCGCTCCCCCAGTACCCGCTGCCCATCACCCCCTGGAGGCAGGGGAACGGGCTCGGGCAGCGGCTTGTGGTAGGCGTCGCGGTAGAACCCCTCCATCAGGGTGAGGAGCCGTTCCGCCAGGGCGAACAGGCGTCGGTAGAGCGCCTCTTGCTGGAGGCTGTGGCTGGGATCTCCGGGCAGGCCCGCCACCCGCTCCAGTTGGCCGAGGAGGGATTCGATGGCGGGCCACACTGGCCGGCTGAATCCGTACTGCAAGCCGACGGGCAGCACCACCATGGCTTCGGACCGGCCGGCTCTGGCCAGGTCCTCGGCCGTCCAGAAGGCCAGCTGGGCCACGCCCGGCTCCAGGGGGCTGACGCTCTCGTTGTGGCCATTGGTGGCGCCCTCCGGCGCCACCGCAAAGGGATAGGCACCATCCAGCAGCAGCTGGCGGGCCGTGCGCAGGGCCGGTGCATCCAGCTTGCCCCGTTGGATCGAGCAGCCCCCCAGACGGGAGAGCATCCAGCCCACCCACTGGCCGGCCCAGAGGGGAATGCCACGGTCGTACAGGAACTGGGCATGGGGCGTTCGCCGCAGCCGCACCCCCTGGCGCCTGGCCTCCCTTGGCAAGGCGTGCCAAAGAAGATGGGCCATGCAGGCTGGGTCGTCCACGCTGGGGTGGCGGAAGGCCAGCAGGAGCCGTGCGTTCCCAGCCTCGAAGCGGGCCATGGCCTCCAGCAGCCGTTCCGGATGGCGCACCGTGATCCGGGTGATGCGGCTCTGCTGCCGCAGCCAGAGGGGCAGCAGCAGGCGGCTCAGGGCCAGCACCCGCCGATCCAGGCGGGGTGGCAGAAACTCCAAGGGGGGTTCGGCGGGCATGCCCTACGCCTAGCAACCCGGATGGATCGCACAAGATGCGGGAAGGTTTGGCGGGCAGGTGAAGAACTCCCACGACCCGCTGGCCCCGAGGCTGACGGTTCCCAGCCGGATGGCCATGATCCGGGCAGCTCTTGCCCATCCGCTTGCCCCAGCCTTCTTCCTGCCGCCCCCGCCGCTGGCCACGGCTCCGGGTTCCCACACCCTGGAGGGTTCTGCCGCTGCTGGCCGCCCTTGGTCTCATGGGTGCCGTTCTGGCCCCTGCCGCCGAGGCCGAAACCGTGGTGGAGCGGGCCGCCCGCACCGGCGTGATCACCATCGGCACCCGTACCAACCTCATCCCCTACGCCTATGTGGATGACAAGCAGCAGTTGGTGGGGGTGTCGGTGGATGCGGCCGAGCGCATCGCGCGGGAGGTGTCGAACTATCTGCAGAAGCCGGTGCGGCTGGAGTATCGACCGGTGCCTAACAATGACACCCTCTACCGGATGGTGAACGCGGGGGAAGTGGACCTGGCCTGCGGCATCCCCTTCACCTGGCAACAGGAGATGGTGGTGGATTACACCGTGCCCTTCAGCCTTTCGGGCATTCGCCTGCTCACTAAGGGAGGGATGAAGGCCTCTCCTGAAGCTCTGGTGGGCAAGCGCATCGGCGTGATCCCAGGCTCTCTGGGAGAGGCCACGATCCGCACGCTGCAGCCGGGGGCCGTTCGCTTGCCCCAGAAGGATCTGGAAACCGGCGTGGCGGCCGTGATCGGTGGCCGGCTCGATGCCATGGCAGGGGATTCCATCATGCTGGCCGGCGCCCTGCTCCCTATGCCAAGGGGTTCAAGGCCACCCAGGTGTATGAGCTGGTGCCGCGCGAAGCCTACGGCCGCTATGCGGTGGGCTGCATCGTGCCGGAGAACAATTCCACCTTCCGCAATCTGGCCGATGTGGCCATCGTCGGGCTGCTCCAGGGCTATCTGGATGACGATCCTGCTGCGGTGGCTTCCGTGAACCGCTGGTTTGGCCCCCAGGGCATCGTGCAGCTGCCGAGCGACATGGTGCGCGCCTATTTCGAGGCGGTGCTGCTCACCCATGAGCGCCTCGCCCCCGGCACCGCCCGCCCCGCCGCCGCGCCGGCCACCGCTGCTCCCTCCCCTGCCCCGGCCGCCCCCGCGGCCCCTGCCCGCCCCTGAATTCCCATGCCCCAATCCCGTTCTGCAGGCCTGCTGGCCTTCCTGCTGGCCCTTCCCTCCCTGGCCCTGGTGGCCCCGGCGGCCAGCGAAGCCGCTGCCACCGCTCCTGCGTCGCCGCCCACTCCAGAGGCGGCGGCCACTCCAGCTGAAACCCTGGAGGCGCGCCTGAACAGGCTCTCTGAAGCGATCCGCGAGCGCTCCAGCCAGGTGGATGCCCCTGTGCGGGCTGGCCAGGAGGGTGAGCCCTGGGTGGCCGCCGGGGCCTGGGGCAACGGCGCCGGCCGGGGGTGGGCCAACCGGAGCTGGCCGAACCGGGTGTATGGCAACACCTATTACGGCAGACCGGCGTGGGCCAACTACCGCCCGGCCTGGGGCAACTTCCGCAATGGCCCCAGCTTTCTCAACTGGTAGTCCATTGGTCACCGCTGAGCGGCTTTCCTGAATGGCGTCCACCCCTCTTGCTCACCACGCCGGCGATGCAGCCGGCCAGGCCACCGCAGCTGGCCCCCTGGCCCTCCTGGTGGTGCAGGCCACGCCCTACTGCAACCTCGACTGCGACTACTGCTATCTCCCCGACCGCCACGATCGCCGGAAGCTGGATCCGGCCTTGCTCGATCCCATCCTCGACACGGTATTGAGCAGCCCCTTCGTGGAGGGGGATTTCACCTTGTTGTGGCATGCGGGCGAGCCGCTGATGGTGCCGCCCGCGTTCTACGACGAGGCGAGCCGGCGCATCACCGCGGCCCTGGAGCGCCATGGCCACAGGGATCTGCTGATTCCCCAGGGGATCCAGACCAACGCCACGGTGATCGATGAGCGTTGGTGCGCCTGCTTTGCGCGCAATCACATGCAGGTGGGGGTGAGCCTGGATGGACCGGCCGCGCTTCACGATGCCCACCGTCGCACCCGCACGGGCCTGGGCAGCCATGCCGCCACCATGCGGGGCATCACCCAGTTGCAGCGCCATGGCATCCCCTTTCAGGTGATCACGGTGCTCACCGCCGCTTCCCTCGAGGATCCCGATGGGCTCTTCCACTTCTTCGTGGAGCACGGCATCGCTGATGTGGGCTTCAACATGGAGGAAACCGAGGGGGCCAACCGCCTCTCCAGCCTGGATCAGCCTGGTCTGGAACAGCGCTGGCGGGCGTTTCTGGAGCGGTTCTGGGAGTTGTGCGCCAGCCACCCCGGTACCCTGCGGGTGCGGGAGTTTGAAACCCTCTGCGGCCAGGTGGTGGGCAACAGCCGGATGGACCACACCGACATGAACCGGCCCTTCGTGATCCTCAGCGTGGATGTGGAGGGCCGCTTCTCCACCTTTGATCCGGAGCTGCTGGGGGTGCGCACCGAGCGCTATGGCGACTTCGTGCTGGGCCAGGTGGGGCGCGACAGCCTGGAATCGGTGTTCGCCACTCCGGCCTACCAACGCATCGCGGGCGAGATGGCGGCTGGTGTGGAGGAGTGCCGCCGAAGCTGTGAGCACTTCGCCCTGTGCGGCGGGGGAGCGGGCAGCAACAAGTACTGGGAGAAGGGCACCCTGGCGGCGAGCGAAACCCAGGCCTGCCGCTGGCGGGTGAAGCTCATGGCCGATGTGGTGCTCTCCGGGCTGGAGCGCTCCCTGGGGCTGGGGGCGGTTCCGAAGGGTTGACGGCACCTCTTGAGGCAAGCGCTGTGAATGTGGTTACGCTGGCCAGCAGAGCCGTTGATCAGCGGATCCGTGCCATGGCTAGTACCCATCACCGTTGGCTCCTCCTCATTGGCCTGAGCTTGTGCCTTGGTATCAGCCCAGGGGCCTGGGGCAAGGAGGCCAACAAAACCATCTGCTGCAGGGCCTCAGGCGGCACCCGGGGTACCTGCCTCAACGTCTGGGCCCATTTGGTGCCCACCAGCAACCGGTTCCATCCAGGCCCCAGCCGCACCATCGCCATCCTGCAGGGAGCCTCCCCTACCCCCACGGCGATGACCGTGCAACTCTCCACCCTGGAGGGGGAGCTGGTGGGGGAGCAGACGTTGCCGGAGGAGGGAGCCTCAGTGCGGCTGCTGACGCTGCCGGAAGCGAATCGCCCGCCCCTGAACCAACCCCTGATGTGGGAGAGCTTTCCCACCTGCCGGCCCAACAAACCGCCCACCAGGACCATCCTGGTGGGCAGCCGGGAGGCAGGGCAGGAGGCCAGCGAGCGGCAGCTGGCCGAGCTGCGCAAGTCGTGCGGGAAGGTGGTGGACATCGCTCCCCTACTGAAGGCCTTCGCCATGGAAGAGTTCAGCGCGAAGCTGCCGCCCTCCCTGCCGGTGCGCTGCGACATCCTTACGGCGGCGTCCTTGGGGATTCGTTAGGCCCGAGGGCGCGGATCCAATCCTTGAGCTCGGCTGGCATCGCCGTGAAGCGGATGTGAATGGAGCCCTCACTCAGCTCCCGCACCTTGCCATAGGCCACTGGGGTGAGGCCTGGAAAGCTCAAGACCACGTTGGTGAAGGGGCTGAAGGTGCCCTCCTTGGGCAGGATCCAGGCCTCCCTCTCCCCCAGGTGGGTCACCACCGCAGGACGGGGCATGCCCTGACGATGCTTGCCCTCCATGGAGGTGACGTCCACCTCCATGGGGACTGCAAGGGCCGCGGGCTCGGTGCCGTGCTTCGGCAGGGCGAGGTTGTGGGTCCCCGCCATCGCCCCAATGGCGTGAACCCTTAAGGGCTGGCTGGAGCCTTTCACCGCCAGCGCATGGCTGGCGTCGATGCGCAGCTTGCTCTCCACGGCGCGCACGGTGGAGTCCTCTGCCAACACTTCTCCTCCAATGGTGAGCTCCTCGATGCGGGAGGCCAGGTTCACGGCGGCGCCCACCACCCCATACTTCGCCCGCCGCTCGGTGCCCACCGTGCCGGCGAGCACCTCGCCTGTGCACAGGCCAATGCCCATCTCCAGCTGGGGGAGCCCCTGTTGGCGGTTGCGCCGGTTCACGCTCTCCATGGCGAGTTGCATGCTGAGGGCGCAGGCCACCGCGGTTTCGGCATGGTCCGGGCGGATTTGGGGAGCGCCGAAGAGCACCAGGAGGGCATCTCCCAACACCTCATCAATGGTGCCGCCGTAGGACTCGATCACCTCCACCATCTCATCGAGATAATTGCTCAGCAGGTTCACCGTGATGGCGGGCCCGTGCTCCTCGCTGATGAGGCTGAAGCCCCGCAGATCGCTCATCAACACAGTGACCTCCACCAACTGCTGGGGCGTGGTGGGCCGGTTGCTGTCGAGGAGTTCCTCGGCGACGTTCTTGGAGACGAAGCGGTCCAGCAGGGTGCGCACCTGTTGGCCCTGGCGCTCCAGCTCCACCCCCTTGATCTGCTGGTTGGCGCCGCGCCGGGCCCAGGCGGCGGCGGCCATCAGGGGCAAGGCCATCAGGGGCAGGGCGCCATCGAGCCACACCCCCAGCGCCAACCCCACCGCGATCGTGCCCGCCCCCAGCAGCAGGCCAGCGGCCACCAGGGAGAAACTGCGGCGCAGGTTGGCCACTCCCTCCCCCAGGGCCACTCCTCCCCCAAGGGCGAGCAGTAGCAGGAGGGTATTCAGGCCGGCGGGTGCGGCCTGAATCCCAAAGGTCCGGCCAGCATCGAGGGCCAACAGACCGGCGAGGCGGTGGGCATGGATCTCCACGCCGGGGAGCTCGTAGCGCTGCTCCCCCTGTCGCCCGAGGCTGTGGGGCACGGAAAAGCGGTCTTTGCCGGAGGGGGCCACCACGCCGATGAGCACAATGGCTCCTCGCAGCTGGCGCTGATGCTCCTCCGGCAGAGACGGGTCCAGCAGGGCGCGCAGGCTCCAGGTGGGAAAGCTGCCCGGTTGATGGAAGGGGAGCATGCGCTGGAGGTATCCCGGTGCGGCGACGCCGGCATGGCTGAGGTAGCCCCCTGCCCCCTCGCCGAGGGAGGCGATGGGGGCGGGCTGGCGCTGCAATCGGCGATGCAGATCACTTTGGCCATTGGCCACCTGGAGCAGGCGCATGGGTAGGGAGACCGCCTCAGAGTGGGAGGGGAGGTTCACGTGCAGCAGATCACGCCGCACCACCCCATCCTGGGGATCGGTGTAGACATCGGCGGTGGCCTGGCGGTGGGGCGGCGTGCCAGGGATGGCCCGCTTCCCGTCGAGCTCGAAGGTGACCGACACCAGGCGGGGGTTGGTGGCAGCCAGTCGGCGCAGCCGCTGCCAACCGACGCCAACCGCTTGCCCGCAGAACATGTCGATCCCGATGGCACGGGCGCCGAGGCGATCCAGCCGCTCCACCGCATCAGCGAGCCTGCCGTCTGAGATCACCGGCCCTTCGCGGGCCAGATCCTCCTCATCGATGCCGATGATCCGCACGGGTGTGGTGCTCCCAGAGGGGGCAGGTCGCCACTGGGTGGCCAGGTCGTAGGCGAAGAGGTTGAGCCGTTCGCTGAGACCGCTCTGCCGCAGGATCAGCAGCACGGCGAGGGCGGCCACCGAGGGGATGATCTGGCGCACCAACCGGGCTGGGCGGAGGCGGAGACCGGCGGACAGCGGGACCATCAGAAGCGGTAGAGGAGTTTGCTGTAGAGGCCTCCGCCGAAGGGGCCACCGCTGAGAATCCACTCATCCCAAAAGGCGGGGGTGCCGCTTTGAAATTGCCGCACCCAGCCAAGCTCCAGCACGCCATGGGGCCCGTGGCTCCAGCGGAGCAGGAATCCACCCGCTCCCACCGACTCATAGAGGCTGGCTCCAGGCAGCTCGTTCCAGACGCCGCCAGCGCCGATGAACGGCACCACCTGCAGGGCATCCCTGCGCCCGCGCCAGAGGAGCCAGGCGAGCTCCAGGGAGCCCAGCAGGCCGCTGTCGCCGCTCACCACCTGGCCTGGCAGGCCCCGCAGGCCGTTGTCGCTGCCGAGGCTGAGCTCCATCGGACTGGTGAGGGGGTTGAAGGCCAGCTGCCCCGCAGCCCGGCCCTGCAGCTGCCAGCGCGGCCCCAGCTGCCAGGAGAGGGCGAACTCGGAGCCGATCGCTAGGGCAGCATCGGGCACCACACCAAGAAAGTCGAGCTCCTGCCGTTGGGCCTCCGTACTCACCGCTCCGATGCCCTGCAGGCCATAGAGGCTGGCGTTCAGGGCGAAGGGGCCCGCCGTCCTGTCGTAGCCAAGGCCGATGCGCCCAAATCCCGTGCGCAGCGAACCCGCCTCGCCGCCCCCTGGGATCACGGCGATGCTCTCCCCGCGGAAGAAGGCATCGTTGCGGTTGAGGCTGAGGCCAGCGAAGGCTGTCCAGCGGCTGCGGAGCGATTCTTGGAGGGTGAACTCGAGCTGGTTGTAGAGCTGCAGCTGGCGATAGCTGAGATCGTGCAGGGGCTGGGGGGCCTCCACCAGGGTGCGGCGACTGGCACCGATGGCGGTGGTGAAGCTGAGATTGTCGACCAGGGGGAGGCGGTAGCTGAAGGAGCCATTGAGGGTGCCGATCTCCGGATCCGAATCGCTGTTCACCTCGCCAAAGAGCAGAAGGGCGTCGCCACTCACCACAGAGCTCTCCTCCACCACGGTGGCCAGCCCTCGAAATTGGCCGCTGCCGCCGTTGCCGTCGTTGCGGAGAGCCACTTCCCCTCGCCGCTCCCGGGCGGCCGGTTCGGCGGTCACCACCAGCTGGGCCCTGCTGGAATCCTCGCCGATGCGGTTGAGGTTGCTTTTCAGCAGCCCCACCCCGGGGAGCCGCTGGAGGTGGGTCAGGTCGGCGGTGAGGGAGGGAAGGCGCAGCACGCTGCCCTTCAGGGGCTGGAGAAGGCGCAGCAGGCGCCGCTGCAGCCGCGGGCTGGAGCTCACCACCTCCACCGTTTCGATCCTGCCGGCCACCACCACCAGGGCATCGGGGGGCTGGGGGCGCACGCGGGTGTTGATGTAGCCATCGGCAAAGAGCCGGGCCTGGAGAAGGGTGGCGCAGCGACTGAGATCCTCGCTGGGATCGTCGCTGGCGCAGCCCGCCAGCAGGCGGGCGAGCACGGCGGGGCTGTAGGGGTTGAAGCCGAGGAGCCGCGGCAGGCGTGAGCTGGCGCCACCGGCGGGCGGCGCGGGGCCTGTTGGGGCCGGACCGGAGGGCGAGGGAGGTTCCGGGGCGGGGCCCGGGCTGGGCTCAAGGGCTGGGGGGCGCGGCGTGAGGGGGGCGGGCTGGGGGCCGGCCCCGGGAAGCCGAACGGGCCCGGGCTGGAGCGGCGGAGCCACCAATTGGGCCAGAGCGGGAGGCGGTGGGGCGGGCGCGGGGATCACCAGGGGCTGCCGCTGAGCACCATGCCGGCCCAGAAGTAGGGATGGTCGAGACCCTGGGCAAAGAAGCTCTGGTGCTCCCGCTCCAGACCGCCCACCAGTGGGGTGCGGCGGTGGGCGGCGGCGGGATCGGGCCCCACCAGCCGATCACCCTCGAGCCGCACCTCCTGGCGCAGGAAGGCCCGTTGGGTGGCCTGCAGCGCCTGATCCTTGGGCAGGCCCTGCTTGAGATAGCGGTAGTACTGGATGAAGAAGGCGGCGGTGGCGGCGTCATCCACCTCCCAGAGGGTGCCGAGGCCGCTTCTGGCACCCGCCTGGAGGGCCATGCCCACAAAACCAAGCTCGCTGCGCTCATCCCCCAGGGCGGTGAGACAACTGCTCAGGGTGATCTGATCAAGGGGGCTGGTGCTGGCGCGGGCCCGCAGGCCCCGGCCGAGCTCCGCCAGGCTGAGGGCGGTGGTGGGGGTGTAGAGGAGGCCGTTGCTGGCCTGGCCGGGCAGGAAGTTGGCGTGGGTGGCGATGTGCAGCTGGCGCACGCCGGGGACCCGGGCCTGCTCCAGCAGCGCTGAGGGGGTGAAGGCC
>JBJTQT010000221.1:0-7549 GCA_046075745.1 Cyanobium sp. | reverse complement strand
CTGGCCCTTGGCCAGGCCTGGGCGGTTCAGGCCGCAGCATTCGGCCTATAACCGAAACAGAGCCCGTTGATGCCGCTATGTGCCTGGCCGTCGCCGGACGGATCCTTGCCATCACCTCTCAGCCGCCGGTTGCAGATGCTGATGAGGTGCTCTGGCGCCAGGCGGAGGTGGATTTCGGGGGGGTGCGTCAGCAGGTGAGCCTGGCCTGCCTGCCCCAGGCCCGGGTGGGAGATCAGGTGCTGGTGCATGTGGGCTTTGCCCTCAGTGTGGTGGAGGAGGAGCCGGAGCCTTGGCCGTGAGCGACATGCAGTGCATGGATGGCAATGAGGCGGTGGCCCGTGTGGCCTATTGCCTCAATGAGGTGATCGCCATCTACCCCATCACCCCGGCGTCCCCCTTGGGCGAATGGGCCGATGGCTGGGCTGCGGAGGGCAGAGCCAATCTCTGGGGAAACGTCCCCACGGTGGTGGAGCTGCAGAGTGAGGGAGGGGCCGCAGGGACGGTGCACGGTGCCCTTCAAGCCGGTGCCCTCTGCACCACCTTCACAGCGTCCCAGGGGCTGCTGCTGATGCTTCCCAATCTCTACCGCTGGGCAGAGGAACTGACACCAGTGGTGGTGCATGTGGCGGGGAGGGCCCTGGCGGCCCAGGGGCTATCGATCTTCGGCGATCACTCCGATGCCATGGCCTGCCGTGGCACGGGCTGCGCCATCCTCACGTCCGCTTCGGTGCAGGAGGCCGCTGATTTCGCCGCCATTGCCACCTGCGTCACGCTCACGGCGCGAGTGCCCTTTCTCCATCTCTTCGATGGCTTCCGCACCTCCCATGAGATCCAGAAGGTGCAGCCGATCCCTGATGCGGTGCTGCAGGCCCTGATCCCGATGGAGGCCATCCGGGCCCACAGACAGCGCGCCCTCACCCCCGAGCGGCCCGTGCTGCGCGGAACGGCCCAGAACCCTGATGTCTACTTTCAGGGAAGGGAATCGGTGAACCCCTTCATGGATGCTCTCGGCGTCCATCTCAGGGGTGCGATGGAGCAGTTCGCCGCCCTCACCGGACGCTCTTACCACCCCTACGAGTATGTGGGCCCGGCCGATGCGGAACGGGTGCTGGTGCTGATGGGTTCGGCCTGTGAAACCGCCGTGACCACGGCGAATCGTCTGATCGAGGAGGGGGAGCGGGTGGGGGTGCTGAAGGTGCGTCTTTTCCGTCCGCTGCTGGCCCACGGTCTCGTGGAGGCGCTGCCAGCCACCACCCGGGCCGTGGCCGTGCTGGATCGCTGCAAGGAGCCCGGCGCCACGGGAGAGCCCCTCTATCTGGATGTGGTGGCGGCCATCGCTGAGGCCTGGCGATCCAGCCATGGCGATGCCCCCCTGCCCCGGGTGGTGGGAGGTCGCTATGGGTTGGGCTCCAAGGAGTTCACGCCGGCCATGGCCAGGGCGGTGTTCAGCAATCTGGCCGCCGCTGAGCCGCGCAACCACTTCACGCTGGGAATCGACGATGACCTCACCCATCACTCGCTCCCCATCGATGCGAGCTTCTGCATCGACGCCCCTGACGAGGTGCGAGCCGTGTTCTATGGATTGGGCAGTGATGGAACGGTGGGTGCCAACAAGAACACGATCAAGATCATCGGCGAAGGAACACCACTTTTTGCGCAGGGCTATTTCGTCTACGACTCCAAGAAATCCGGTTCCCTCACGGTCTCGCACCTGCGCTTCGGGCCGCGGCCGATCCAGGCGCCCTATCTGATCGCCCGCCCCACCATGGTGGCGGTGCACCAGTGGGATTTTTTCCAACAGCTCGACGTGCTCGAAGGGCTGGTGCCTGGAGGCACCCTGCTGTTCAACAGTCCCTTTGATCCCGCTACCACCTGGCGGGAGTTGCCGCAGAAGGTGCGACGCAGCGTGCAGGAGCTGGGATTGCAGGTGTGGCAGATCCAGGCGGATCAGGTGGCCCGTGCTGCCGGGATGGGCGGACGCATCAACACCGTGATGCAGGTGGCGTTCTTCGCGGTGAGCGGGGTGCTGCCCCGGGAGTCCGCTCTTGAGCACATCCGCCAGGCCATCCGCAAGAGCTATGGACGCAAGGGAGAGGCGGTGGTGCGCATGAACCTGCAGGCCCTCGATGCGGGCCTGGCCGGGCTCCAACATCTGGATTGGCAGGCTCTGGACGCGCAGGCCGGCACCGCAACGGTGGGTGTGGATGAGGGCTCCGCTGACCTCCCCAGACGACTGGCGGAGGCACCGCCCTTCGTGCGCGAGGTGATCTCCCCGATGCTGGCCCATCGGGGAGATGGGTTGCCGGTGAGTGCCATCCCCTGCGATGGCACCTGCCCACCGGCACCGCCCGCTGGGAGAAGCGCAACATCGCGTCCTCCGTTCCGGTCTGGGAGAGCGATCTCTGCGTGCAATGCGGCAAGTGCCTGCTGGTCTGTCCCCATGCCGTGATCCGCGCCAAGGTGGCATCCCCCGCAGCCCTGGCCGTGGCGCCGGAGGGCTTCAGGGAAACGGCCGCTCGGGACCCGGCCTTCGCCGATCAACGCTTCACCATCCAGGTGGCCGTGGAGGATTGCACCGGCTGCCAGCTCTGTGTGGAGGTGTGTCCCGCCCGTGATCGGCTCGAGCCCAGGCGCAAGGCGCTCAACATGGCCCCCCAGCGTCCCCTGAGGGAGCAGGGCCGTGCCCACTGGGAGTTCTTCCTGCAGCTGCCCGAGGTGCCGCGGGCTGGATTGAATCAGCACAGGATCGGCCAGCAGCAGCTGCAGCAACCGCTCTTCGAGTTCTCCGGGGCCTGTGCCGGCTGTGGGGAAACCCCCTATCTCAAGCTTCTCAGCCAGATCTTCGGGGATCGGCTGTTGATCGCCAATGCCACCGGATGCAGCTCGATTTATGGCGGCAGTCTGCCCACCACTCCCTGGAGTGTGAATGCCGAGGGTCGGGGGCCGGCCTGGAGCAATTCGCTCTTTGAAGACAACGCCGAGTTCGGCTATGGCCTGCGGGTGGCCCTTGATCAGCAGCGGGCGATGGCGGTGCAACAGCTTGTGCTTCCCCTCTCACCCGGGAGTGATCCTCTGCCCCCATCGTTGCTGGAGCTCCTCTTGCAGGGAGCGGCTTCGCAGGAGGATGAAGCTGCCATCCATACCCAGAGGGAACGGGTGGCGGAGCTGAAGGGGTTGCTGAGGGCAAGGCTGGAGCACCTTCCTGCTGAGGAGCGGGCCACTTCTTCAGAAGCCCGTCTGCTGGATCTGGCGGATGCTCTGGTGAAGACGAGTGTGTGGCTGGTGGGGGGAGATGGCTGGGCCTACGACATCGGATTTGGGGGCCTGGATCATGTGCTGGCTTCCGGCCGGGATGTGAATGTGCTGGTGCTCGATACGGAGGTGTACTCCAACACCGGTAGCCAGGCCTCCAAGGCCACACCCCTCGGTGCCGTTGCCAAATTTGCTAGCGCTGGCAAGGCCTCCGCGAAGAAGGATCTGGGCCTGATGGCCATCACCTACGGCACGGTGTATGTGGCCAGCGTGGCCATGGGAGCCAGGGATGAGCACACCATCCGGGCCTTCCTGGAGGCGGAACGCCATCCGGGCCCCTCCCTGATCCTTGCCTATTCCCATTGCATCGCCTATGGCATCGACATGGCCAGAGGGATGCAGCACCAGAAGCTGGCGGTGGACTCCGGCCGCTGGTTGCTCTACCGCTATGACCCCCAACGTCTCGATGGGGGGCGATCGCCGCTCCAGATCGACAGCCCCAAACCTCGCCTGCCCCTTGGGGAGGCGATGGCTGCGGAGAATCGTTTTCGGATGCTTGGCTACAGCGATCCGGAACGGGCACGGTTGCTGGAGCGTCAGGCCCAGGCAGATCTCAGACGGCGCCTGGCCCTCTATGAGGCCCTGGCCCGCAGCACCGATTCCCTGCCGGAGTCCCCAGCACCCAACTGACCTTCACGACGTGCCATCTGACCGGCTTGGCGGGCCTCAGTCGCTGATGTCGTCTTCGAGGAGCAACTGGGCGAAGGTTGCATAGAGGTCTGCGTCATCCCCGACGCGTGTTGCGCTTCGATGGGTGGGCTTGCCCTTGGGGGCAGACACCCTGCTGCCCTTCCCAGGGGTTGCTCCAGGCGCTGGGGGTGTGGCTTCGGACGACACTGCTGAGCCCTCCAGCTCCCGGAGCCGTTCCAGCAGGTGGGGTGGCACGGAGCCATCCGGGCTGGCCTTCATCAGGGCACGGAAGAGTTCAGCCGGATCCTCCTCCTTCTCCAGCGTGTGCCGAGCCTCGCCGGTTCTCCTTCCCGCGCTGGCGCCCTGGGCGGGGGTCGCCGCGGGGTCCTGGGGTTTGGGGATCGGCAAGGGCTTCGGCAGGGTTCGTCCCAGGGCTTCCAGCCGTTCCTTGCTGCGGGCATCGAAGGTCATGGGCGTCAAGCCTCAAGGGCAGCCAAGCGTGTCTCGGGTGAGGCGGTGCGTGATGGGGTGGCTGCCAGTTGCCACGCTGCAGAGGGTCTTGCGGGCATCGTTGCGCAGGTCCACGTTGGTGAAGTCGGCCCCGTCAATGCTCACCTCCTCAAAGCGGGTGTTGAAGGCAAAAGCATCCTCCAGCCAGGCGTTCCGAAGGTCGGTGCCCTTCAGCACAGCATTGTCCAGAGTGGCCTCCCGCAGGTCGGCAGCTCGCAGATCAGCGTCTTGCAGCTTGGCGCCGAAGAGGCTGGCGAGGCGGAGGTCAGCCCCGGAGAAATCCGCCTCCCGCAGGTTGGTGAGGTTGAAGGTGGCACCCCGCAGATCGGCGCCGTGGAAATCCGCACCGATCAGCACCTGCTTGGCATAATCCATCGCGGCCAAGGCGGTCCCCCTGACAGTTCCGCCCAGCGGCATCAGGAACAGCAGGCCTGAGGACAGGAGAAGTCCGAGGCGACGAAGCCATGGACCGGGCCAGGACTGGACTGGTTTCCAGGGAACCATGGTGCTCTTGTACATCTTCTTGACCCTAAGAGCTCAGGGAAAGGTTCAGAACAGAGACATCGCCTTGATCTTGGCCAGCTTGTCCGCTTCCAGTCCGTCGAGATCGTCAAAGGCCAGAAGGCCGTCTTTCACGAAGCTCGCAAACACGAAGAGGATGCCATCGAGGCGGAAGTCGAAACGTCCCTCCATGTCGTGGCGCTGCGTGCTGAGGAAATCGTGAAGCTGCCAGAGGGACTCCACAGTGCACACTCCAGCTGCATGGTGCTGGACCTTGCTGATCAGGGAATTAACGGCCCGCCCATGGGCCGTTTCAAAGGCTTCCCTGGCAATATCCTGTTCCTGCGGTGTCCAGACGAGAACAGCTGACTGGGCCATATTTAGACAGCAGGTGGATGGACAGCACAAGGCTTTCCCGCACCATATCGCTCAGTTCAGAGGAGCGCGAATCGGGCGGGTGAATTGAAGGCATCCTTGACTCTGCGCCTGGCATCCGGCAAGGCGTGCCAGGGCAGCTGGGGGAACGCATGGTGTTCCCAGTGGTAGCCGAAGTGGTAGCAACTCAGCAGGGAGAGCCAGGTGGGCAGGTAGAGACTGCGCGGGCTGTGGGGAGTCAGCGGTGGTGAATGGGGGATGAAGGTGCCCACCAGGAAGAGCTGGAGGGAACTCAGCAGAGTGGGCAGGGTGCAGAACAGGAGAACGTTGCTCACCGGGCTGGCGGATTCTGCGGCCGTGAGAACGCCAAGGACGAGCCAGATGACCGCCAGGGCCGTGATTTGGCTTGGGGAGAGATAGGACGCCATGAAGCGCCCGAACCAGGCGATCAGGGAGGACTGCCCCTCAGGGTGATGGTCCGGGTCCAGGGATGTGCCGGGATGACGGTGGTGGTTCAGATGGTTGCTGTGGCATTTGCCGTAGGGCAGTGCCGCATAGAGCAGGAGCGCGCTCTGGCCAATCGCTTTGTTCGCCCATGGCCGCTCCGGCCAGAGTGTGCCATGCATGGCATCGTGGGCCACGATGAAAAGGCCGGTCTGGAGCAGGGTGCGCACCAGAACGGCCATGGCCACGATCCAGGGAGGGAGGTCTCCCCGGCTGGTGGGGAGCAGCAGAAGCAGACTTCCCAGCCAACAGGAGGCGATTCCGGCAGCCAGCATGAGCCCGCGCCGGGTGATGGATGTCAACGGGCGAATTTGAGAAGTTCGGCTGCGGAGGCGAGTAGATCGATGGCCACGAAATAGATCTTGCCCTCAGGGCTGAGCAGGAAACGCCAGGCCACATTCATGCCCACTCCCGCACCGAACCAGGGGGTTTGCACCTTGCCGGTGACCTTCACCTGGTTGAAGCCACCCTCGGCAGGCTCGGAATAGCCCCGCTCGGGCATCAGCTTGAGGTTCTGACACTCCTCCCGGAAGAAGCGCAGGATGGCCTCCTTGCCCACGATCGGCTTCTGGAAGGGCGGCTGCAGGGCACCATCCGGGAGGAAGAGCTCGATCAGTGCCTCGAAGTCGTTGGCGTTGAGCAGATCCATGTAGGCGTTGATCGTGGGATTGATGACCCCTTCGATGAACACCCTCTGGCGGCTCTCTTCTGGAGTGGGAGCGGCGATCGGCTCCATCACGCGTTGCCCCTCGCCCTTGCTGGGGTCGAAGCCCATGTCGGCCACGAAATTGCGCAGCAGGGTGATCTGTTGACCCTGCTCCACGGCCTTCACGGAGTTCAGAACGGAGGCTGCATTGGCGGAGAGCTGGTAGCCCTTAGGGATGGGAGCGACAAGGCCGGCGGCCATCCACTCGCCAAGCTGATACCAGAAGCCCAGCTTGATGTTCACGGACCAGCTGGCGTAGGTGCGGCCGATCTGAGTATCGGCACGGTTGGCCAGATCACACATCGCCTGGCTCTGCTGGGGGAAGGCCATGGCCTTGATCTCGTTCAGCACCGGCTCTGCGAACTGCATGCGGGCAGCCCCGGGGGCGGCGATCGTGATGGTCTGCCCCATCTCCAGGTAGGCAAACCAGATCAGGGCGAGTTGATCCTCTGCATTGAGGAGCCGGAAGCGGGCTGTGATGGCCGGAACGGCATCGGCGCTCAGGGTTTCCGGAAAAATCTGGGTGGCTTTAGAGAGGGTGTACATCCGCGCTTGGTTAATTGTGAAGATTTCCTTCAGACCCTACTCTTTTTTTGGGGATCTGGCTAGCTCGCCTGCGGTCGCCTGGCCGAACATCCGGTTCGGGATCCCGCCCCATCTTCAGTCCTGCTCTGGGATCCCCACTGATTCGGTGGATTCTTGCGGCGGGTTAGGCGGGGAAC
Organism: Cyanobium sp.; assembly: GCA_046075745.1. GTDB lineage: Bacteria > Cyanobacteriota > Cyanobacteriia > PCC-6307 > Cyanobiaceae > Cyanobium. Next base: position 289 of record JBJTQT010000221.1, on the reverse strand, counting down.
ACTTGAAACGTTAAGCCTTGGCCCGGTCTTCCATCCATGCCCCCCACCCCCCACCAGCGTCAGGGGCGCTGGGCTGAGCAGAGAGCGCTCCGTTTGCTGCAGAGCCGGGGGTGGCGTCTTGTCTCCAGGAACTGGCATTGCCGCTGGGGTGAGCTGGATCTGGTGCTTAGTAAACCGGGGCGTCTCCTGCTGGTGGAGGTGAAGGGCAGGGGATGCGGGGCGCGGGATGGAGAGGGGCTGGGGGCGTTGCGACGGGCCAAGCGAAAGCGCCTGGCGCGGGCCTGGGCCT